>JAYWEO010000213.1:0-9052 GCA_043779225.1 Prosthecobacter sp.
AATCCGCTCACTTTCAAGGACATCGATCCGTCGCAGGCGAGCGCGCACAGCGGCGTGCCGGTGAGTCCGCTTTACGGCGTGTCGAATGGCGATCCGTCAGAAGTTCACGGCCAGGGCGAAGTGTGGTGCGTGGCGCTTTGGGACGTGCGCGCCAACCTCATCGCCATGCACGGCTCGACCGCGGGCAATGATCTCGCGATGCGTCTGGTGACCGACGGCATGAAACTCGCGCCGGCGAACCCGAATTTTCTCCAGGCGCGCGATGCGATCCTTCAGGCGGATGCCGTCTTCACCGGCGGCGCAAATCGCGGCGAACTGTGGACTGCATTTGCCAAACGCGGCATGGGTGCGAACGCCACATCGCCCTCGTCCGCCACGAGCACAGGCGTGGTGGAAAACTATGACATCCCGGACAATCTCGGCGTGACGCCGAGCACGGTCGCGACGAGCACTGGCACGATCGGCGGGCCGTTCACCCCGGCGGCGCACAGCTTTCTGCTCGTGAACAGCGGTGCCGCGCCACTGAACTGGACCGCCGCGGACAATCAGCCCTGGCTCGATCTCAGCGCGACGTCCGGCACGCTCGCCGCAGGCGCAAACACGACCGTGATCGCGACGCTGAATGCCTCGGCGAACTCACTGACCTCGGGCACCTACACGGCGACGCTCACTTTCACGAATACGACGAGCGGACTCGCGCAGCAGCGCAGCGTGAGCCTCACGGCGGAGCCGTTCATGGAGGCGGTGTTTGCGGAAAATTTCGAGGGCGCGACCCTCGGGCCGCAATGGACCGTCACGGGCACCGGCCCGCACCGCACGCTGCTCACGACGGCGAATCTCCCGCACGGCGGCGCGCAGCATCTCACGATGGATTCCAGCCTGGACAGCAACTACGCGCGCAATGAGGCGACGCTCACGCTCGACCTCGCAGGCCGGCAAAATCTCACGCTCCGGTTCTGGGCAAAGATGTTCAGCGATGAGCCGGACGGCCCTCCACCGTCGCCGTTCCCCTCGACGGGCGCGGACTTTGACGGCGTCGCGATCAGCGCGGACGGCGGGGCAAACTGGCATGAGGTCCAGCCGCTGCGTTCGCTCGGCGCCGCATGGCAGCAACTGACGGTGGATCTCGATGCGGCACTCGCCGCGCACGGGCTGTCGTACACTTCCAATTTCAAGATCCGCTTCAATCACTACGACAACTTCACGATCCCGACGGATGGCTTCGCATTCGACGACATCCTCGTCGCGCGCATCTACAACAACAGCCTCGCGCTCACACTGCCCGCGGCGCTGGATGAAAATGCCGCGCCGGCGACCGCGACGATCACCGCGAATCCCGCACCGGCCTCGAATCTCACAGTGGCGCTCTCATCGAGCCTGCCTGCCGGCCTCGGCGTTCCGGCCTCGGTGATCATCCCGGCAGGGCAGGCGAGCGTCACCTTCCCGGTCACACCAATGAATGACACACTGCTGAACGGCACCCGCACGGTGACGATCACCGCGACGGCGGCGACATTTGCAAATGCCTCCGGCACCGTCGCCCTGCAGGACGATGAGACGGCGGTGATTTCGCTCTCACTGCCCGCGACCACGATCGAGGGCGCACCGGATCTGAGCGGGACGGTGAGCCTCAGCGCGGTGGCCGGTGCGGCCGTGCGCGTGAGCCTTGCGAGCAGCGACACGGGTGAACTCGTGCCGCCCGCATTTGTCACCGTGCCTGCGGGGCAGAGCAGCGCGACTTTTCCAGTCGCAGTCGTGGACGACACGCGGATCGATGGCACCCGCAATGTGACCATCACCACGAGTGTTGCGAACTGGACCAGCGGCAGCGCGACGGTCGCCGTGCAGGACAATGAGACCACGGCACTGAGTGTCGCAATCCCGACGACTGCGCGTGAAGGCGACACGCCGCGCACCGGGACGGTGAGCATCAATGGCACGCTCTCAGTGCCGCTCACGATCCCGCTGGCGTCGGACGACACCTCCGAGGCGACGGTGCCTGCGAGCGTGACGATTCCAGCCGGGCAGACCTCTGCAAATTTCGCAATCACGATTGTGGATGACGCACTCTCAGACGGCGCTCAGACGGTGACGATCAGCGCGAGCGCCGCGGGCTTCACGGGCGGATCGGGCACGATGATCGTGGCGGACAATGATGCGCATCATTTCGTCATCACGCCGATCGCGGGGCCGGTGCTGCGCAATGCAGCGGTGAGCATCACCATCACGGCAAAGGATGTCGGCAACGCGCCGATCACGAACTTTGATCAGCCGGTGAATTTCACGGCCGCGGACGGCGCAAGCGCCAGCGTTCCTGTGACGCCTGCGAGCACGATTGGTTTTGTGAATGGCGTGAAGACGGGGGATGTCGCGTTCGGGGCATTTGGCACGGGGGTCGTGCTCACCGTTGCGGACGCAGGCGGGCACAGCGGCGTGAGCAATGCGTTCAACGTGACAGCCGGGGCGCTGCATCACTTTGCGTGGGACCCCATCGCGTCGCCGCAATCGGTGGATGCGCCGTTTGCCGCGACCCTCCGTGCCGCGGACATCGCGGGCAACGCGGTGCCGACCTATACGGGCACGGCTGCACTTTCCTCGCCGCTGGCGATCAATGTCGAAATCCTGACGTGGACCGCCTTTGCCGACACCACTGCCACCGGGGAATACGTGAACACGAAGGCCGCGATCTCGACTTTCTTCACGAACTACCACGAGACCGCGACGACGACCACCGACGCCGCGACTCTCGCCGGGCTGCTCGCGGGCAAGAATGTGTTCCTCATCGTCGAGCAGGAGACCAGCGACAGCGCCACGCTCGGGAGCATCGGCACGGCATGGACAGGCGTGCTGAATACTTTCGTCAACGGCGGCGGCACGATCATCGTGTGCTCCTATTCGACATCGGAGCACCTGCTGCTCACGAACAGCGGCCTGCTCAACCTCACTCCTGTGAGTTTCCCGAATTCCGCAATGGTGACGAAACCCGCCGACACGCCGCTGAATGCGAACGTCGCGACCCCTTTCACCGGCGAGTATCTCCACACCTATGCGACGACGAATGGGACGGTCTCGCTCCAGACTTCCGCGACCGAGGCGGTCGTGATCAGCCGCGACGTCGGCGCCGGGCGCGTGGTGCTCGTGGGCACGGATTTTTACACCATCGGCACCGGCATGGATCGCGTGATCGCCAATGCCGTCGCACTCTCCGCTCCGACTGGCGCGAGCGCGCTGCCGGTGAATCCCGCCACGACGGGAGCATTCACGGCAGGCGTGTGGACCGGCGCGGTGAGCCTGCCATACACGAGTGCATCGGTGAAATTGCGCGCGACCTCGGGTGCGATCACCGGCGACTCGAATGCATTCGCGGTCACGAGTGCGACCGCACCGAGCGGGACCGCCACGGTGTTCGCCGAGGATTTCGAGAGCGGAATCCTGAATCCCGCGTACTGGACGGTCACGGGCACGGGCGGCTTCCACATGATCGACTCGAACCTCAACGGCCCTCACGGCGGCCTGCGGCACATGACGATGGATGAGGCCACCGGCAGCGGCAGCTATGCGCGCAACGAGGCGACGCTCACGCTGAATCTCGCGGGCCGCACGGGCGTCGTGCTCACATTCTGGGCCAAGATGTTCGACGACGATCCGCACGGGCCGCCGACGGCTCCTTTCACCGGCGGGGCGGACTTCGATGGCGTGGCGATGAGCGCGGACGGCACGACTTGGTGGGAGGTGCAGTCGCTGCGTTCGCCGACGATCACGAACAACTGGGCGCAGTTCAGCGTGGATCTCGATGCCGCGATCGCCGCCCGCGCCATCGCGTACAACGGCACTTTCAAGATCCGCTTCAACCAGTACGACAACTACAGCATCGCGACGGATGGCATCGCGATTGACGACATCCTCGTCGCGGCGTCGGCACCGGCGAGCGCGCTGACGCTGGTGCTTCCCGCGCAGGCGAACGAAGGCGGGGGCGTCATCAGCGGCAGCGTGACAATCCCGGCTGCGCTCGGGAGCAACCTGGTCGTGAGCCTCACCTCGAAGTCCGCGGCAAAGGTCACCGTGCCAGCCACACTGACGATCCCCGCGGGGCAGACATCCGCGACCTTCCCGCTCACGGTGCTCGATGATCCGTACGTGGACGGGCCGAAGAATGTCGTGATCACCGCGGTGGCTGCGGGCTATCTGGAGACAGGCGCGGCCATCCAGATCGTGGACAACGACGGCGGCGCACTGTCGCTCTCAGTGCCGGTGAGCGTGGCGGAAAATGCAGTCGGCGTGACTGGCGCTCTGACACTCAGCGTCGCCCCGCTGACTGCGCTGACTGTTTCACTTTCCTCCAGCGACACCACCGCTGCGCAGGTGCCGGCGAGTGTGACGGTCCAGCCCGGAAGGACGACGGCGACCTTTCCAATCACCCCGGTGAACGACACGATCATCGACGGCACGCAGACCGCGACGATCACCGCAAGCCTGGCCGGATGGACGGGCGCAAACGCGACTCTCCAGGTGACGGATGACGAAAGCCGCAGCCTCGCGCTGACCACTCCTGTCTCCGTGACCGAGGGCACGACCGGAACGGGCACTGTGTCCATTTCCGGCACGGTCACGACGGCGTTGCTCGTGAACCTTTCATCGTCGAACACCGCGCAGCTCACCGTTCCAGCGAGCGTCACGATTCCGGCGGGTTCCACGAGCGCTATTTTTGTCGTGACCGGTGTGGATGACACGCTGGCCGACGGCTCGCAGGCCGTCACCATCACGGCCAGTGCCGCGACCTTCACGAGCGCGACCGCGAATACCACGGTGCTGGACAATGAACTCCATCATTTCGGATTCAGCACGATTGCAGCGGCGCAGTCGGTGAATGTCCCGTTCAGCGTCACCATCACGGCGCAGGATTTGAACGGCGTGACCATTCCCACATTTGCCGGCACCGCGACGCTGGGAGCGACGGGCACAGGCGGCCCGTTCACGGCCAGCCCGTCCGCGACGACGGCGTTCACGAATGGCGTGTGGACGGGCAATGTAGCCGTGGCTCAGGCCGGGACGAACGTGCGCCTCACGGCGACGAATGGCGCCGCCACATCGAACAGCGGCGTGTTCGCACTCACAGTCCCGCCGACCATTTCCGCGACTCCGGCGAGTTTCACGATCAGCCTTCCGCAGAATTCCACGACCACTGCAGTCCTGACCCTTGGCAATGCCGGCACTGGAAATCTGACATGGAGCATTGCCACCGCCGCGTCCGTCCGCGGGGAAATGATCACCGGCCCGGAATTCAAAGGCGCGGCCCAAGTCGCCGGGGACAAATCCGCCGCGCCTCGATCCACTCCGGATCAGATCCATGCGGTGCAGCGCACTGCATCCGAGGCACCCCCTTCCCTTGCGCCGCCCGCGCTGGCCGCTGTGCTCGCAAATCTCAACCTCAACAGCGGCCTCGTGCGCGCAGTGATCCCGGGCCGCTACGCGTTCACCGAAGGCGCGATCGGCAACAACATCGGCGACGGTGGCAACGACATGTACGATGGCGGCAACTTCCTCGGCACAAGCATCGGGAGTTTCCTGCCCTATTCCGACAACCTGATCACGGCGAACGCGTTCCTCGGCACGGGCGGGCAGTACTTCACGAGGAAATACGACGGCCTGTTCGTCTTTGCGGCGGATGTGAACGGGCTCGGCCATTTCGAAATCACCGGCGACCTCGGGGCCGACGGCAGCGGTGCGACCGACAGCTCTGTGCTCACCGTCGTGCGCGATGGCACGACTTACCGCGGCTTCGTGAAGCGTGTCTATTCCGCCGGCGATCCTTCTGTGAATCACATCATCATCGTGCCGGACAATGGCACCGTGACGCACACCGTCACGACGAATACGAATGACGATTTCCATCGCGTGACTAGCCTCACCGGCGTCACGCGCATCTATCATGTCCTCTATGCGGGCACCGGCGGCAGCTACATCGACAACACCGCCACGCAAGCCATCATGACGGCCTTTCTGGATGCCGTCGCCACGCCGGACTGGGTGGCGCCAAATCCCGCCAGCGGCACGATCGCCGGCGGAGCCACGCAGAATGTCACGCTCACGATCAGCACCGCCGGCCTCACCCCGGGCAGCTACACCCGCACGCTGATCGTGAGTTCGAATGATCCGCTCAGGCCGCAGATCTCCGTGCCGATCAATCTGACCGTGGTAAATGCGCCCGCGATCACCGTCACTCCGGCGACGGGATGGACGCCAGCCGGACCGCGAGGCGGCCCGTTCAGCCCGGTGTCCCAGACATACGTCCTTTCGAATCCGGGCAATGGGCCGGTCGCGTGGACCGCGACAAAGGCAGCGCCTTGGTTCAATCTTTCCGCCACCGGTGGCACGATCGCCGTCGGCGGCTCGGTGAATGTCACCGCATCGCTGAACACGGCCGCCTACAGCCTCGCCTCGGGTTCCTTTGCCGACCCGATCACTTTCACGAATGCGACGAATGGCATCGGCACCACGACCCGCAGCGTGAGCTTCACCGTGATCCCTCACGGGAATCTCACTGTGAGCGGAAGCGGTGGCAGCTACACGCTCGGCAACAATGGCGACGCGCCGCTCGATTGGACGCTCACAAATCTCCCGCCGTGGCTCGGTGCCTCATCCACAGGCGGCACACTCGCGGTCGGCGGCAGTGCGACGGCCACCATTTTCCCGGATGCCCTCGCCGCGCTGCTCGCGCTGGGCCATTACGAAATCACACTGACTTTCAAAAACATCACGACCGGGCACGGCACGGCGAATGTGACTTTCACTCACGACGTGCTGCCGCCCGCGCCAGCCATCCAGCCAGAGCCGCCTTTCACCGGCGGCACCTCGAATACGATCGCCTGGCTCCCGGCTGCGAATGCCGGTGCCTACGAGGTGGAAAGGGCGGCCAATCCCGCATTCTCCGGTGCGCAAAGCAGCGGCTGGATCGCGGGGCTCGCGCACACCTTTGCCGGTCTCGCCGAGGGTCAGCCATACCACTATCGCACCCGTGCGCGCATCCCGCTGGAGACGCTGAATTCCTGGTCGCAGACGACCGCGGCGGATCTCACGGCAGGCACACCGAACAATGTCGTCGCGGACAGCACGGGCATCGTGCTCGCCATTACTGGCGGCGGGCCGATTGCAGGGCGCATCCAGAATCCGAGCTTCGAGATCGGCACCCTCGGGATCACCGGCGGGACGACTTCCTGGACCACCGCCACGACGCCACAGATGGGCGCGTATGAATACGACCACCCCACCGCGACACCGCTGCCGACCGATGGCTCCCGGTATGAGATTCTCTACACATTTTTCCAGACCACGCATGCCGTCGGCGACTCCTCGCAGGTTTCGCAGATCGTCGATCTGACCGGCGCGACGGCATTGCTTTTCGATGCGCGCCTGGTCTCCAGCGGCGTGTGGTCGGGCAGCGTGAGGGCGGAGGTGAGGATCGATGGCGTGCCGGTCTGGAATTCCACCACGCTCGGGATCCAGTTGAACCAAAGCGTGGATGTGTCGGGCTACTCGGGAGTCCACACGATCGACTTGCGTGAGGTCGTCATCGTGCCCGGCACATTCGATTCGCAATGGGTGTGCCTTGACAACCTCCGCCTGAACGGCCTCGGCGGCTCCGCGCCCGCGGGCACGCTCGTCTCGCCCACGATCACCGCCACGCCGGTGCATTGGGGCCAGCTCATCTTCAGCGCCGACACTCCGGCAGGCACCACGCTCACCGTGGATGTGCTCGATGCGGCCAACGCCGTCCTCGCGACGAATCTCGCGAGCGGTGCAGACCTCGGCTCGCTCGCCGCGCTCGCGGGCCGCACCGACCTGCGTCTGCGCGCAAATCTCGCGACGACCGATCCCGCCGTGACGCCGCGCCTGCGAAACTGGGCCGTGACCTGGGCCGCCAATGCAGCCGCACCGATTCCCGGCGCCTGGAGCGCCACCGTGACTTCAACGCAGGACGCCACCCCGCCCACGATTGCACGGAATCTCCCAGGCTCATCGGCAGCTGCGATCGTGACCCCAAGTGGCGGCGCGGCGGATGCGCTGAGCGGTGTCACTTCCGTCTCCGTCAATGGCTCCGCAGCGACGAGCGCCGATGGCTTTGCGACGTGGACCGCACCGCCCATCCTGCTCGCACAGGGGAACAATTCCCTCACGGTCGTGACAAGCGACGGCGCTGTGCCGCCGAATGTGCGGACCGAGCAATGGCAGATCATCTACACCGGCCCGCCGACTTTCGACGCGGACGGCGATGGTCTGCCCGATGCTTGGGAAAAGCAGCGCGGGCTGAATCCCGCAGATCCCTCGGGCGCATCCGGCCCCTCGGGTGATCCGGATCACAATGGGATTTCAAATCTCGTCGAATACGCGCTCAACCTCAGCGCAGGTGCCTCGGGAATATCCGGCCTCCCTGTGACAAAACGGACCTTCAGTTGGCTCGACGGGAAGGAATACCTGGAGTTCACCTACCGTCGGCGCATCGGGGCGACTGGGTTGACCTACACGATCCTGACTTCCTCCGACGTCACCGCGTGGTCCGCAGATCCCGCCAATTTCGAGCAACTCGGGATCGCCCTGCCGACTGGCGACGGTGTGACCGAGGCCGCCACATTCCGCATCCTTCCGGCGATCGGCATTCCGGGTGTCGTCTCACGCTATGTCCGGCTGCGGGTCTCATCACCGTAAGCCGGGAGAATGACGGATGGCCGCGCCCGGCTTGCCACCGCACGGGGCTTGGGCGAAAGTGAAGCATGGCGAACGCACTCATCATCGGCACGGGCGGCGTGGGCTCCGTCATCGGGCAAAAGCTGCACGGCTACGCCGCCTTCGATCGCATCTTCCTCGGCGATGTGGACACGACGTACGCGCAGCGACTGCACGAACGCACGAAAAAGAGCCGCTTCGAGGTCGTGCAGATCAACGCCATGGAGACGGCGAAGCTCGCGGCATTTTTGCAGGAGCAAAAAATCGCCGTGACGCTGAACTGCGCGACGTGGCAGGTGAACCACAGCGTCCTCGATGCATGCGCGCAGGC
>JAYWEO010000214.1:0-9284 GCA_043779225.1 Prosthecobacter sp.
TCGTGAACCTCTTCGTCACCGGCGACAATGCGCGAGGCACAGTCGTCGGCCAGGTGTTCACCGAGGATGTGAAAAACGACGGACGCCACCTTTTCATGAGCGACACCGTGCGCGGCGGCACGCAGCCGCGGCGCAGTGTGGTGGAGCTGAAGGAGGCGGATATTTTCACCGCCGTGGAGCGCTACTACGATCAGAGCGAGCAGCGGCCTGGGCGGCTGTTCCGGCATGGCGAGGAGGATTTTGTGATGGTGAGCGCGCAGCCGGATTGCGACATGGCGTGGTTCGACGCGCTGGATGACGATGCGATCCGCGCGATGGATCAGACCGAGACGCTCACGCTGCTGGAGAAGCGCTACTACCGCTGGGAGTGCGGCTGCAATGAACTGCGCATGATGGATGTGCTCCGCTCCGCGATGAAGCAGGACGCGGATGCGCTCTTCGGCGACGAGCCGGTGATCCGCATGAGCTGCCCACGCTGCGGCGCACGCTACATGATCACGCGGGAGGGGATGGAGGCACACATCGCAGTGAAATGACGGACGGCAGTGCGATCCAAGATGCGGCGCTGGATGCCGACTACGTCGCGCGCTTCGGCGGCATCGGACGGCTTTTTGGCAAAGCTGCGATGGAGCGTCTGCATGCGGCGCACGTGTGCGTCGTCGGCATCGGCGGAGTGGGATCGTGGGTCGTGGAGGCACTCGCGCGAACAGGCATCGGCGCGCTGACGATCGTGGATGCAGACGACGTGTGCGTGACAAACATCAACCGCCAGCTCCCAGCGCTGACGGACACCGTTGGCCGACCGAAAGTCAGTGTGATGGCCGAACGCGTGGGACTCATTTCGCCATCGTGCCGCATCGAGACGCACGCGGATTTTTACACGAAGGCAAACTCAGACGAACTGCTCGCGCCACCGTTCGACTTCGTCGTGGACTGCGTGGATCGGATGTCCATCAAGGCGCACCTCATCCACGAATGCCGCCGCCTCGGGCGACGCGTGCTCACCTGCGGCTCCGCAGGCGGGCGGCGCGATCCCTCGCGAGTGGAGGCAAGCGATCTCGGCATCGCGGGGAATGACGAACTGCTGCGCCAGGTCCGCAGGCAGCTCCGCCGCGAATACGGCTGGCCGGTGGGCCGCGGCGGCTGCCCTCTGCCGATGGATGTGCCGTGTGTCTTCACGAGTGAAAAGCCCGTCTATCCGCACCACGACGGCACGTGCAGCACGGAGCCCGAGGAAGGCGAGAGCCTGCGCATGGATTGCGCGAGCGGCTTCGGCGCGGCGACGTTCATCACCGGTGTGTTCGGCTTCGTCGCAGCGTCGGAGGTTGTGCGGCTGCTGCTGTCAGGCGACCACGTTCCGCAGCGTGCCGATTGATCCGATCGTGATCGCGACCTCGTCGCCGTGCGCGAGCGTGAATTCGTTCGGCGGGACGAGGCCGGTGCCGGTGAGCAGCACGCAGCCTGCGGGGAAGCCGTTTTCGCGCATGAGCCAGCCGGCGAGTTCGTCGAAGGTGCGCTTCATTTGCGAAACAGCAGTCGCGCCGGAGAACACCTCCGCGCCGTCGCGGCGGATGCGCAATTCGATCGCCGTCTCCCGCGGCAGGGGCTCGCGCACGACGATGCCGGGGCCGAGCGCGCAGCAGCCGAGATAGACTTTTGCCTGCGGGAGATAGAGCGGGTTTTCTCCCTCGATGTCGCGCGAGCTCATGTCGTTGCCGACGGTGTAGCCGAAGATTTTTCCCGCGGTGTTGATCGCGAGCGCGACCTCGGGCTCGGGCACGTTCCACTTTGAATCCGCGCGGATGCGCACCGCCGCGCCGGGTGCGACCACGCGGTGCGGTGTCGCCTTGAAGAAAAGCTCGGGCCGATCTGCCGCATATACGCGGTCGTACACGCTGCCGCCGTCCTTGCTCTCCTCCATGCGCGCATCGCGCGAACGCAGATAGGTGACGCCGGAGGCCCACACTTCCTGCGACTGGATCGGTGAGAGCAATTCCGCCGGACGCTCGACGGGCTTGCCGTAGCTGAGCATCGGCTCCAGCAGCGAATGCGGATCGGCGTGCTGAAACACGGCGTCCATCGTGAGGTCTGCAAGGAGGAAACAATCCTCGCCGCGCTGTGCGACGAGTCCGGCGGCGGTGCGGTAAAGTGTGATCGGTTGCAACATCGTGCGATGTCAGCCGGACGTGCGCGCGATGGCAAGGCGCGCTCAGCGTTTGCCGAAAAGAAAAGTCAGCGCCGCACCGAGCCGCGCGCGCCAGGCGGTGATGGAATGCTCGGCACCCTCCGCGACATTCACCATGAAGTCGCGCCCGCACACGAGGCCCTTGCGCTCGATCGCGGAAGTCGCGCGCTGCTGATAGACACCGGCGGACGCGTCACCGAGCAGCGTGCCGTGATCGAAATAGATCCGGCTGCCCCGTGCGATGTGCGCGCTCTCGATGAGGCGGATCAATTCGCACTCATCCGGCGGGTCCGCGCTCAGATCCTCGAAGCATGTCGAGAGGCACGCGAATCGCCCGAACGTCCCGCCGTGGCGCAGTGCCATCCAGAGCGCGAGCGCGCCGCCGAGGCCAAAGCCGAGCACGCCGGTATTCGCAGGATCGGGCAGCGTGCGGTCGCGCAGAAATGTCCAATCCAAGAATGGCTTCAGGTCACTCACGAGGAAGTCCGCCATCTTCGGCCCGTCCCATTGCGGCGACAGCTCCTCGTCGCGCTGGCCGAATTCCTCGCGGTGAAAGACGGCCACGAGGATCACCTCCGGAATGAGCCCGTGCTTCGCCAGCCGCCGCACCCAGTCATCCGCGGCGAGTGTCTCGTGCGCGCAGGTGTCGAGCGCGGCGAGCGAGTCCTGGCCGTCGAGCAGATAGAGCACAGGATGCCGCGAATCATGGCTCCGCATGAAGCCGGGCGGCAGCCAAACGACCACGCGGCGGTGATGGCCGAACTGCGTCGCGTCGAGTTCGCAATCAATCGTCTTGCCAAAAATCGCGTCGTGCTCGAACGCCGGACAGTCCTTCCAGTGCTCCACCTCGATGGCGACATCCACGTCGTGCAGCACGAGGTATTGGTAGTTCAGCGCGATGGTGCCATCGAGGAATGTCTCCTCGGTGTCCCACGTCCCGCGCGTAATTTTGAACTCCACTGCACCGCCGGGCAGATCTGCCGCGCCGCGAAATTTTCCATCCTCGCCACGTTCGAGCACGAGGCCGCGCTCCGGCTGCCAGTTGCCGAGCGCGGGATCGGTTCCGACGATCACGACGCGCTGCCGCGTCGGGTCGGCGGGGATGGTGACTTCAAAGGTAAGACGCGGCATCGCGCAGAAAGCCTAGCGCGCCCTTGGACGGAATGAAATGTGCAAAGCGCTCGGCGGACTCAGCGTCAGTCGAGGCCAGCCCATTCGACGGGCAGCATGCGGCCATCGTGTCCGGCGCTGAAGAGCAGGCGGCCATCCGGCGCGGCCTCCACGCGGCAATCAATGTTGGCCGGGCCGTCCGCGGTGGGCGTGATGCCTTTCACGACGAAGACGCCGAGCGGCTTCGGCGCATCGCCGAGACCGGCCTGGCCCTGCTGGAGACGCACGCGCGCCTCGGTGCCGCCGTTCTCCTTCGCACGCCACGAAAACTTATGCGCGGCGGGAAGCGCCTGGCGGGGATTGAGGAGCACGCCGCCTTCGCCGTCTTCGAGCGAGACGAGGACGGGGCGCAAAAGCTGACCGCTGGGGTGCACTTCGAGCATTTCGCCGGACTGTGCACGGAGGCCGGTCCAGAATTCGATCGCACTGGCCGCGGCGGACTTGAAGTCCGGCGGAGCCTCGCCGGACTGCGCGCGGCGCAGCGCCTCGATGGCCTGCTGCGTCTTGCCGCACTGCTTGAGGGACTGCGCGAAATTCCAGTCGAGCCGCTTGGAAAAACGCCCGCCGGAAACCGCGGGCTGGATCACCGTCTCGATCGTGGCCGCGTCATTCGCGTCGCCGAGCATCGCGGAATATTGGAGCAGGATTTCCTCGGAGTTCGGATTGCGCTCGTAGGCTTTCGCCGCGTGCGCGGTCGCCGCCGGGATGTCGCCACGCTGGCGTGCGATGCTGCTCGCGAGGAGCAGCGGCATCCATGCGCCGCGCTTGTCGGCGAATTCCACGAGGGTCTTCTCCTTCTCCGGGCCGTGATCATTCTGCAGATCAAAGTAGATGCCGAGCGCGGCCTGAATATTTGGGTCGAGCTCGATCGTCTTTTCCAGCGCGGCGCGCTCGCCGACCTTATCGCCCGCGGCGTTGCAAGTCTGCGCGATATTGAAGAAACCCCACGCGTCGCTCGGACGCACCGCGGTGAACTTCTCAAACGCGGCCTTCGACTTTTCAAAATCGCCGGTGAGCCGGTAGCCCGCGCCGAGTGCGGCGAGGATGCGCAGATCGTTCGGCTTCAGCGCGTCGGCTTTTTCGAGCGCGGTCACGCCGACATCCGGGATCACGCCGTCGCGCAGCATCTGCTCGGCGAAGTTCACGAGGTTGTCGGGGTTCGCCGCGAGCTGCTCGATCTGCCCGGCAGCCATTTCGCGAAACTGCGCGACCGGCACATACACTGCGGAGTTCGGATCCTTTTGATCGCGCAGCAGCTTCACCGCGGCCTTGAGCTGCACGAGCGACTCCAGCGCGACGGTGTCCTGCTGGTTGATATTCACCGTGTTCATGAACGCCTGCACGGCCTTGTCGCGCTCGCCATTTTCCGCGAGCATCGCGCCGAGATTGTTCCAGATGAAAGGCACGCCCGGCGCCTTCTCCGAGGCCTCGGTGTAGAGGCGCACGGCCTCGGTGTCATTGCCACTCTGGCGATGGACATACGCCTGGTGAAAGAGCCCGTAAGGCGAACCGGGGTGCACCTTGTCGATCGCCGTCAGCAGCTCGGAAGCGCGCGCATACTCCTGATCTTCGAGCGCCTCCGTCATCTCCTGGAAATGCTCCGACGCATCGAGAAATCCGCGCCACGGCCCGACGATCGTCGGCTCGCTGCTCACGCATGCCTCGACGCCGCGCAGGAGCGACGGCATGTCAAAGTCACCCTTTTCCGGCTCAGGCTGCTTCGCGTCCGCAGGCCACGGGATGCGGTTCGGGAGGCCGAAGAATTGAAGCTGCCATGCGGGGGTTTCGATCCAGTTGTAAGTGCTCATGTGATTGGGAAAGTGAAGTGGTCTAGCCGCCGATGAGGTTCAAAATCGCGCCCTTGTCCGCCTTCGCGGTGACGATGCCCGAGATGTGCTTGCTCGCGACATCGGGGTCCTTCAGCCCGTGACCGGTGACGGTGCAGACGATCTTCGCGCCTTCGGGAATCTTCGGCAGCGGGCACGTCGCGCAGCGCTCCTTGCCTGCGCACTTCATCAGACCCGCGATACTCGCCGCGCTCGCGGGCTCGACGAAGATGCCTTCGTTTTTCGCGAGCCAGAATTGTGCTTCGAGGATCTCCGCATCCGTCACGATGTCCACCGCGCCGCCGGAATCGCGCATTGCCGCGGTGGCCTTGTCCCAGCTCGCGGGATTGCCGATGCGGATCGCGGTCGCGATCGTCTCGGGATGTTCGATCACCTTGTTGTAGAAAATGGGTGCGGAGCCCGCAGCCTGAAAGCCGGCCATCACCGGCAGTTTCTTCGCGCGGCCATTGGCGTGAAATTCGCGATAGCCCATCCAGTATGCCGAAATGTTGCCTGCATTGCCGACGGGAATCACGTGCATGTCCGGCGCGTCGCCAAGCGTCTCGATGATTTCAAAGGCCGCGGTCTTCTGCCCTTCGAGGCGGAACGGGTTGATCGAATTCACGATCGCGATCGGCTCCGTCTCCCCGATCTCGCGCACAAGTCGCAGTGCGTCGTCGAAGTTCCCCTCGATGGCGACGACCTTCGAGCCGTACATGAATGCCTGCGCCAGCTTGCCGAGCGCGATTTTTCCCGCAGGCAAAAGCACGATGCTCGTGATGCCCGCGCGCGCCGCATACGCTGCCGCCGCCGCAGACGTGTTGCCCGTGCTCGCACAGATCACCGCCTTCGCGCCGGATTCGACGGCCTTCGAGATCGCCATCGTCATCCCGCGGTCCTTGAAGGAGCCCGTCGGGTTCAGCCCCTCGTATTTTACATACACCTCCGTGCCGCGTCCGACGATGGCGCTCAGCCGCGGTGAATGGATCAGCGGCGTTGAGCCTTCGTTCAGCGAAATGACCGGCGTGGCATCGCTCACGGGCAGGAACTGCCGCCAGCGTGCGATGACACCGCGATCATGGAGTGTGGATTGGACCATCTTGGAAAAAGGAGCGCGGAATATCTGTTCCCCAAACCCGCGCGGCAAGGAGCATTTCGGAAACAAAATGCATCCGCCGAAAAACGCACGAAAGATGACATGCCGGAAATTTTTCCAGTTGCGCGAATACCTTCGACCGCCTAACTCCCCACGCCCCGCCCAGCCAGACTATCCATGAAAACACTCGTTCTCGCCGAGAAACCCAGCGTCGCCCAAGACTTGGCGCGCGTTCTCGGCATGAAGCCGGGACGCGGCGACGAGTTCTATGAGAACGACAAGTATGTGATCTCCAGCGCGGTCGGCCACCTGCTCGAAATCGCCGCGCCCGAGGGCAGCGAGGTGCCGCGCGGCAAGTGGAAGCTGGAAAATCTCCCGAGCCTGCCGGAGCACTTTGACCTGAATCCGATCGAGAAAAACGCGAGCCGGTTCGCGGTCCTCAAGCGGCTCATCAAGCGCAAGGACGTGGATGAAATCATCAATGCATGCGACGCCGGGCGCGAGGGGGAGCTGATTTTCCGCAACATCATCCGCGCGACTGCGGCGAAGCAGTCCATCAAGCGGCTGTGGCTGCAAAGCATGACGACGGACTCGATCCGCACAGCATTTGCGAATCTGCGCAGTGACGCGGAGATGATGCCGCTCGCCGATGCCGCAGTGTCGCGCAGCGAGGCGGACTGGCTCGTGGGCATCAATTCCACGCGCGCCCTCACGTCGTTCAATTCACGCGGCGGCGGATTCCAGAAGACCACGGCGGGCCGTGTGCAGACGCCGACGCTCGCGATTCTCGCCGAGCGCGAGGAGCGGATCCGCAGCTTTGTGCCGCGCGCGTATTTCGAAGTGTTCGGCGATTTCGGCATCGAGGCCGGGCAGTATCGCGGACGCTGGTTCGATGAGAAATTTGACGCCAAAAAAGCATCCGATGAGCAGGCGAAGGCCGAGCGCATCTGGGAGAAGGCGCAGGCCGATGCCATCGAGGCGAAGTGCAAAGGCAAGCCGGGCATCATCGAGGAGGAAAAGAAGGCCGCGTCGCAGATTTCGCCGCAACTCTACGATCTCACGACCTTGCAGCGCGAGGCGAACGGACGCTTCGGATTTCCCGCGCGCATGACTCTGCAGATCGCGCAGTCGCTTTACGAAAAGCACAAGGCGCTCACGTATCCGCGAACGGATTCGCGCTACCTGCCGGAGGATCATCTGGAGACGGCGAAGCAGGTGATGGGCACTTTCTCCGGCGACCTCGCGAAGCACGCGAAGAAGGCGATGCAGAGCGGCTGGGTGAAGCCGAACAAGCGCATCTTCAACAACGCGAAAGTCAGCGATCACTTTGCCATCGTGCCGACGGGCACGGTGCCGCACGGGCTCGATGACAAGGAGCAGCGCATCTTCGATCTCGTGTCGAAGCGCTTCGTCGCGGTGTTCTATCCGGCGGCGCAATTTGAGGACACGACGCGCATCACGCGGGTCGAAGGAGAAGCATTCAAGACGACCGGGCGCATCATCACCGATCCCGGCTGGATGGCCGTGTATGGCCGCGAGACCGAGGGAGTGGACAGCGAGAAAGCGATCGTCCCTGCGAAAGCTGGCGAGAAGGCGCAGACCGTCGCCATCGAAGTGAAGGAAAGCCTCACGAAACCGCCCGCGCGATTCAACGAAGGCACGCTCCTTTCCGCGATGGAAGGCGCGGGCAAACTTGTGGACGACGAGGAACTCCGCGAGGCGATGGCCGAGCGCGGACTCGGCACTCCGGCGACGCGCGCGCAGACGATCGAAGGCCTGATCTACGAAGGCTACATCATCCGCGACGGACGCGAACTCGTGGTCACGCAAAAGGGACTCAGCCTGATCGTCCTGCTGCGCAATCTCGACGCGCAGAGCCTCACGCAGCCCGCGCTCACGGGCGAATGGGAATTCAAGCTCCGCCAGATGGAGCGCGGGAAACTTTCACGCGCCGACTTCATGGACGAAATCCGCCGCCTCACGACCGAGATCGTGAACAAGGTGAAGAACCACCAGGGCGGCGAGATCGAGGGCAACTACGAGCCGCTCGACGTCGCTTGCCCCAAGTGCGGCGCGAAGCCGATGAGCGAGACTTTCAAGAGCTACAAGTGCGTGACTCCCGACTGCGGATTCACCGTCTGGAAGACCGTCGCGAGCCGCGAACTTGAGCGCAGCGAAGTCATCAAGCTGATCACCGAGGGCCAGGTCGGCCCGCTCGAAGGATTCCGCAGCAAATTCGGCCGCCCATTTTCCGCCCCGCTCAAGCTCGACCGCGAGGAGTGGAAGGTGCAGTTCGACTTCAAGAAGGACGACGAGGGCGACGGCACGCAACCTGAATGGGTGAACCCCGAGCCCGTCGGAAAATGCCGCCTGTGCGAGACCGGCCAGGTGCTCGAGGCGATCGATTCCTTCCAGTGCGACCAGCGCGCCGACAAGAAGTGCTCATTCAAAATGGGCAAGACGATCCTGCGCAAAAATCTCACGCGCTCCGATTGCGCCGCATTGCTCAAGGACGGAAAGACCGGCCTGCTCACCGGCTTCGTCAGCGCCCGCACGGGCCGCTCATTCAAGGCGTTCCTCGTGCTGAAAGATGACGGCAAAGTCGGATTTGAATTCGCCGCGCGTGAGCCGAAGGCCCCGGGAGCCGCGGCAAAAGGCAAGCCGGAGAAGCCTGCCGCGCCGCCAGCGAAACCGATTGTCAAAACCGTCGCGAAAACGAAGACGAAGACGAAGTAGGAATGCGGGCGTGAAAGCGCTTGCCAAGCCGAAGGGGGCTCCCGATATTCCGCGGCCCTCAATCGGGCAAAAGCCAGAGTAGCTCAGTGGTAGAGCAGCGGTTTCGTAAACCGCAGGTCAAGGGTTCAATCCCCTTCTCTGGCTCCACTTTTACCGGGGAGGATTGACGATTCGCGCGGCGGTGGGCAGACGGGGGAATGGCTGACACTGTTTACAACGAGGTGCTCTACCCGAGCGCCGTCTATGCACAGACGCACCCGGACCGGCTCGC
>JAYWEO010000215.1:0-6272 GCA_043779225.1 Prosthecobacter sp.
CTTCGGACACAATTGGACCGGCTTCGTCGGCATCGTGCTCGCGCTCTCCGGCGTCGAAGCAATCGCGAACGCAACCGGTGTGATGAAGCTCAACCGCGGCAGCACCGAGGAAAAGCCGTGCGTCTCGAAGACGAGCACGCCCGCGCTGATCTGGGTGATGCTCGAGGTGTGCATTTTCACCGCGCTGCTCGGCCTCGCCATGCACGCGCTGCCCGGCCTCGTGGAAAAAGGCGGCGACGTGAATGCGCCCGGCGCGGAAGGCGTGCGCGACTACATGCTGAACTACATGGCGCAGCAATTCGTCGGGCACTCGCTGGGCGCGACCGCCGGCATCATCGCGGGATGGGCCGTCAGCATCGTCTTCGGCCTGCTGCTGCTCTCCGCCGTGAACACCGCGCTGATGGATCTCGTCGCGATCACATTCCTCATGTCGCGCGACCGCGAGTTGCCCTCGCACTTTCAGCGGCTCAATCCTTTCGGCGTGCCCACATGGGGGCTCGTCATCGTCACCGTCGTCCCCATCGGACTCGTGCTCGCGGTGAGCGACATGTCCGGCCTCGCGGATCTCTACGCCGTCGGCGTCGTCGGCGCCATCGCCACGAATCTCGGCGCGAGCGGCACGGACAAAAAGCTCGGCCTCGCAAAATGGGAGCGCACGCTGATGCTCGCGACGTGCGCGATCATGATCGCGATCGAGGTCACGCTCTTCGTGCAGAAACCTGGCGCGCGCATCTTCGCCGTCACCATTCTTTCCATCGGGCTCATTCTGCGCGGGCTTGTCGGCGAGGCGGTCGCGCGGAAAAAATCCACGGAAGCAGCCGCGCCCGCTCCCGCGCCGGTCACCGCACCGCTCGATCTTTTGCTCGTCTCGGGATCGCCGATTCTGTGCGCAGTCCGCGGCATCGGGCGCACGCTCGACTTCGCCATCGAGGAAGCCCGGTTGCTGAATGGTCCGCTCTACATCCTCTTCATCCGCGAGCAGCCCGTCGTGCTGCCGGAGGATCGCCGCCGCCGCTGGCACGAGGACCCCGAGGCGCGCGCCATCATGGAATACGCGCAGAGCAAGGCCGCGGGCCATCCGCTCGTCCCATGCTTCGCCATCAGCGATGCGCCGGATGCCACCATCGTGGACATGGCCGCCACGCTCGGAGCCTCGCGCCTCATCCTCGGTGCGCCCCGCCGCGGCTCACTCGTCCAACTGCTGCGCGGCAATCTCATCCGCCACGTCGCCGACACTCTGCCGGATGAAATCGGCCTCATCGTTTACGCCTGATCCGCCTTGCGCGAATGTGCGCGACCCGGCTCATTGCGCGCATGGAGTTGCAGCCGATCAAAAAATTGCACGACACACAGGGCCAGCGCGACCGGCGCGGGATCGCGATCGATCGCGTCGGTGTGCGCGGCCTTCGCTATCCAATCCAGGTTCTCGATAAGGCGCGCAAGACCCAGCACACGATCGCGATGGTCACGCTCACGGTGGATTTGCCGCATCATTTCAAGGGCACGCACATGAGCCGCTTTGTCGAGGTGCTGAATGAATTCGGCCCCGTGCTGCATGTGGACAACATCCGCACGATCCTCCGCGACCTCGCCACACGGCTGGACTCGGCGAGTTCGCACGTCACGTTTGAGTTTCCCTTTTTCCTCGAAAAACGCGCGCCGGCGACGGGCGCGGTCGGGCTGATGGATTACGTCGTGCGCTTCGATGCGACGCTGGAAAAAAAGCGCACGGATTTCATCGTCACCGTCATCGTGCCGGTCGCGACGCTGTGCCCGTGCTCGAAGGCGATCTCCGAGCGCGGCGCGCACAATCAGCGCGGGCAGGTGACCTACAGCCTGCGCAGCGCGAAGCCGATCTGGATCGAGGACATGATCACGCTCGTCGAGCAGAGCGCGAGCTGCGAACTTTACAGCCTCCTCAAACGCCCCGACGAAAAAATGGTGACCGAGCGCGCCTACGACAATCCCGTCTTCGTCGAGGACCTCGTGCGCAACGTCGCCGCACGCTCGAACCGCGAGCGGAACATCACCTGGTATCGCGTCGAGGCGGAAAATTTCGAGAGCATCCACAACCACAATGCGTATGCGCTCGTGGAAAAGAAAGTGAAGCGCGCAACGTCAAAGCGATGAGCGTGCGCGGGAATTGCTGCTAGGCTGCCCAGTCTCCCAGCCATGCTCCACCGCCTCGCCATCATCTGCATCACCGGCTTCTGGGTGGTGATGACGATCCTCCTCGTGGTGCGCGAACTTTACCCCGAAGCCACCCGGCTGAACGCCATCCCGCCCGGCTACGTCGGGCAGCTCGTATTCCAGCATGAGCAGTCGTCCGACCTCCGCATTTTTTCATCGGAAAAGGAGATCGGCTTCCTCCATATCCAGCCGCGCACTTTGGCGGCATCGGGAAAGCGGATACTCGAATTCAACGGCAGTGCGACCCTGACACTTCCCGGCGATTTTCTGGCGCGGCTTTCATGGATCGCAAATCTGGAACTGAGCCCCGCCTCCGCACCGGAGCGCCTGCACGTGGACCTTTCGACGCCGGAGCCTGGGCAGCACACCGACATCCGTGTGGACTTCGCCGGGAAAAAGGCGGTCTTCGCCTTGAAGATCGGCGAGCGGATTCTGAACGAGACTGCATTCACGCTCGATGAGGCAGGCTTCGGCACACTGATGTCGCGCGCCGGCGTGCCCCCGGCGATGCTGCGCCAGATCAAGGCGACGCAGAGCGAAATGCCCCAGTTTGATTTCTCGGCGCGGTCCTCCTCGCTCATCATCCGCGGACAGAAACTGGAGACATTCCTCCTCGTGCTGAAGGCCGGCGAGCAGAGCGTCTTCGAGGCGCAGATCAGCCAGCTCGGCCAGGTGCTCTCCGCACAGGCGCCGGCATTCGGCTGGCGGCTCACCCCCTTCAATCTCCCACGATGATCCAGACGAAAGGCCTCGCAAAACATTTCGGCGCACTCACCGCCGTGCAATCGCTCGACCTCGACGTGCCGCAGGGCGAATTCTTCGCCTTCCTCGGCCCGAATGGCGCGGGCAAGACCACGACCATCAAGATGCTCGCAGGTCTGCTGAAGCCGACGAGCGGCACCGCATCGGTCGCAGGCTTCGACGTTCAGAAAGATCCCGAGAAAGCCAAGGCACGCCTCGCCTACGTGCCCGATTTTCCATACACCTACGACAAGCTCACAGCGGTCGAATTCATGCAGTTTGTCGGGGACATCTTCGGCATGGAGCCGCACGACCTCGTGGAAAAGATGGACGCACTCTTTGACCGATTTCACCTAAACGATTACCGCCACGAGCTGACCGAAAACCTCAGCCACGGCACCCGCCAGCGGCTCGTGATCAGCAGCGCCCTCCTGCACGATCCATCCGTGCTCGTGATTGATGAACCGATGGTCGGCCTCGACCCGATGCACGCACGGATCGTGAAGGATGAATTCAAGGCCCGCTCGCGCGCAGGCATGACGATTTTCCTCAGCACGCATCAGCTCAGCGTCGCCGAGGAACTCGCGGATCGTGTGGGCATCATCCACTGCGGACGCCTCATCGCACTCGGCACCGTCGAGGAACTGCGCGCAACGAGCGTGGCAAAAGGCGGCTTGGAAAATGTCTTCCTCTCGCTCGTGGACGCCGAGGAGCGCGCGCGCGAAGTGCGAAAGTGATTCCGGCGCCGAAAGCCCGCCGAGGGCCGCAAATCAAACAGGGTCCGCGGCTGTGCCTGCGCGGAGCGGTCCCGGACGAATTGCACGATCCCGCTGCCGCATTCCGCCGCAGTCACGGAGCCTCGTTCCCCCAAAGAAACGCACCGCCCGCCGTTCATCCCTGCGCAATGCCTTCCCAGTCAATGAACGCCCGCATGCCACTCAGACTCGCCGTGCTGTTGATCGCATTGGCCTTCCGCGCATCCGCTGCGGAAACGCCGCCCGGCACGGAAGACGCCGTGCGCCGCGGACTCGCGCTCGTGGTGCGCGCCGCGGGCAACTGGCAGAAAAACAAGACGTGCTTTTCCTGCCATCACCAGACGCTGCCGATGCTCGCGATGACCGAGTCGGCGCGCGCCGGGCTGCCACCGGATCCGGCATGGCTCCAGTCGCAGGCGAAAACCACTCATCGGTATTTCGAGCAGCGCATCGGGGAAATGGACGAAGGCGAGCACGTGCCCGGCGGCGCTGCGACGACGGGATTCGGCTTCTGGGCGCTGAGCCTTGGCGAACATCCAGCGGACAAGACCACGACGGCGATGGTCGCCTACCTGTTGCAAATCCAAGGCGTCGCCCGACTCAGCGACCGCAAGCCGGATCGCCCGCCCAAGCCCGAGGATGGCCGCTGGCAGGCCTCCTGCCGGCGCGCGCCCATGCAGGCATCATTCATCGGCGACACCGTGCTCGTGCTCATCGGACTGGAAAAATACGCGACACCCGAGCAGCGCCCGCGCGTCGCCAAGGCGCGCGAGGCGGCGGAGAAATGGCTCGCGCAGACCCCGCTGCGCGACCAGCAGGATCGCCTCTGGCGGCTGTGGGGTCTGCATCACCTCGGTGGCGATGATGCGCTGAGGCAGCGCACGCGCGAAAGCATCCTCGCCGCGCAGCGCGATGACGGCGGATGGGCCGAGGACAAGGATCGCCCGAGCGACGCCTACTCGACCGGCCAGACGCTCTTCATGCTTTGCCAGACCGGCACCGCGCGGGATCACGCCGCCGTCCTGCGCGCCCGCGACTACCTGCTCCGCACACAACTCGCCGACGGATCGTGGCTCACGGAATCGCACGTAAAAAATAAAGCGCAGCCCTATTTCGAAAATGGCGATCCGCACGGCGAGCACCAGTTTCTCTCCACCGCCGCGACCGCATGGTCGGTGGCGGCGCTCGCGCAATTGCTGTCGCCGAAGTAATCCTCAAACATGACCCCGCCCGCCGACCATGTTCCCCGAAGTGCCTACGATCGCACGAGCGGTCTCGTCTATTTCGCTCGGATGCTCGACAAGATCCGCCTGCACGCCGCCGGCCAGTTGCGCGGGGACTACCACGCAAATCTCGGCGACGGTTTCGACGCCCGCTGCTGCCGCCTGCTCGGTGTCACCTATCCCGCGCTGCGCGAACGCACGCACGCAGGCGGCACCGATGACGAAGTGCTTGCTTGGTGCCACGCACACGGCACGCGCCCCACCGAGGAGCAATTGCTCGTCTGGAACAAGTTCATGGAAAAGCGCGGCTGGCGCGACGAGGACGACGGCTCCACGCAGGAACTCGAAGCCTACAAATCCGCCAGCGGACTCGCACACCGCACCGACCTTGTGACTTTCTTCGACTACTACGAAGTGGACGAAGGACGCCGTCCGTGATCGCCGGAAAATTCCCTTCGAGATGAACCGCATCCATTCGGATGCGCGCAAAGTCCGCGCCTGAATTTCCTCCGACTTTCGTTCTTCATCCCGCGTCGCCGCCGACTATCGTCCGCGCCCCATGTTCACACTGCTCGGCACTGATCCTTCTTCCAAAGCGCGCCGCGGAATTTTGCGCACGAAGCGCGGCGACATCCAGACGCCGCAGTTTATGCCCGTTGGCACGCAGGGCAGCGTGAAGGCCGTCTCGCCCGACGAACTCATGCAGCTCGGCGCGCAAATTATCCTCGGGAACACGTATCACCTTTTCGTCCGCCCCGGCATGGAGGTGATGAAGAAATTCGGCGGGCTGCACCGTTTCATGGAATGGGACAAACCGATCCTCACCGACAGCGGCGGCTTCCAGGTTTTCTCCCTCGCGAAGCTGCGCAAGATCACGCCCGAGGGTGTCCATTTTCAAAATCACCTCGACGGCTCGCCGATGTTCCTCGGCCCGCGCGAGGCGATGGAAATCCAAGCCGTGCTCGGCAGCGACATCTGCATGTTGTTCGACGAATGCCCGCCGCATCCGTGCGAGCGCGACTACGCGGCGAAGAGCCTCGCGCTCACGCTGAAGTGGGCGGCGATGTGCAAGGAGATCGAGACGCCGGGGATGAAATTCGGCATCGTGCAGGGCAGCAGCTACGCCGACCTGCGCCGCGAGAGCGCCGAGGCGCTCGTGCAGATCGGCTTCGACGGATACGCCATCGGCGGCGTGAGCGTGGGCGAGCCCGAGCCGGAAATGATGAAGGCCGTCGAGGCCGCCGAGCCGTTCCTCCCCGCCGACAAGCCGCGCTACGCGATGGGCCTCGGCACGCCGCCGCAGCTCGTGGAAATGGTCGCGCGCGGCGTGGACATGTTCGACTGCGTGCTGCCCACGCGCATC
>JAYWEO010000216.1:0-6387 GCA_043779225.1 Prosthecobacter sp.
CCGCACAGCGCAGAAAATCAGCGTCGCTGTGCAGCCGGCCAATGTCGTCATCAGAAGCATCACCGCGATCCGCGAAGTGCCAGCGACCGTCATCCATCCGCCGAGCATGAGCAGAAATCCGCGCTTCTGCCCGGACTCAGACGCCACAGGGACTCCGCTGTCACCACCTTCGCGCTCCGGCGCGTGCCTGAACGAATCCCTCACACGCACACCTGCGAGATAGTTCTGCGCCTCCTCCGGATGCCCGCCGAACTCGCTCTTCAATGCACCATCCGCCCATTGAAAAAGCGCTGCGGCATCGAATGCGATGACGAATGCGATCAGCACATGCAGCCAGCCGCGACCTTTCGGGGCGGAGGCGTGATCAGTGGTCATGGAGGGGATGTGAAAAATGCGCAGGCACCGCGGTTGCCCGCGGAAGCCTGCGCACCTTCGACTTCATTCACTTCGCTGCAAGCCCGTTTGCATCGGGCCGCGCGTGTGGCTTTGCGGAAAACTAGATGCTCTCCGCCGTGTACTCGTAGCCCTTCCGATACGCCTTGCGCTTGATGAACGCATTGGCGGCCTCATCGTTCGTGACCTTGAGGGCCGCCGAGTCCCATGCGAGGCGCTTGCCAGGGAAGCGCATGGCGAGGCCGCCGATGAGCGTGAGTTCGGTGAGCGGGCAGGAGTAGTCGAAGTGGCCCATCGAGGCGAATTCCTTGCCGGCCTTGATTGCCTCGGTCCATTCCTGCTGCGGATTCCCGGGCGCGACGCTGCGGGGCAGGGTCTTCGCGGTCGGCTTGGCGAGGAATTCCTCGCGGCGCTTCAGCGGCCAGATCTGCGGCTCCTTCGCCTGATCGTTTTTGTTAAAGATGACGCCTTCGGTGCCGACGATGAACCAGCCGCCGGGCGAGACGGTGCCGCTCTTCTCGGGGCTTTTCTCGTTTTTGAAGGCCTCCTTCAGATCGATGATGCTCGGGAATTCCGGCAGATACGGCGTGCCGTCGGGCTTCTTGCCCTCGTACCACGTCAGCGAAACATTGCCGTGCGAGTTGTTCGGGAATTCCATTTTTACGACCGAACCGGTCGGCCAAGCGACGCCCGTGAGGTCGTCCACCTGCGTCGCCGTGACGAAGCTCGGCACGCCGAGACCGAGTGCGACGGACGGCGCATCAATGAGATGGCAGCCCATGTCGCCGAACGCTCCCGCACCGTATTCGAGCATCCCGCGCCAGTTGAACGGGTGGATGGTCCGACGTCCGAAAGGCTTCGAGCCGTCCGCGGACATCTCGATGAAAGGCGCGTCGGGCGTGCCTGCGAGCCAGTGCTCCCAGTCGAGGCTATCCGGCACAGGAATCTCGCGCGGGGTCACGTTCGCCCCCTGCGGCCAGATCGGGCGGTTCGTCCACACGTGGACTTCCTTCACCTTGCCAATCGCACCGGCGGCGATCCACTCGGCGACCACGCGGTTGTCCTCGTAGGTGTGGCCCTGGTTGCCCATCTGCGTGATGACTTTTTTCTTCCGCGCACCGAGATGGAGCTGGCGGCATTCCCAGAGCGTATTCGTGAGCGGCTTCTGGATGAAGATGTGCTTGCCGTGGCTGAGCGCGTGCATCGCCGCGGGATAGTGCGCGTGATCCGGCGTGCTGATCGTCACGGCCTCGATGCCCTTCACCTCGTCGAGCATCTTGCGGAAATCGGAATACAGCTTCGCATCCGGGTAGTGCTTCGCCGCGGCCGCCAGGCTCTTCGCATCCACATCGCAGATCGCCACGACCTCGTTTTTATCCGCGACACCCGAGGCGTCGGACGCGCCCTTGCCCGCCACGCCGATGCACGCGAGCGCGACTTTTTTCGAAGCGCCCTGCGAAAGCAGCAGATTCGGGAACATGCCGGCTGCCGTGATGGTGCCGATGCCCTTGATGAATGAACGGCGGGAGGTGCGTGGATGGATCATGTGTGAGTTGGAGGTGGATTGGTAATGCAGCATCATCCGCGATGCATGGGAAGCTTAGAGCGCCTCGTCGCGGGTGACGAAATCTACAGCTTCACGCCGATTTTCTTGAAGCCTTCGCGGATGTCTTTTTCGAGCGCCGCAGCGTCGCGTCCGTCGAGGAGGATGCTCAGCTTTTCGATGCCAAATTCCTCGGATCGCTTCGCCGTGGGCCGGGGCAGGCTGTTCGGGAAAGTGTAGCTGCCGTCGGCATTCATCTTCACCGCCGGATTCTTGAAGAACGCCTCCCACTCGCCGCGCGCCTCGGCGATCGCGTCCAGATACTTCAGGAAGCGCGTGCCCTTTCCATCGCCATCGAGGTGGCAGAAATAATAGACCAGCACGTAGGACTGGTAATACAGCAGATGCTGCGAGTGCTGCTTGTCTGAGAGGCTTTCCCAGTTGTCGCGTTTCATCGCGATGTGCTCGCCAGGCGGCCGGAACTCCGAGGTGAGCACCTTGTGCGTCGCGGCCTTCGCGACGTATTCCTTCAGCCCGCGCGCGTGCGAACCGGCGAGGAAACGCCCGGCATTGTACGGCAGGCTCTCGGTGTATTCCGCGCTGCCCTCAATGATCCACTTCGGCAGAAAGGGCAGGAAGTCGTGCATCATCTGATGCGTGACCTCGTGCACGAGCGTGTCGCCGTGATAGTCGGGTTTCTTGAACCACGTCTTGCCCTGCAACTGCAGCCCGAGGCTCGGGAACGGGATGCGGAAAATGCGGTCGCCAGAAAAATACACGCCGCCGGAATTCTGCGGTCCGCCATCGGCAAAGTAGTCCTCGCGCGTGACGAAAAGCTTCGCCTGATAGAATCCGAGATCCGCAGGCGGCACCGGATTGATCCCCCAAGGCAGCGCCGAGACGAGCGAGCGCGTGGCCTCAAAGGTGCGCGCGACCTCCTTCATCACACTGCCCGCGAGCTTGTCCTGCGACACAAACTCGAACGACTGCGACTTGTACACGTAGCGGCGCTTCGAGGCGTCCTGCTCGCCGAGCGTGATCTCGATGGAGTTCGGCGGCACCTCGACGATCACCGGCCACGTGCGAGCCTTCGCGGGCGGAGCCGCACCGGGCTTCGTGCTGTTCGCCGCCGCCGGTGCGGCCGGTTTCGTCGCCGGTGTCGTGGGCGCATTTGTCGCCGGAGGATTCGGAGCACCAGCCGCGCGAATCGCCGCCTGATCCGCAGCCGAGAGAAGTTTCAGCGCAAACTTCGAGGTCTGCCCGTTCGCGAGCAGGAGCGTCACATTTTCACCGTCCACGCCGACGAGCTTCGCCTGGAATTTCTGCCCGTTCGCCGCCGTCCATACACGCGTCGCCGGCGCCGGCTGCTGTGCCTCCGCGCACGGCAGGAAGATGGAAGACGCGACGACAGCACCGACAATGCGCACGATCTGGGGAACCATGCCGCGTGTGTTAGCAGAGCCGCAAATGCCGGTCAATCGCGGGCGGCACGCCAGGCTTGTAGCCGCGCTTGTCAAAGCGCGGGCACGCTTCGTCGGAGGATCAGCCCGCGCTTTGACAAGCGCAGCTACGGATCAGACGTGGATTGCGTGGCCCGCCGCGACTTCCGCCGCTTCCTTCACGCCCTCGCTGAGCGTCGGGTGCGCGTGGATCGTCGCCTCGATTTCATCAATCGTCGCCTCCAGTGTGATCGCCAGCCCGAGTTCCGAGATCATCTCGGTCGCCTCCGAACCGATGATGTGCGCGCCGAGGACTTCGCCGTGCGGCTCCCCGATGATCAGCTTCACAAAGCCCTCGCTCTCGCCGATGGCGCGCGCCTTGCCGCTCGCCATGAACGGGAACTTGCCGACCTTGAATTTCTTCCCCGCCTCCTTCGCCGCGCGCTCGGTGAGGCCCACGCTCGCGATCTGCGGCTGGCAGTACGTGCAGCCCGGAAAAGTCGTGACCTTCTTCGGCTTGAACTTCGAATTGAACATCCCCTCGACCGCCTGCACGGCCTCGAAACTCGCGACGTGCGCGAGCCACGGCGGCCCGATGATATCGCCCGCGGCGAACACGCCCTTCACGCTCGTCTCATAGCGGTCGTTCGTCTTCAGGTAGCCCTTCACGAGTTCAAATTTCAGCGTCCCGCCCGGCAGCAGCGGCTGGATGCCGATGGCCACGAGCACCATGTCGGCCTCGATCGTTTTTTCCGCGCCCGCCGGATCAGCGACCGTGATTTTCACACCGCTGTCGCTCACTTCCGTCTTCACCGTCTTGTGCCCGAGCAGCGAGGTGATGCCCTGCTTCGCAAAGGATTTCTCCAGCGCCTGCGACACCTCGGTATCCTCGACCGGCAGCAGATTCGGCAGCATCTCGACGATCGTGACCTTCGTCCCGAACGCATTGAAGAAATACGCAAACTCCACGCCGATCGCACCCGCGCCGATGATCACGATGCTCTTCGGCTGCGCCGGAAGTGCGAGCGCCTCCTTGCTGCCGATCACATTCTTGCCGTTGAACTCCAGCCCCGGCAGCGGACGCGTCACGCAGCCCGTGCCGATGAGGATATTCGTCGCCGTGTGAATCTCCTCCTTGCCATCCGCGCCTTTCACTTTCACCTCCCCCGCCTTTTCGAGCGACGCCTCGCCTTTGATCGAATCAATCTTGTTCTTCTTGAACAGAAAATCGACGCCCGCCGCGCCCTTGTCGCTCACGACTCGCGAGCGCTTGATGATCGCGGCCCAGTCGTATTCGAGGCCGGCAATCTTGAAGCCAAACTCCGCCGCACGGTGCTTCATCGTGTGGAAAAGCTCCGCGTTTTTCAGCAGCGCCTTCGTCGGGATGCAGCCCCAGTTGTTGCAAGTGCCGCCGCCGCGTTCCTTCTCCACGCACGCGACCTTCTTGCCAAGTTGTGCCGCCTTGATTGCCGCGACATAGCCCGCAGGTCCCGCTCCGATGACGATGAGATCGTAGTTTGCCATAAAATTTGAGAGCCGCGAACATGCGGGCGCAGGCGCGCGGGCGTCAAACGGCTTTTTCTCCCGCGGGCCGTGAACTTGGCGGCGCGAGTGCTACGCGAGAATCTCCTTCACGATCTCGCCATACACATCCGTGAGCCGCATGTCGCGGCCGCTGAAGCGGAAGGTGAGCTTCGTGTGATCCATGCCGAGCAGGTGCAGCATCGTCGCGTGGAAGTCGTTCACGCTCACCTTTCGCTTGACGGCCTTCATGCCGAACTCATCCGTCGCGCCGATCGCTTGACCGCCCTTCACGCCGCCGCCCGCGAGCCACATCGTGAAACCGAAGGGATTGTGATCACGTCCGTCCTTGCCCTGCGCGAAAGGCGTGCGGCCGAATTCGCCGCCCCACACGACGAGCGTGCTGTCGAGCAGGCCGCGGGATTTGAGATCCTTCAGCAGCCCCGCGACCGGCTGGTCCACAAAGCGCGCGTTCTTTTCGTGGCCGTCGCGGAGATTGCCATGCTGATCCCAGCGGTCGCCCGCGCCGTTCGGACACGTGAGCTCGATGAAACGCACGCCGCGCTCGACGAGCCGGCGCGCGAGCAGGCACTGCGCGCCGAAGGTCTGCGTCTGCGGCACCTTCGCGTTCAGTCCGTAAAGTTCGCGCGTGGCGTCAGTCTCGCCGTCGAGCGCCATGAGTTCCGGCACGGCGGATTGCATGCGATACGCGAGTTCGTAATTGCCGATCGCGCTTTCGAGCGCATCGAGTTTTCCGAAGCGCGAGACAACTCCGCGATCCAGCTTCCGCATCAGCGCGAGCTTGTGGTTCTGCAACTCCGCGCTCGCCTCGGTCGGCGTGACGTTCGCCACGGCATCCGCGCCCGTCTTGAAAATCGATCCCTGATGCGACGCGGGCAGGAAGCCGCTGTTGAAATTGTCGAGCCCGCCGGGCGGGATGAGCCCGCCATTCAGCACGATGAAGCCGGGCAGGTCCGCATTCTCGCTGCCGAGTCCATAGCCGGCCCACGCGCCCATGCTCGGGCGCCCTTGCAGACCGCTGCCGGTGTGCAGGAAAAAGTTCGCGTTCGTGTGCTCGGAAAACTCGCTCGTCATCGAGCGCACAATCGCGAGGTCATCCACACACTGCGCGACGTGCGGGAAAAGATCGCTCACCGGCGCGCCGCACTGCCCGTATTGCCGGAACTTCCACGGCGAGCCGAGTGTGCTGCCGTTGTTGTTGAACTGCGTCGCCTCCATTTTCATCCCAAACGGCTTGCCGTCCTCCGCGGTCAGCCGCGGCTTCGGGTCGAACGTGTCCACCTGCGACGGCCCGCCGTCCATGTAGAGAAAGATGACGCTCTTCGCCTTCGCGGGAAAATGCGTCGGGCGCGGCATGAGCGAATTGTGCGGCTCCGTGCTCACGACTCCGCCGAACGCCTTCTCAGACATCAGCGCCGTGAGCGCGATCGCGCCGAAGCCGTTCGCGCAGCGCGCAAGCATCTCGCGCCG
>JAYWEO010000217.1:0-5859 GCA_043779225.1 Prosthecobacter sp.
AAATCAGGATTTGCGGAGCTAGGCCTTGGCGACCTTTTTCCGGCGAAGCTCGGTGCCGCCGAAGCGCTTCGTGAATTTCTCGATGCGGCCTGCGGTGTCGACGAACTTCTGTTCGCCGGTGAAGAACGGGTGGCATTTCGCACAGATGCCGACCTGAAGCGCCTTGCGCGTCGAGCGGGTGTGGATCACAGCCCCGCATGCGCAGGAAATGGTGGTGTCGTTGTAGTCGGGATGGATTTCGGCTTTCATGGCTTTTTTGCGGAAAATGGGGCGTGCAAAGTAGCGGCAGTTCCCTTTTGTGCAAACAAAAAGTCCGACCCATTCATGAACCTCCGTGCAAACAGCAACCCGATCCTCGCCGCCTGGCGTGGCGTGCTGGCCCGTCGTGGCGATGCGCCCGCGATCCTTTCGGCGGAGGGAATCGTCGTGCGGACTTTCTCCGCGATCGAGCAGGAGACGTGCGACATGGAGGCGGCCTTGGGACAGCTTTGCCCCGGCCGCGCGGTCGGCGTGCAGTTTGGAAATGATGCGCGCTTTCCTGCGCTGCTGCTCGCGCTGTGGCGGCGCGGTCTCGTGCCGCTCCCGCTGGATCGTTCGCTCGGGAAGGACGCCACGGCTGCGGCGCTCGCGATGTGCGGCGCGGCGGCGGCCGTGAGGCCGAATCTGCGCGAGGGAATTGCCGTGGAACGGTGCTCGGATGCGCGCGAGATGGCTGCGGATTTCCTGAAACTTACCTCCGGCACGAGCGGAGCTCCGCGTGCGATCCGCTTTCGCGCTGCGCAACTGCTCGCGGACTGCGATGCCGTCTGCGACACGATGGGCATCGGCGCTGATGACGTGAATTTCGGAGTCATTCCCTGGTCGCACAGCTACGGATTCAGCAACCTGATCACTCCGCTGCTCTGCCGCGGCGTGCCTGTGGTCGCGAGCGAGGAGCGTCTGCCGCGTGCGTTGCTCGAAGGCCTCGCGTGCTCGGGAGCGACGGTGTTTCCGGGACTGCCGGTGCTTTTTCAAAAGCTCGCAGAAATGGAATCCGCGCCGCTGCCGAGGCTGCGCCTGTGCATCAGTGCGGGCGCGCCGCTTTCCGCTGCGACGGCGGAGAAATTCCGCGCGCAGTTCGGGGTGAAAATCCACGGCTTCTATGGCAGCAGCGAATGCGGCGGCATCGCATACGATGCGAGTGATGATGATGTGCCGGAAGGCTGCGTGGGCGAAGCGATGCGCGGCGTGCGGCTCGTCCACGACGAGGAGACCGGGCGCGTGGAAGTGCATGGGCCCGCAGTCGGCGAGGGTTACTTTCCCGAGGCCGATGAGAGTGTGCTCGGTGGCGGACGCTTCGTGCCGGGCGATCTCGTGCGACGAACGCCGCAGGGCTGCGTGCTCGCGGGGCGCGTGAGTGATTTCATCAATGTGGCCGGGCGGAAGCTGAACCCGGCGGAGATCGAGATGCGGCTGCGCGAAATCGAAGGCGTGCGCGAAGCCGTGGTCTTCGGTGTGCCGAGCGCGCTGCGTGGAGAGGAGCCCGTCGCATGTGTCGTCGGCAGTGTGAGCGCCGCAGGGCTGCGGCAATTCTGCGCGGCAAATCTCGCGGCGTGGCAGGCACCGCGCGATTTCTGGATCGTGGACGCGCTGCCTTTCAATGAGCGCGGAAAGCTGAGCCGGCGCGCGTTGGCGGAGGCGTATCGCGCACGCTCTTTCTCGTAGCCGCGCTTGTGAAAGCGCGGGCTGATCTTCCCGCCCCGAATGCAAAGAGTGCCCACGCTTTCTCAAGCGCGGCTACGGACGACATCGTGAACATTTCGTCAAATAATACGTGTAAGTAGTAATTGACTTCGCGCATTCCGAATCCTACCAACCCGCTCACGCTGCGAAAACCACGCGCCTTTCTTCTCCCATGAAAATCCGTCTCGCTCCTTCCATCGCACTCGCCGTCGCCACTTCGCTCTGCCTCGCGCAGGCGGCCAAAAAACCGCTCAAGGGCCAGTCTGCCGTCGAGACCGCGCCCGCGAAGTCAGGCACCATCACCGGCTGGCTTTCTTGGCGCGGGCCATCTCAGAACGGCACTTCGCCCGAGACCGGGCTGCCGGACAAGGTGGACGCGAAGGCACCGCTTTGGACCGCGAATTTTCCGGGACAGAGCTCGCCGGTGATCGCAAATGGGCGGCTCTACATCAACGGCTACACGGGCGACGGCCCGGACCTGCGCGAGGGTGTGACTTGCTTTGACGCGGAGACCGGCAAGGTGATCTGGCAGCACCTCGAGAACGACTTTCTCAGCGACATCATCTACCTGCGCTACGCGACGGGATCGCCGACGGTGGATGCGGAGACGGGCAACGTTTATGTGCAGGGCACGCAGGGCATGCTCACGTGCTTCAGCGCGGAGGGAAAGGTGCTCTGGCAGCGTTCGCTCGGGGAGGAATATGGGCGGCTGACCTTCCCGAACGGGCGCACTGCGACACCGGTCGTGGATCGCGAGCTTGTCATCACGCGCGGGATCACCAGCGGCTGGGGCGCGGCCGGCCCGGCTGCGGATCGCCTTCTCGCGTTCGACAAAAAGACCGGCGAACTCGTGTGGCTCAGTTCCCCGGCGGATCGCCCGCAGGATCCGACTTTCTCGCCGCTGCAGATGTCGTGGTTCGATGGCAAGCGCGTGTTTTTCACCGCGTGCGGCGATTCCTCCATCGCGTGCGTGAATGCCCGCACGGGGGATCCCCTCTTCCGTTTCTCCGCGGCAAAGGCGGGCGCGAAGGGCGGCATCAACGGCGGCGTGCTGCGCTACAAGGATTCGCTGATCGTCGCGCACGAGTCGGAGAATGTGGACACGAGCGAGGTCGGCCGCACCTCGCTGTATCGCATCCCTGCGCCGGACGAAAAACCGAAGGCGGTCATCGCTTCCGGCTACGCGATTCCGCCGGGGATGAACATCTTCTCGCCGAAGGAACTCGAGCAGTGGCGCAACCCGCTCGGCAACCTCGGCTCCTCGCCCGCACTCGCCGGCGACACGCTGTATGAAGTGACGGGTGTCGGCGAATTCGCCGCGGTGAACGCGGTGACCGGCGAAGTGAAATGGAAGAAGAAGCTCGGGCCGGAGCAGCGTCAGTCGTCGCCATTTGTCGCGGATGGAAAAGTGTATGTCGCATTTTACATCGCGGGCAGTGACGCGAATGCCGCGGGCGGCGACAACGAGGTGGGCAACGGCGAGCTCTACATTTTCAAGCCGGGCGAAAAGGATGCCGAAGTGCTCAGCCGCACGAAGCTCACGGGCCGCTGCTTCGGCTCGCCCATCGCGTACAATGGCAAGCTCTACGTGCAGACGGACAAGATGCTCTACGCCTTTGGCAAAACGGGCGACAACGCGAGTGCGAAGTCCGTCGTGTGGAAGGACGAGGGCTGGCCGGAAAAGGCGGGCGAGCCCGCGAAGCTGCAAATCATCCCGAATGAATCGCTGCTCCGCCCCGGCCAGAGCGCGAAGCTGCGCGTGCGTGCGCTCGACGCGAACGGCTTCACCGCGAATGAAGCCGTGGACCTGAAGACCGTGAAATTCGACAACTACATCCCGCCGACCGCGCTCGTGAAGGCGAAGATGACCGGCGCAGTCGTGGACGGCGCGCTCACCGCGGAGAAGGCGACTTTGCCGAGCGCGGGCGCGTTCATGGCTGTGGCGAAAGAGGGCGACAAGGAAATCAACGGCACCTTCCGCGGGCGCGTGCAGCTCGATTTGCCGATCCATCTCGACTTTGAAACGACCGAACTGAAGGACAAGACCGGCCCCGGCATTGGCAACGAGCCGCCAGCGCTCGTCCCGCCCGGCCCCGGCCTTCCCGCGCCGGCAGCCGGTCCGACGAATTGGAACACCATCGAGCCGCAGACGGCATTTTCCTATCCGCCGCTCCCGTGGACCGGGGCGCGTTTCCGCTTTGAAGTCCGCGAGGCGCCCGGCGGCGGCAAGGCGCTGTGCAAGACGATCGACAACAAATTGTTCCAGCGCGGCCAGGCCTTCATCGGCCATCCGGACATGAAGAACTACACCATCGAGGCCGACGTGCTCACCGAGGGCAACAAGCGCAAGATGTCCGACGTGGGGCTTGTGAACCAGCGCTACCTCGTCGTGATCCGCGCCAACGCGCGTGAAATCGAAATCAGCTCGAACCTCGAGCGGATCAAAAAGACCGAGCCGTTCACCTTTACGCCGAACGAGTGGTATCACCTGAAGGTGAAGGTGGACACCGCGAAGGACGGCAGCGGCACCGTGCGCGCAAAGGCATGGAAGAAAGCCGAGGCCGAGCCGGCCGCATGGACGATCGAGTTCCAGCACAAGCATGCGCACGAAAACGGCTCGCCGGGCATCTTCTCGCTCGCGCCGCAGGAACAGCGCGCGTGGATCGACAACATCGTGGTGAAGCCGAACTGACGCGCCGCCTTTCACGAACCGATTCCCAAACCTCAACGAACAGCACTCATGAACATCCGCACCTTCACCGCCGCCGCGCTCGCCGGCATCGCATTCACCTCCGTGCTCCGCGCCGACGACTGGCCCGCCTGGGGCGGCAGCGATCCGGGGCGCAACATGTATTCACCCGCCAAGGGCATCCCGTCCGTGTTCGGGCCGAAGGAGGCGAACAAGCAGGGCAAATTTGAAATCCAGTTCAAAAAGAACAGCGAGGAGATCGACATGGCCGCGACCAAGAACGTGAAGTGGATCGCGAAGCTCGGCTCGCAGACCTACGGCAACACGGTCGTCGCATACGGCAAGGTGTACATCGGCACGAACAACGCCGCCATGCGCGACCCGCGCTTCAAGGACGACAAGTCCGTGCTGCTGGCGCTCGATGAAAAGAGCGGCGATCTCATCTGGCAGTTCACCGTGCCGAAGCTCGCGAGCGGCAAGGTGAACGACTGGGAATACCTCGGCTACCTCAGCGCGCCTTTCGTGGATGGCAACACGCTGTACTCCGTGACGAGCCGCTGCGAAGTCGTCGCGCTGAATGCTGATGGCCAGAAGAACGGCAACACGGGCACTTTCAAGGACGAGGGGCAATACATGGTCGGCCCCGGCAAGCCCAAGGTGGACGTCACCGCGAAGGACGCGGACATCCTCTGGAAATACGACATGATGGACGAGCTCGGCGTGTTCCCGCACAACGCGTCGAACAGTTCGCCGCTCGTGCTCGAGGACAAGATTTACGTCTGCACCAGCAACGGCCAGGACTGGTCGCACGTCACGATTCCCTCGCCGCAATCGCCGAGCTTCATCGTGCTCGACAAGAAGACCGGCGCACTCATCGGCGAGGACGACGCGAAAATCGGCCCGCACATTTTCCACGGCCAGTGGACCTCGCCGAGCGCGGGAAAAGTGGAGGGCAAGTGGCAGATCTATTTCGGCGGCGGCGACGGCTTCCTCTACGCGTTCGACGCGAATCCCGTGAAGGTGGGCGACACGGATACGCTCAAGACCGCGTGGAAATTTGAGATCGTCCCCGACGACTACAAGCACGACAAGACCGGCAAGCCCTACAAGTATCCCGCGCCCGAAGGCCCGAGCGAAATCATCGCGACGCCCGTCGTGTACAAGGACAAAATCTACGTCGCGTGCGGTCAGGATCCCGAGCACGGCGAAGGCGTCGGCCGCCTCATCTGCATTGACCCGAAGGGACTCAAGGGCGACGCGACGAAAACGAAAGGCGCGCTGGTGTGGGAATTCCGCGACATCAAACGCAGCATCAGCACCGTGGCGATCGATCCCGCGACCGACCTGCTCTACATCGGCGACTACAGCGGCTTCGTGTATTGCCTCGACAGCAAGACCGGCAAGCTGATGTGGCAGCACGACACGCAGGCGCACATCTGGGGTTCGCC
>JAYWEO010000218.1:0-7433 GCA_043779225.1 Prosthecobacter sp.
CGACACTGGAGGATTACCTCGAGCTCGTCGCCGCCGTCGAAGACACCGCCGCGCAACTCAGGACACCGATCGCCATCGAGGGCTACACACCGCCGCGCGACCCGCGCATCAATGTGCTCAAGGTCACGCCGGATCCCGGCGTCATCGAGGTGAACCTGCACCCGAGCAAATCATGGGACGAACTCGTGGAGCGCACGACCGTGCTTTACGAGGAAGCGCGCCAGACGCGGCTCGGCACGGAGAAATTCATGGTGGACGGGCGCCACACCGGCACCGGTGGAGGCAACCACATCCTCATCGGCGCGGAGACTCCGGTGGATTCGCCAGTGCTGCGCCGTCCCGATCTGCTGCGCTCGCTCATCGCGTACTGGCAGAATCATCCGTCGCTGAGCTGGCTCTTCAGCGGCCTCTTCGTCGGCCCGACCTCGCAGGCGCCGCGTGTGGACGAATCCCGCAACGATTCGCTCTACGAACTGGAGGTCGCCTTCAGGGAACTCGATCGCCAGCTCGCACTTGGTGCCAGGCGCGATCCGGAACACACGCCCGCGTGGCTCACCGACCGGCTCTTCCGCAACCTGCTCACGGACTCCAGCGGCAACACGCACCGAGCCGAGTTCAGCATCGACAAGCTTTACGCGCCGGACAGCGCAAGCGGCCGGCTTGGCCTCGTGGAAATGCGCGCCTTTGAAATGCCACCGCACGCGCACATGAGCCTCGCGCAGCATCTGCTCCTGCGCGGGCTCGTCGCGAAATTCTGGCAGCAGCCGTACACGAACGATCTCGTGCGCTGGGGCACGGACATCCACGACCGCTGGATGCTCCCGCACTTCTGCGAGACGGATTTCAAGGACGTGATCCACGATCTGCGCGATGCGGGTTTCCCGTTCGAGGCCGAGTGGTTCGCTCCGCACTTTGAGTTCCGTTTCCCGCGCATCGGTGATTTTGCGCAGCGCGATGTGGAGGTGGAAATCCGCACGGCGCTCGAGCCGTGGCACGTGCTCGGCGAGGAGGGTGCGGCGGGCGGTGCCGTGCGTTACGTGGACAGCTCGCTGGAGCGTGTTCAGGTGAAGGCGCGCGGGCTTTCCGGCGATCGCTTTGCGCTCACGGTGAACGGGCATCGCATCCCGCTGCATGCGACCGGCACGAATGGCGAGGGCGTCGCGGGCGTGCGCTTCCGCGCGTGGCAGCCGCCGAATTGCCTGCAGCCCACCATCGGCGTGCATGCGCCGCTCGTGTTCGATCTTTACGACACCTGGAACCGGCGCAGCCTCGGCGGGTGCAGCTATCACGTTGCACATCCGGGCGGGCGCAGTTACGACACTTTCCCTGTGAACAGCTACGAAGCCGAGAGCCGCAGACTTGCCAGATTCTTCACGCATGGCGCGACGCAGGGACGCTTTGTGCCGCCAAAGGCGGGGCCCTCGGGTGACTTCCCGTTCACGCTCGATCTGCGCCATGCCTGACAGCGCGCCGACGCACCCCTCGGGCGAGGCGAGGACGCGCGATGGCGTCCCGCGCAAGGGCGGCATGTTTGCCGGCTACGCGCACATCGCGGGGGTGTTCGACGAAATGCGCGGGGCGAATGGCGACGCCCGTCCGCACTTCGAGACACTGCTCTCGGAGCTCGATGCGCTCGGCATCGAGGAAATCCAGCGGCGCCGCGATGCGTGCGAGCAGATCATCCACGAGCAGGGCATCACCTACACAGTCTATGGCGATGCGAGCGGCACCGAGCGCCCGTGGCGGCTCGATCCGATCCCGCTCGTCATCTCGCAGACGGAGTGGCGTGGTGTGGAGAAGGCGCTCATCCAGCGCGCGACGCTGATCAACCGCATCCTCGCCGACAGCTACGGAAAGCAGGATCTCATCCGCACCGCCTGGCTGCCGCCGGCGCTCGTCTTTGCGCAGCCGGATTTTTTGCGGCCCGTGCATGGACTGAAGCCGCCGGGTGATACGTTCCTGCATTTCTACGCCGCGGATCTGGCGCGTTCGCCAGACGGGCGATGGTGGGTGATTTCCGATCGCACGCAGATTCCCACGGGTGCGGGCTACGCGCTGGCGAACCGGCTGGTGACATCGCGGATTTTCCCCGAGGCATTCCGGAGCTGCCGTGTGCAGAGGGTCGCGGGATTTTTCCGCGAAATGCAGGAGTCTCTCGCGGCGCTGGCGACGCGCAGGACGGATAATCCGCGCGTGGTCTTGCTCACGCCGGGTGCGTACAATGAGACGTACTTCGAGCAGACCTACCTCGCGCGGTACCTCGGCTACACACTCGTCGAGGGGCAGGATCTCACGGTGCGCGACGACCGCGTCTTTTTGAAAACCATCAGCGGCCTCGAGCCGGTGGATGTGATCCTGCGCCGTGTGGACGACGACTTCTGCGATCCGCTGGAGCTGCGCAATGACTCGATGCTCGGCGTGCCGGGACTCATCGAAGCAGCCCGTGCCGGCAATGTGGCCATCGCGAACGCGCTCGGGAGCGGCCTGCTGCAGAGCCCGGCATTCAAGTCATTCCTGCCGGGACTTTGCCGCCATGAACTCGGCGAGGAACTGCTCATGCCGTCGGTCGCGACATGGTGGTGCGGGCAGAAGACTGCGGAAAATTATGTGCTCTCGCACCTCGATGAGCTCACGGTGAAGCCCGCGTTCCGATGGCAGCAGCGCATGGGCTCCGAGACGCTGTCGAACGACGAGCTGCGCGCGCGCATCCGCTTCCAGCCGCACCTGTGGGTCGCGCAGGAAAAGGTGGAGCTTTCGACTGCGCCGTCCTGGGATCGCAGCGGACTCGTGGCCAAGCGCACAGTGATGCGCGTCTATCTCATCGCGACGGCGGGCGGCTACAAGGTGATGCCCGGCGGCCTTGCGCGCACGGCATTCGGCGGTGATGCGCGGCTCGTCTCGATGCAGCACGGAGGTGCGAGCAAGGACACCTGGGTGCTCAGCGACAAGCCCGTCGAGGAAGTCACGCTGCTGCAGAGCGGGGGACGGAATGTGGAGCTGCGGCGCACCGGCAACAACCTGCCCTCGCGGCTGGCGGACAATTTCTGCTGGCTGGGCCGCTATGCCGAGCGGCTCGATGCGACTGCGAGGCTGCTGCGGAGCACGCTCATCCGTTTCAATCCCGAGCGCAGCGGCGGGCGCATGCCGCACCTCATGCCATTCCTGCAGGTGCTCGAGCGCCGGGGTCAGTTCAGCCTGAAGGACACGGACTATGCGCGGAACGCCGAGGCGCTGGAGGCGGAGCTTCTCGCGATGATTTTTGATGCCAAGCGCACGGACAGCCTGAGCCACATCGCCGCGCGCGTGCAGCGGCTCGCGATGGCCGTGCGTGACCGCACTTCCAATGACGTGTGGCGCGTGCTCAGCCAGCTCGACGAATGCCTTGCGCCTCCCGGCAATGCTCGCCCGATGCTTGCCGCGGACGCGATCCCGGTGCTGAACCGGCTGCTGCTGCTCATCGCATCATTCTACGGCCTCGCCCGTGAAAACATGACACGTGCGCAGGGCTGGCGTTTCATCGACATCGGCCAGCGCATCGAGCGTTCGCTGTACCTCTGCGGCCTCCTCGACTGCGCGCTGCGATCGCCCGAGGCGGACAATCCCAGCGTGCTCGAGGCCGTGCTCGAATACGCCGACAGCACGCTCACCTACCGTTCGCGATACTCGCTCGTTCCGAACATTGCCGCCGTCTATGATCTCGTGATCCTTGATGGCACGAACCCGCGTTCGCTGCTCTTCCAAATGCTCCAGCTCGAAAAGCATTTCGACCGTCTGCCGCAGGAGAGCCGCACCGCCCTGCCAAGTCCCGGCCAGCGCGAACTGATCCAGACGGTCGCCCGCGTGCGCCTGCTCGATCCGCGCGAGCTTTTCCACTCGAAGGGCCCGTGGCACGAGGGCGAGACGGGCCGCGTGATCCGCGAAGTCGAGGCCAGCCTTCCGCGCCTGTCGGATGCCATCGCGGTGAATTATTTCGCACACTCCGCCATCTCGCGCGCGGGCAACTGAACACTGCGATGGACTACCGCATCACGCACCGCACCATCTACCACTACACCGAGGCTGTCACCGTCTCGCACCATGCCGCGCGCCTCATGCCGATGAAGAATGCCGCGCAGCAGGTCTCGGAGACCTCGCTGTCTGTCTATCCGACGCCGGCGATTCGGAAGGAGAGCCACGACTATTTTGGCAACAAGGTCTGCTCCTTCGCGATTCAGGAAATCCACCGGCATTTCGAGGTCGTGGCGAAGAGCCGCGTGACGGTGAACATCACGACGACCCCCGTGCTCACGCTTTCGCCGGCGTGGGAAAAAGTCGTCGCCAGCTTCCGCGACCCGGTGTCGCCGGCGGATGTCACGCCGTATGAATTCTGCATGGAGTCGCCATGCATCCGGCTCACGCCTGCGTATGCGGAATATACGCGTGCGAGCTTTCCGGCGGGCACGCCGCTGCTCACCGGTGCGAGCGACCTCATGCGGCGCATCCACGGGGACTTCATCTACGACAGCATCGCCACGACGGTCGCGACGCCGATCGAGGAGGTGTGGGAGCGTCGCGAAGGCGTCTGCCAGGACTTTGCGCACATCGCGATCTCCGGCCTGCGCTCGCTCGGGCTTCCTGCGCGTTATGTGAGCGGCTACCTGCGCACCTATCCCGCGCCGGGAAAGGCGCGGCTCGTCGGTGCGGATGCATCGCACGCGTGGTTCTCCGTGTATTGCCCGGTGAATGGCTGGGTGGATTTTGATCCGACGAACAGCATCATCCCATCCGATGAGCACATCACCGTCGCCATCGGTCGCGACTTCAGCGACGTGAGCCCGCTCAGCGGAATCCTCACTGGCGGCGGCAAGCACAAGGTGCGCGTATCCGTGGATGTCGAGCCGCTCGGGTGATGATGCCGAAAGTTGAGAGTTGAGAGTTGAGGGTTGAGAGGCTGAAGAATCACCGTACAGCACGCGCACGAACATCACCCGCATCCGCAGCCTCCTCTCAACTCTCAACCTTCAACTCTCAACTCCACTGAAACTCCAGGTCACCCATCGCACACGCTACAGCTACGCCTCGCCGGTCCGCGAGAGCTTCAATGAAATCCGCCTCCAGCCGCCCTCGAACGAGCACCAGCATTGCGATTCCTTCCTCCTGAAAGTGCTGCCCGCCGCGAAGCTCTCGCATTACTCGGACTTTCACGCGAACATCATCCACTTCTTCGAGCTGGCCTCGCCTCACACCGCGCTGCTTGTCGAGAGCACGGCAAAGGTGACGACCAGGCCGGTCGTCGCGAATCCCGCCGCATCACCCGTGCCGCTCTCCCGGCTTGCGGAATGCAGGCACAGCGAGCGGTGCTTCGATTTTTTGCAGGAGAGCACGCACGTGGAGAAAAGCCCGGAGACCTGGAGGCTCGCGCTCGATATCACGGCGGGCTGTGACGATGTGTGGGGCGCGGCGTGCGCGATCATGTCGCACATCCATTCGCAGTTCAGCTACACGCCGAATGTCACCTCTGTCCACACGCACATGCGCGACGTGATCGCCGACCGCCGCGGTGTGTGCCAGGATTTCGCGCACGTGATGATCGGCCTTTGCCGCGCGCTGCACATCCCGGCGCTCTACGTGAGCGGCTATCTTTACAATGGCCCGCGCGACCAGCTCATCGGCTCGCAGGCCAGCCACGCGTGGTGCGAAGTCTTCGTCCCCGGCCTCGGCTGGTGCGGCCTCGATCCGACGAACAGCCAGCGCACCGATGAGCGCTACGTGAAGCTCGCCGTCGGCTGTGACTACGCCGATGTGCCGCCGGTGCGCGGACACTACAGGGGCGTCACGGAGCGGAAGATGGATGTCGAGGTGCTGGTGGAGCAGATTGAGTAGCGTTTTCCCGTGGCCGCCGACGGAAGGAGGCGGGCACGCATTCGACTGCACAGCGATTGGAGTAGCCCGCCTCGGCCCCTCGGCGGCGACGGCATCAATCGCGCATCCCGCGATAGCGCCACGCGGTGTAGCCTTTCGCGAGCAGCCACTCGGTGCCCATGTCGTTGAGCAGCACTTTCATCATCGGCGGAGCGCCCGTCTCGTAGGCGAGGAGACGCGAGTGATCCGGTCTCGCCCAGCCTGCGAAGAGAAAGACGTGCGTATTGTTCGTGTTGAAGATGTCGCCGGGGCGCAGGTCGCGCAGGTCCGGCACAGGATCGCAGAAGCGTGTGATCGAGCGTGTGGAAAATGCGCGCGGGAGATTCCAGCATCGCGAGACAAGGCCGCTGCAATCAATGCCCACGGCGACCTTGCTGATCGCGGCTTCGAGCAGGCGGCGCTTTTCCGCCGTGTAAGTGTCGCCCGCCGGCTGGCCCGCGCGCACGCCGGCGATGAATGACTCCGGCGTGTCGAAGCCGCCCCATTTGTACGGCATGCCGGTGTTCTTCACACGTGGGCGCCACCAGCCGGGATTGCCCTTCGCGGGCAAATAGCTCGTGTCCGGCGTATCCACGCGCATGCCGTTCACGTCGTTGCCATGCAGGATGTTTTTCTCCGTTGGCGTCCATGTGAGCAAGAGGTAGCGCTCCGCCGTGGCGATGGCCTCTTTGCGTGTGACAGTGCCCGGCGGCTGGTCGGCCAGGGCGGTCAGTGCGAGTGCGAGGGAGAAAATGACGGCGTGGAGTTTCATGCGGGATTCGCGGAGGGTTGCTGGATTTTGCGATTTGGAAAAGCAGTCAGTCGTGCCGAAGGGAGATGTGACTGGTGACTGGTGAAAAGTGACTGGTTTTCGATTCGGACGCCCGGCGAGGATTTCAGCGCATCAACTGCGCAACGCCTCGTGAGCGCGGCACCATTCACCATTCACAAATCACCAATCACAGCCCCGCAGCACACTGCGCGCTGGATTTCCCCCGTGCCGCCGCTACGTTCCTGCGCCCTATGACCAGCGTCTGGAATTCCGCACACCCGTGGCTTCGCGAACTCGTCTCCTACGAGCCGGGCAAACCGATCGAGGACGTCGCGCGCGAACTCGGCCTCGCCCCCACCGACATCATCAAGCTCGCCTCGAACGAGAACCCGCTCGGCCCTTCGCCGAAGGCGCTCGCCGCCATGCAGGAGATGCTGCACCGCTCGCACTTTTACCCCGACGGCGGCGGCTACTATCTGCGCGAGGCCATCGCGAAAAAGGTCGGCCTTGCGCGCGAGAACGTCATCCTGGGCTGCGGGTCGAACGAAGTCATCGAATTCATCGGCAAGGCCTTCCTGAATCCCGGCGACGACATCATCGCCGCGCGCCACGCCTTCGTCGTTTACAAGCTCATGGCCACGCTCTTCGGCGCACACACCATCGAGGTGCCCGACCCCGGCTACGCGCACGACCTCGACGGCATGCTCGCCGCCATCACCCCGCGCACGAAGGAAATCTTCATCGCCAATCCCAACAACCCCACCGGCACCCTCTGCTCGCA
>JAYWEO010000219.1:0-6349 GCA_043779225.1 Prosthecobacter sp.
CGCGACCGCCGAGGCACTCATGGTCGCATCGGTCTTCGGCGTAGGTGCGCTGCCAAAGAAGACATTCGGATGGACCAACAAGCTCTTCCCAAAGGCGGCAAGCAGCAGTTCGTCGTGCGGGAGCTCCTGTGGTTCCTCCTGCGGAAGCTCGTGCGGAAGCTCGTGCGGCGGCGGATGCGGTGGCGGATGCGGCGGATGCGGGAGCTGATTATGAAAGACCGCGTCGGACTAGGCTGGCGACCGGAACTTGCCGCAGGGATTCTCTCGAATCTCCAAAGCATCGACGTCATCGAGGTCATCGCCGACGACTACTTTGATGCGTCGCGAAAAGTCCGCCGCTCGCTTTCCACGCTCGCCGCGCAAGTCCCGGTGACCCTGCACGGCGTTTCGATCGGCATGGCTTCATGCAGTCGGGTGGAGAAGAAACGGCTCGATCAAATGGCGCGCATCGTGAACGAGATCGAGCCCGGCTCATGGTCGGAGCATCTCGCATTTGTCCGCAGCGGCGGCATCGAGATCGGCCACCTCTGTGCAGCGCCGCGCACCGCCGGGACGATTGATGCGACTTTGCAAAACCTCGCCACGGCACGAAAGATCGTCGGCACCGCACCGCAGGTGGAGAACATCGCGACACTCATCGAGCCGCCCGGCAGCAAGCTCGACGAACCGGACTGGCTCAGCCAGATCATCCGCGGCTCCGGCTGCGGGCTGCTGCTCGATCTGCACAATGTCTATGCGAACTCGCTGAACTTCGGCCACGATCCGCAGGAATTCATCGGCTCACTGCCGCTCGAAAAAGTCGCCAGCATCCACCTCGCCGGAGGCAAGTGGATCGGCCCCGAGGGAAATGAGCGGCTGCTCGACGATCATCTCCACGACGTGCCCGATCCCGTGTACGCACTCCTCGAGGAAGTCGCATTCCGCACGTCGCAGCCGCTCACCGTCATCCTCGAACGCGACGGAGGATTCCCGGCGATGAAGGATCTGATCGTGCAAATGGAACGCGCCAGAACCGCGCTCGCCGCAGGTCGCTCGCGGCGCGAAATTTCGACGCAGATCCCCTTGCCAGCATGAGCGTCCGACTCGAGGCGTTCCTCGCAAAAATCTACGTGAATGCCGAAGCCCGCGCGAAATTTCTCGCCGATCCGCGCAAGGTGGCGACGGATGCCGGACTGACTCCGGAGGAGGTGGACTCGATGGAAACGATCGACCGCGCCGGCCTGGAGATGACCGCGAGAAGCCTCGCAAAGAAACGCCAGCACCGGCATTGAGAGCCTGCTCAGCCTTCGCGCCGGGAAGATTCGTCGCCCTTCGTGTTCCGCTTGAAATGCACCTCCACCACGCGGCGTCCGTCGGCCTTGGTCACTGTCGCCTCGAAGTCCTCGATGCGCGTCTTTTCGCCGGTCTTCGGAAGATGGCCGATGAGCTGCGTGATGTAGCCGCCGACGGTGCTCACCTCGGTGCTCTCCAGTTCCAGGCCGAGCATTTCATTTAGCTCATGCAGGCTCAGCGTCGCGGCGATCACGAATTCGTCCTGGCTCACCCGGCGCATCTCAGGCTTCTCCGTATCGAACTCGTCCTGGATGTCGCCCACGATTTCCTCCAGCACATTGTCGAGCGTGACGATGCCCGCGGTGCCGCCGAACTCGTCCACGACGAGCGCGAGATGCGCGTGGCGCGAGAGGAAAAAGCTGAGCAGCTTTTCCAGCGGCATCATCTCGGGGACGTTGTGCAGCTCGCGCTTGATGCTCGTGATGTCGGCCTTCGGCTCGCGCATGAGGCGCAGCAAATCCTTGATGTGGACGAGGCCGATCGTCTCATCGAGATGCTCGCGGCAGAGCGGGAAACGCGTGTGCCGCGACTCCAGTGCATGCTTCACGTTTTCCTCAAAAGAATCATTGGCATTCAGAAAAATGACATCGCCGCGCGGCGTCGTGATGTCGCGCACCACGCGGTTTTGCAGGTCGAGCGCATTGATGAGGATTTCCTTGCCCATCGGGCTCACCTCATCGGCACGCGCGCTCTCCGCGAGGATCACGCGCAGCTCCTCCTCGCTGTGCGCGAGTTCGGATTCCGCGACGGGGCTGATGCGGAAGACGCGGCGCAGCAGAAAATTTGCCGAGACATTCAGCACCCAGATGAACGGCTTGAACACCGTGATGAAAAGCTCGAGCGGGCGCACGAGCAGCAGCGCCATCCCGAGCGGGTTGCGGATGCCGAGATACTTCGGCGCGAGTTCGCCGAGGATGATGTGCATGAAGGTGATGATCGTCAGTCCCAGCGCCCACGAGGCGCCGGTGACGAAGCCCGCATGATGAATCCCCACTTTCAGGAAAAACGGCTCCAGCAGCCGCTCCATGTACGGCTCGCCGACCGCCCCGAGTACGAGGCTCGTCACCGTCACGCCAAACTGCGTCGCCGACAGATACGCGTCCATGTGCCCGAGGATGTGCTTCACCATCACCGCCGTCCTGCGACCCTCCTCGATGAGCGGGTCGAGCTGACTCGTGCGAACCTTCACGAGCGAAAACTCCACGGCGACGAAGAAGCCGTTCAACAGCACCAGCAGGAGGATGCCGACGAGGCTCAGCACAATGCTGCCACCGTCATCCCACTCGGTGACGAGCGCTCCGGCGTTGGCTAGGCAGTAATGCATCAGAAAAGAAACGAGCCGCAGGCCATCGGCCTGCGGCTCGTGAAAAGGTCAGCGGAGCGATCCTACCAGCTCGACTTGGTCACGCCCGGAATCAGGCCGTTCGAGGCCATTTCGCGGAGCGAGATACGCGAGAGCTGGAAGCGGCCGATGAAGGCGCGCTTGCGGCCAGTCGCATTGCAACGGCGGCTCAGGCGCACGGGGCTGGCATTGCGGGGGAGCATTGAGAGGCCGATGTAGTCGCCCTTCTTCTTGAGTTCAGCACGGATTGCAGCGTATTTCGCCACACACTTGGATTTGCGTTTTTCGCGTTCGAGCCAGCAGGTTTTTGCCATAGGAAAGTTATTAAGGAGGGCGGAGGCTAGGTGCGCTCTCAGGGAAATCAAGGCCAAACTTTCAAGGATCACCGGTTCGATCCTGCCAACGGCGGTGCCTGACATCCCATGCCGGGCATGATTTCTGCACCTCTCAACCCTGAGACAGGAAAGCGGAAGATAGCCCGAACACCTGAGCCTGATGCCCTTGCAGTCCAATCAACGTCTGGAAATACCGCCTGAAGATGAAGTGAGTCCCGCCCGGGACGCGCTTACGGAAAGCCGTGGAATGGAAGCAGAACCCGATGCGGCATGCGATTCACGGGCGGTAAGAGGGCGGGTGCTCTTGCTCGATGACGATTCTACTTTCAGGGAAATCCTCCGGGATTGGCTCGTCGAAAACGGTTATGATGTCGTTTCGGTCCAGAGCGGCGGCGACGGCGTCCGGGAAGTGCTGGCCAACGATTTCACTCTGGTGCTCTGTGATGTTCAGATGCCCGGGCTGCCTGGGGACGTGTTTTATCGTGCGGTGGAGAGGATCCGTCCGGACCTTTGCCGAAGGTTCGTCTTCATGACCGGCCATCAGCACGATGCGAAGACGGATGAGTTCATCAAGAGTATCAACGGCTTCGTGCTGGCGAAGCCGTTCCGCATGGAGGATCTGCTGGACTCGATCGCCGTGGCGGAGGTCGTCGGCACATTCCAGAGCGTCTCCAAAATTGCCGCGACTGATCCGGTCCTCTCGCGAGGTGGCTTTTCCACAGGCGGATTTCTGCGCTCGGAAGATTCCGGGCTCTCGCAAAAGGTGGCCAGAATCCTCGCCCGCGCAGAGGCGATGGCGGTGGATGAACCACCGCGGGATGCGCCCACGGATGGCGGATCGCGGCCTCGCGGAAATACCATCACAGGGCTCGCGCTTTTTTCCGTGCTCGCGGCGGCCCTCTGGATTCGCTATTCCGGCTTGCGGGAGCGGATCGCAGCCGCCGAGGCAGAGCGTCTCTCGCTCGATGCGGAGTGGACGGTGGTCTCGCGGGACCTGCAGGATGCCGCCACGACGCAATCGAAGATCGACGAAGCCCGGAGGCAGTTGGCTGCAGTCTCGGCAGATCGCGCCAGGCCCAGGTGGGCGCCGGCGCTTCGGAGCTTTGTTCCGAATGCCCTCACAGGAATCCAGTTGCACGAGGTGCGCGCCCGTGAGGAAGCGAGTGACCCGAATCGGTGGACCCTCATGGTCGGCGGTGTGGCCACAGGAGCCGCACCGGGCACCATCGCCGACCGCTACCGGCTCAACGTAGAACGGAATCTCACGCGGACATTTGCCAGCGGTGTGACCGTCGTGCTCGAGCGCTTTGATGAACTGCCAGACCCGGAGCCCGCCGACGGTGATGCCCGGAAGGGGACTTTCACGATCGCCGCGACGATCCGCCTCGACGGCCAGGCGGAGCCGAAAAGCAAAGAGGGGGAGTAAAATGGCATCCACCCCTTCACCAATCCTCCGCCGGCTTCTCACAGGAAGCGCGGCACTAGGCGCGGCGTGGTGGTTTCACAGCCACTGGATCGTTCCGCTCCAGAGATGCGAGGCCGAAAGTCAGCAAACGCTGGCCCAATCGCGCGCGCGTCTCAGCGACGCGAGGGAACAAATCCGGAAGACCAGCGAACGGGCTCCTGAGGCCGCGCGCGTGAACGCCTTGTTGAAAGCCCTGCACAGCGGCATCCCGGGCGAACCGACGGCTGTGTGGCTCCCGGTGCGAATCGAGAAGCACCTGCGAAGCGCCGGAATTGTGGACACGGTGATTCGCATGAATGCGACATCGCCGGAGCCGGGCATCGCCGGATACGAGCGGTCCTTCTGGAATCTGAATGTGCCGAGGCAGGAGCGGATGAAAAACCTGGACGGCGTCCTCCTCGAATTGGCGGACATCGAGTCAAAGGAGCCATTCGTCCGGATTCTGGATCTCTACTTTCACTCAGAGGCCGAGCATCAGCATTCGCCTGCCGGCGGAGTGAACGTCACCGCCCTGATCCCGAAATAAAGTCGCCCCAGCCGAGCAATCCACGCACACGGGAAAATCATCCCATCCGCCGACAGAGGGCAGATCGGCCCTGCTTGAAATGTTTTCAAAGCTCCGAGTTCAGACCCCGTGCGAATCGGAAGTTGCACCGGAAATTCGCCGGGACGCTCCGCGGGGCAAACTTGGATCTCAGAACCCAAGAAACGGCTGCACTGTTTGTGAATCCGGCCTACCGCTCGAGTTCGTTCCAGCCGACGGTCGAATACCCCATGACGCTTCCGATCTCGGAGACCGCTGCGTCATAGTGAAAGTCCGCGCCGTGGCCGATCTTGACCTTGCGTCCCATCACCGAACCAAAGAGCTGGGCACCATTTACAGGATTCTCCTTGTCCCAGTCCTTCGGCTTGAAGTCCACGTCCCAATCGGGCGCATTGATCACGCCGGTGAATTCGGCATCGGAAATCGTGATTTTGCCGCTGCGCTTCTTTGGTGAATACTCGTCGTCGGCTTCCTTTTTGCCGGCATCGGCGCTCTCGATGCCGACGATTTGCAGATCCCCGGAGAAACCGCTCTCGATGGAGAAGCCGCCTTTGTCAGCCTTGGTGTCTTTGATTTCGACCTTCTTGCCTTCGACGTAGATCTTTGCGTGGACACCATTCGAGATGAATACCGTCCCGCCCTTTGAAATGTTCACGTCACCCGTCACCCAGATCTCGACCCAGCTTTCGGACACGCCCGGCGGATTGCTCAGCACGAGCGACTCCGTCTTCTTGTCCAGACTGATCTTCTCGACTTTGTAGCGGGCCGGGCTGGCGAAGGTCGAGCCGCCGGTGAGTTCCACCCCCTTCGCTGCCAGTTCGGCGGCCGCAGTGGCGCTCTTCGCCTCAAACAACGCGGCTGGTCCCCCCGCCTTGGCCTGCTTCTCGGCAAGCTTCAAGGTCGCTTCCAAGTCCTTCGGAATTTTGCCATCCAGCGTGCCGATGTTTGCAGTCACCGAAGGCCAGACCGGCGCGAGGTTCGTCGGCGTGTCCACGCTGCTGCCGGTGACCGTGCTGCCCTGCACGTTCTCATAGTTCTTCACATTCTTGAGACTGCCCTTGATCATCAAGTCCCCATAAATCGTGGCGTGGCCGACATCGAACTTCGCGAGGGATTCGGCCAGAGGATCCGGCTTCTTCGATTTCTTCCAACGGTTGGCCATGATCGTGCCGCCGTCCGAAGTGCGCTTGGACGGATCGTATTTGCCGCCGGTCGAGGTGTCCGGATAGTTGGAATTATAGCCGTCGATCATGGTCTTCCTGCTGAGCTTGAAGTTGATTTCCGAAGTCAGCCCGTATTTGTAAACGCTCTCGGGCTTGGCGACGATCTCG
>JAYWEO010000220.1:0-13408 GCA_043779225.1 Prosthecobacter sp.
GTCACTTCGTCGGGCGATCCGAAACGGAACCGTCCGCTTGAAGAATTGACGGATGGCTTCACAAGCTACGGCCGGCTCATGGAACTCCCGCAGTGGCTCGATGAATGGGCGCGCCGCGCGGCATTGCAGGCCGCGATCAGCGAACTTGAAGCCGCTTTGCCAGGGCACCGCGCGCTGGCCGAGCGCCGCGCTGCGTGGATTGCGTTCGCGGTGGTGCTCACGGCGAGTGCGGGCGTCGCGGGATTTATGTTGCGGACGAGGCGCGCACGGCATTGCGAGCAGGAGCGTTTTCGCACGCAGCTCGCGCAGGATTTGCACGACGAAATCGGCAGCAACCTCGCCGGCATCGCGCGCCTCAGCGAAACCGCCGCGCAGCCGGACGATGCGAGCGCCGGCGATTTGAGTGAGATTCATCGCATCGCGCACGAGAGCACGGATGCGATGCGCGAAGTGCTTTGGCTCGTCGGCGCGCGGCAGGAAATGGGCATCGAGCTCGGACCGCAAATGCAAGCCGCCGCCGCGCGCTTGCTGCCGGGACGCAGCATCCGCTGGACGCATCCGCCCGACACGCTGCCGTCGTCGTGGAGCATGGACATACGCCGGCAGGTGTTCCTCTTTTTCAAGGAAGCGCTGACGAATGTCGTGCGCCACGCGCGGGCCGGCGAAGTCGAGTTATCCGCGTGCGTGGCGGATGGCGTTTTCGAGTTGCTCATCCGCGACAACGGGCGCGGTTTCGACGTGGCCACCGCGCACGCAGGTCTTGGCCTGAAAAGTCTGCGCGCACGCGCCGAGACGCTCGGCGGCATCTTCACCATTGAGTCGGCGCCGGGCGATGGCACGCGCGTGTTGCTCAAAATTCCCGTCTCTTCCCGCTAATCATGCCGCACATCTGGATCATCGAAGACAACGCTGCCTTCCGCCGCGGCACCGAGCGCGCGCTCACCGCCGCCCCGCATCGGCACGCTGTGCGCGCCTTTGAAAACTGCGAAGATGCCCTCGCCGCGCTTTCCCTCGACGGCGCGCCGCAGGTCATCCTCCTCGATGTCGGACTGCCCGGCATGGACGGCATCGAAGGCATCGCGCATCTGAAAAGCAAAGCGCCCGGAGCCAGCATCCTCATCCTCACCGTCTTCGAGGATGACGACAAAATCTTCCGCGCCATCTGCGCCGGCGCGTCCGGCTATCTTCTGAAATCGCAGCCCGTCGCGCAGGTTGTCACGGCGATCGATCAGGCCATCGCCGGCGGTTCGCCGATGAACCCGCGCATCGCCGCGCGCGTGCTCACAATGTTTGCGAAGCTCGTGCCCGCGAAAAAAGACTACGGTCTCACCGAGCGCGAACTCACCGTGCTCAAGTGCATGGCCGATGGCCTGCCGCGCAAACAAATCCCCGACGCCACAGGCCTAAACCCGCACACCGCCGACTACGTGACGCGCAGCATTTACCGGAAGCTGCATGTGAACTGCGCGACCGCCGCCGTCTCCGTCGCCGTGCGCGAGCGTCTCGTGGCCGACGCCGAGCCACCTTACGAATCCTCGTAAAGGACAGCCGCCACGCTTTCGGGTATGGAGGCGCGCATGAATTGGCCCCCATCTCTGCTCCTGCTCGCCGCGTGTGTTTGCGCGGACGCTGCCGAGGTGTCGTTCAATCGCGACGTGCGGCCGATCCTTTCGGACAAATGCTATTACTGCCACGGCACGGACCCGAATCATCGCAAGGCGGACCGGCGGCTCGACACGCGCGAGGGCGCATTGGCGGAGAAGGATGGCGTGAAGGCCATCGTGCCGGACAAGCCGGACGAGAGCGATGCCATCGCGCGCATTTTCAGCACCGACAGCGACGAGCTGATGCCGCCGCCAAAAGCGGACAAGAAGCTGACTGCCGCGGAAAAAGAAACGCTGCGCCGCTGGGTCGCGGAGGGCGCGAAGTGGGAGCCGCATTGGGCTTTCGTCGCGCCGGTGCGGCCGGGAGTGCCGTCGGGTGTAAATGCGATCGATCATTTCGTGGAAAAGACGCTCGCCGCAAACGCGCTCACCTTTTCGCCGCAGGCGGCCAAAGGCGCGCTGCTCCGCCGCGTGACGCTCGATCTCACCGGGCTGCCGGCGACGCTCGCGGAGATCGAGGCGTTTGAAAAAGACGCAAACGCCGAAGCCTTCGAGCGCGCAGTGGACCGATTGCTGGCGTCCCCGCGCTACGGCGAGCGCATGGCCGTGGACTGGCTCGACGCCGCGCGCTACGCCGACACGAATGGTTACCAAGGCGACGCGTATCGCATGAACTGGCCGTGGCGCGATTGGGTCGTGCAAGCGTTCAACGACAACCTGCCGTTCGACCGTTTCACCATCGAGCAACTGGCCGGAGACCTTCTGCCGGAGCCGACGCAGCCGCAGCTCATCGCGACCGCATTCAATCGCAACCACATGCTGAATGCCGAGGGCGGCAGCATCCCGCAGGAGAATCGCGCGAAGTATGTCTTCGACCGCGTGGAGACGACGAGCGGCGTGTTCCTCGGGCTGACCATGCAGTGCTGCCAGTGCCACGATCACAAATTCGATCCGCTCAAACAGAGCGACTACTACTCGATGTTTGCGCTGTTCAACCAAAGCAGCGAGCAGGGCGGCATCGGCATGCGCTTTGGCAAAAAGGCCTACAGCGACGACTACGACTACCTTTACACGGTCGAGGCGCCGTTCATCACGCTGGCGACGGACGCGCAGCAGGCGGCGTTGAAGGCGGCCACCAAAGTCCGCGGGCAGGCGCAGGCAAATTTCATTGCACGCAAGGCGGAGTTTCATCCGGGATTCGTCCGCTGGGTGGAGGAAATGCGCGCCCAGCCCGCGCTGATCGAGCAGCGGATACCGGGCGAACTGGCGCGGCGCTCGGTGCTTTCCGCCAATCTGGAAAACCTCGGCGGCGGCGATTCCGACGGCACCCAGCGCTTGCTCGCGGAGTATTTCAAGCTCGAGGGAATGGCGGAGTGGGCGGCGCTGAGACGTGCGGTCGGCGTGGCGCGGGAGGCCGAGGATGAAGCGCGGAAATCCATCCCGCACGTCATGGTCATGCGCGATGACGAGCCGCGCGAGACGCACATCCTCCAGCGCGGCAACTATGAAACGCCAGGAGAGAAAGTGCTGCCTAACGTGCCGTCCTTCCTGCCGCCGCTGCCCGCGGGCGTGAAAGCCGACCGCCTCGCGCTGGCAAAATGGCTCGTCGCGCCGGAGCAGCCGTTGATGCCGCGAGTGACCGTGAACCGGCTCTGGCAGATGTTCTTCGGGCGGGGGCTGGTGAAGACGCCGGATGATTTCGGGATGCAAGGCGCGCTGCCGGCGCATCCGGAATTGCTCGACTGGCTCGCCGTCGAGTTCCGCGAGAGCGGCTGGAACCTGAAGCACATCGTGCAGTTGATCGTCACGAGCCGCACGTATCGGCAGGCGGCGACTTTCACACCCGAACTCCTCGCGCGGGATCCCGACAACGCGCTGCTCGCGCGCGGCCCGCGCTTCCGGCTCGACTCACGTTTTCTCCGCGATCAGGCGCTCGCCCTCGCAGGTTTGCTCGTGGAAAAGCGCGGCGGCTTTTCCGTCATGCCGTATCAGCCGCCCGGCATTTGGGAGGACATCAGCTTCGGCAAGAACCGCTATTTTCAAGGCACCGGCGAAGACCTGCACCGGCGCAGCCTCTACACCTTCTGGCGGCGCAGCGCGGCCCCGGCGAATTTTTTCGATGTGCCCGCGCGTCAGGTCTGCGCGGTGAAACCGCAGCGCACGAACACGCCACTCCAAGCGCTGACGACGCTCAACGACACGACCTACGTCGAAGCCGCGCACGTGTGGGCGGAGCACATTTCCGCGCTGCCCGATGACACTGCAAAGTTGCGCCAAATCCTCCGTGCTGCGACCGCGCGAGAACCCGAGCCACGTGAACTCGCCTCGCTGCGAACGACGCTGACGAAAGCCCGCGCGCACTTCACCGAACATCCCGCCGACGCGCAAAAGCTCACTGCCACCGGCGAAGCTGCGCGCGTCGCAAATCTTGACGCCATCGAGCACGCCGCGTGGACGACCGTCTGCCTCCTCGTGCTGAACCTCGACGAAACGCTGAACAAATGAATCCGCTCACCGACTACGCCAATCTCCTCACCCGCCGCCGCTTTCTCGGCACTGCCGCGCTCACGCTCGGGCTGCCCGCGCTGCACTCGCTGCTCGGCGCGGATTCCGCCGCACCGCTCGGCCTGCCGGGGCTGCCGCATTTTGCACCGAAGGCAAAACGGGTGATCTACATGATGCAGACGGGCGGGCCGTCGCATGTTGATCTTTTCGACGACAAGCCGGAGCTGCGGAAACAGCGCGGGCAGGACATTCCCGAGAGTGTGCTCGGCGGCTTGCGGTTGACGACAATGACGGCAGGGCAGAAGGCGAAGCCGTGCCTGCCCGCCGCGTGGGGCGGCAGTCAGCGCGGACATTGCGGGATGTGGGTGAGCGATCTTTTGCCGCACACGGCGGGCATCGTGGACGACCTCACGTTCATCCGCTCGATGCACGGCGAGCAGATCAATCACGCGCCCGCCGTCACGCACATGCTGTGCGGACACAACCTGCCGGGGCGACCGAGCCTCGGCGCGTGGCTCACGTATGGGCTCGGTTCGGAGGCGGAAAATCTGCCGGGCTTTGTGGTCATGACTTCGCGCGATCAGGAGGCGAGTTGCGGACAGTTTTTCTACGACTTCTATTGGGGCGCGGGCTTTCTGCCGGGGAAATTTCAGGGCGTGCCATTCCGCGGCGCAGGCGATCCAGTGCTGTATCTCAGCAACCCCGACGGCATGAGCCGCGACCTGCGGCGCACGATGCTCGATGGCCTCGCGGAGATGAATCACTTCGCGCACGAGCGACTCGCCGACCCGGAGATTGCCACGCGCGTTTCGCAATACGAGATGGCTTTCAAAATGCAGGCGAGCGTGCCGGAGCTGACCGATCTTTCCAGCGAACCGCAGAGCGTGCTTGATCTCTACGGCCCCGACGTGAAACGCAAAGGAAGCTACGCCTACAATTGCCTCATGGCCCGCCGGCTCGCCGAGCGCGGCGTGCGCTACGTGCAGCTTTTGCACGCGGGCTGGGATCAACACGGGAATCTGCCCACGCAATTTCCCATCCAGTGCAAGGACACGGATCAGGCGAGCGCCGCGCTGGTGCAGGATTTGAAAGCGCGCGGGATGCTCGACGACACGCTGGTCATTTGGGGCGGCGAATTTGGCCGCACGCCATTTGTGCAGGGCGACATTGCAAATCCGAAGGCGCATGGCCGTGACCATCACCCGCGCGCGTTCACCGTGTGGCTCGCGGGCGGCGGCGTGAAGCGCGGCTGCGTCTATGGCAGCAGCGATGAGTTCGCCTTTCACGCCGCGGAAAACCCCGTCCACGTCCACGATCTGCAAGCCACGCTCATGCACCTCTGCGGCCTCAATCACGAACGCTTCACCTACAAATTCCAAGGCCGCGATTTCCGGCTAACGGACGTGCATGGAAGCGTCGTGAAAGGCATCCTCGCGTGATGCATTCCGTCCTCCAGATGAAAAGTCAGACCGCCGTTCGATTCGTTGCGCTCGTTGCGCTCGGCAGTCTTTCCGCGGGCGCGATGTTCGCCGCCAATGTGCTGTCGCTCGACTTTAACGCCAATGCTGCGGCGCACCCGGAACTCGAGGTTTTCACGTCCGCTCGTTCGCTGGAGGCGGCGGTGCTGGAGGGGCCGGGCGGAACCATTGATACCTTCCGCGGCGCGCCCTCGGGTGCGGTGTCGCTGCAAGTCAAGGCGAGCTCGGCGAAGAGGGCGTGGAGCGGCGGGATGCGCACGCCTCTCCTGGCGGCGGCGAATGCGGAGACGGCTCTCGCCAAGCTCACGCTCGCTTTCGATTTGCAAGCCAGTCAGCCGCGCCCGGTGCGGGTGCGCATCGCGTCGTTTTCCGCGGAGCGGCAGCGCACCGGCGGGCTGGAGAAATGGGTGTATCCGCCGGTGGCGGGTTCGTTTTACCGGCACTCGATTGACCTCTCGGAGATGAGCGTGTGGCAGGGGAAATTCGATCCCACCGCACCCTTCATCCAGATCTCGTGGGAGATTGGCAGCGATGCGCCGCAACCGTGGCCGAAGGCGGATGAAGACAGGATCTGCGTGGACAACGTCAGCTTATCCGCGCCGAGTTTTTATGTCTCCGCGACCGGCTCGGACAAAGCCGATGGCCGCACCGAGGCGACCGCTTTTGCCACGATCAAAAAAGGCGTCGTCGCGGCGCAGGCGGGTGACACGGTGCTCGTGATGGACGGCGTTTATCCGCTCGGCAACGGCGTGAGTTTCAACAAGAGCGGCACACCGACGAAATGGATCACGCTCAAGCGCGCACCGGGCGCGAAGCCGCGCGTGGAGTTCGATGGGTGGGCGGGATTCGCGGTGAAAAAGGGCGCTGCGTTCATCGAGATCAATGGCCTCGAAATCGTCGGCAACGCGCGCAACGTCACGCTCGAAGAGGCGACCGAAAATGGCCGCGCGGAGAAGCCGGACGGCAAGTTCAACGGCACCGCGATTTCCATCGAAGGCAAGACGCTCGACGCCGGCGGCGCGACCGTGAAGGACGAGAAGGAGTTCCGCAACCGGCCCGATCGTCCGCATCACATCCGCATCATCGGCTGCAATATTCATGACGCCTGCGGCGCGGGGATCGCGGGGATTCTCGCGGATTATGTGAGCATCGAAGGCAACACCGTGAGCGACTGCGCGGCGCGCTCACGATACGCGCACAGCGGCATCACGCTGTATTGGGCGTGGAATTTCGATACCTCGACGGAGCACCGCAATTTCGTCCGCCACAACGTCGCCGCGCGCAATCGCACGATGGTCGCGTGGCTGCCGCGTTGGGAGACCGACGCGTCGAAAGCGCACCTCTCCGATGGCAACGGCATCATCATTGACGACTTCATCCAGCATCAGCCCGGCGGCCCGGACGAACCCAACGCGGGACGCACGCTCGTGCAGAATAATCTTTCGCATCACAGCGGCGGCGGCGGCATCCACATCTTCGCGAGTGATCGCGTGGACGTGATCCACAACACCGCGTTCGCCAATTGTCAGACCGCGATCATTGACTACGGCGAGATTGACACGAGTTGGGCGCACGACTGCCGAGTCATCAATAACATCGCCGTCGCCAGCCCCGGCAAGACCGTGGCTCGCAAGCGCAGCCGCGAAAACAAACCCGAGCCGAGCAACGTCTGGGAGCACAACGTCCTCTTCGCCGACGGCACCGCAAAGGTCACCGATTTCAGCGAGCACGACACTTGGGCCGACCCGCTGCTCGTCGCTCCCGCGCCGGGCGCACCAGCCACCGCCTTCGCGCTCCAACTCGACAGCCCGGCTCGCGGCCAGGGCATCAACGGTCCGCTTGTCTGCGGCCTCGACCTCCTCGGTGCGCAGCGGCCTTCCGCAGTAGAGAGCGACTGCGGTGCAATCCAAACCCGATCGTCCGTGATGAAGACGGAGCCCTCCGGCAAAGCAGCGGATGCTCCCGCCAAACGCAAACGCTCGCAGTGAACGACATGAAACGCCGCAGCTTTCTCGCACTCCTCTTTGTCGCGCTTCCCGGCGCGAGCGTCCATTGCGCGGAGCCGCCGCCGCGCGTCGTGCGCGTGCTCTTCATCGGCAACAGCTATATTTATGTGAATGACCTGCCCGGCATCGTCGCGCAGCTCCTCGCGCCGCGCGGCATCCGGCTCGAACACGAGAGCGTGACGCCCGGCGGAGCGGCGTTGGAAAAGCAGTGGCAGGACGGCAAGGCGGTCGGGGCGATCCAAAAAGGAAAGTGGGATTTCGTCGTGTTGCAGGAGCAGAGCGTGCGGCCGTTCAGGGATCGCGAGGCGATGTTCCGCGCGGCGCGATCTCTCCACGCCGAGATCGCGAAGGCTGGCGCGAAGACGCTGCTTTACGAAACATGGGCTGCCAAAGCCGCGCCCGAGGAGCAGGCGAAATTGACGGACGCCTATGAAACGCTGGGCCGCGAGATCGGCGCAACCGTCGTGCCCGCAGGCGAAGCGTGGAAGCGCGCGATCAGTACCGGCCTTGAGTTGCACGGCCCCGATGGGCGTCATCCCAACCGGCTCGGCAGCTATCTCGCGGCGTGCCTTTTCGCCCGCGCCATTGCTGGTGAAGCGATCGTCGGGGCACCGCCGCCGATCGTGGAAAAGGACAAGCCGTGGACGTGGCCGAAAGCTCCGGATCTCGAAACATTGCAACGCATCGCTGAGCAGACATGGCAGGCGCGCTGACCCCATGCCGCAGACTTTTCTCCGAATGAACCCCCGCCATGTCATTTTCCTGTTCGCCGCCATCTGCATGTTTTTGGCGAGCGCGCACGCACAGCAAAAGCGAATCTACATCGCGAACGACGACCACACGGACTACATGTGGACGGCGGATGCGGAGACTTACGCGGGCGTGTTTGTGGACATGCTCGATTACTACCTCGCGCTTGCCGACGCGACGAACGCCAACCCATCGCCTTATCAAAGCCGCTTCAATCCCGATGGCAGTTTCTGGCTCTGGACTTACGAGCGGAGGAAAAGCGCGACGGAGTTTGCGCGGCTCATGGCGCGCGTGAAAGACGGCCACATCAGCGCGCCGCTGAATGCGCTCGTCTCGTGCTACGGCGGGCAGCCGGCGGAGGCAGTGCTGCGCGGAATGTCTTACGCCGGGCGGCTGGAGCGGCGCTTCGGCGTGCGATTTACCATGGCCGTCGCGAACGAAAACCAGACGCTGCCGCTCGGGCTAGCCTCGCTCTGGGCGGGCTCGGGCGCGCGCCATAGTTGGAAAGGTGTGTGCGGCTGCGCGAGCAAGCTGCCGAAGGAGACGCTGCAAAAACGTCCGCATGAAATCTACTGGTATGCCGGCGCAGACGGGCAGCGCGTGCTGATGAAATGGTATTCGCTCGGGCTGCGCATGGGCACGTATCTCGAGGCCGGCTGGCCCTACAACACGAGCACGAAGCTCGACGCGGGCGGGCCTTACGACGCGATCAAGTTTCTCGACTCCGATCCTGATTTTCTCCGCCGCTATCGCGACGAGAAAACTGGCGAGCCGTATCTCGTGCGCGGCGCCTTCGGACTCGGTGGCGATTCGCTCGCGCAGAAAACGGGCGTGCCCGGCGACCCCGGTGTGCCGAAGGAGCCGGGCTTGAACTCGATGATCCCCGCCTGGCCGGCGACCGAGCATTTTCACGACATCGCGCGCAAGATGAGCACCGCCGAGCGGCAGGTCATCGCGTCGAATGAAACGGATTTTTTCGAAGATTTCGAGAAGACGCACGGCGCGTCCTTGCCCACGGAAAACGTGACCCACGGCAACGAGTGGGACCTTTATTCCGCCTCGATGTCCGAGACTTCCGCGCGCGTGCGGCGCTCGGTGGAAAAGCTGCGCGCAGCGGAACTCATGGCGACGTTGGTCAGCCTGAAGCGTCCGAACTTCATGCAGGGCCGCGAGCCGGCGCGCGATCAGGCGTTCATGGATCTCGGACTTTATTGGGAGCACGACTGGACGGCGGACGGCCCCGTCTCGCGCGCGAGCCGTGCGGCGTGGCAGGAACTGCTGGCGAGCGAGATCGAGGCTTACGTCAATCCGCTCCACGCCGATGCGGCGACGCGTCTCGGCGGGCTCATTCAAAAGCCCGACGAAAAGGCGCAACGCTTTTTCGTGCTCAATCCGCTCGGCTTCGCACGCACCGATGTCGCGGATTTCGCCTATCGCGGAGACCAGAAAATTCACGTTCGCGATGTCGTCACGGGGCTCGACGTGCCGCACCAATTCATCCGCCCCGGCGGCATTCCGCACCTACGCATTCTCGCGAGTGACGTGCCGTCCGCGGGCTACAAAGTTTTTGAAATCCTGAGCGGGGCCGGCACCGCACCGACCGACGCGGCGGCGAGCGTGAATGCGGACAAAACTACCCTCGAAAATGCGCGCGTGAAAATCGTCGTCGATCCCGACGGCGCGATTGCGAGCTTCATTGACAAGGCCCATCCCGAAGCCGAACTCGCCGCGACCACCGATGGGTTGAAGCTCAATGATTTTGCCGCGAACGAAACTTCCGGCAGCGCCGTTGTCGTGGAAAACAGCGGCCCCGTTTCCGTCACGCTCAAATGCGAGAGCGGCGCGGGCGTGCCGCACGTCACGCGGATCACGCTTTTCCGCGACTCCGAGCGCGTGGATATTTCCAACGAGATCACCGAGAATTTCGCCGACGAGCGGCATTGGGCGTTCAGCTTCAATCTCACCGCGCCCGACGTTCACACGGAAGAAATCGGCGCGATCATCCGCGTGAAAAAGAAATCCGACGGCGGCGATTACGCCGACACGCACGCTCGCTACGACTACGCCACGCTGAATCACTTCGCCGACATCACCGACGGCAAGAACACGCGCGGCGTCACCCTTTCCAACTCCGACTGCGCCTTCGTGAAACTCGGCCGCAGCACGCCGCTCGCACTCGACACCTCGACCGCGCAGCTCAACGTGCTGGCTGGCGGACAGGTGGACGGATCATGGCTCGGCATCCACGGGCAGAACGGCGCGAGGCACTTTTTGCAACGCTTCGCGCTTCACCCGCACGGCGCCTACGATCAGGTCGCCGCGATGAAATTCGCGCTGGCGCAACAAAATTCTTTCATCACCGCCGCAATCATCGGCAAAGCCGACGGCCCGTATCCGGACGCGACTTATTCGTTGCTCAACGTCAGCAATCCCGACGTGCTCCTCTGGGCCGTGAAGCCCGGCGAGGAAGGCATCGCGAGCGGTGTCATCGCGCGTGTGTGGAATCTCTCCAATGCTTCCACCAAGGCCGACCTCGCGTTTACGCCCGGCATCGCGGCCGCGCACCGCGCCACGCACATCGAGACGGACATCGAGGCCGTCCCGTTGAGCGGCACGGGCGCGCTGCCCGCAACTTTCACGGGTCAGCAAATGCAGACCTATCGGCTCCACTTCAAATGATTCGCCATTCACCAACTGTTTTTCGCAGCGGCCTCATTGCGCGCGCCGTTCTCGCCGCGCTCTCACGATTCGCGACCTTCCTTCTTTTCGCCGGAATGGCGACGGTCCTGCACGCCGCGCCGCCGCCAGGCTGGACTGCGCAGAATATTGGCTCACCCACTTTGCCAGGCACGGTCACCTACACCGCGGCTTCGGGACAGATCGCGGTCACCGGGCCGGACCATGTCATTGACTACTCGGCGGACAGCTTTCAGTTCATCTATCAGCCGATGCAAGGCGACGGCGAAATCGTCGCGCGCGTGGTCAGCTTCACCAACCCGCAGAGTTATCCGCACGCGGGTTTGATGATGCGCGCTTCGCTCGCGGCGAACAGCGCGCACGCCGAGATTTTTGCCACTGCGGGGAATGGCGTCGGCTTTCGATCCCGGGACACCACAGGCGCGCAGATGGATAATCAGAGCCGGCAGGATGCGGGCATTCCGGTTTGGATGAAACTCGCGCGCATGGGCACGCGCGTGACGGCCTACTCGTCGTCGGACGGGGTTGTCTGGAACATTCTCGGTGCGATGCAGGATCTCCCTTTCGGAACGACGATTTATGTCGGCCTTTCCGTTTCGAGCACGGCGGACGACGGCATCGGCGTTTCGACGTTCGACCACCTGGCACCCCGGCAAGCGGTCGCGCCACCCGCGGATGTCACCTCCAGCGTCATCGGCACGGCGAACACGGCGGGCAGCGCCTCGGCCGTCGCGGGCGTGAACGGCGCGTTCGTGCTGAGCTCGAATGGCGGCGACATTGATGGAGAAACTCCGTCGTTCTTTTTCTTCCAAAAGGCGTTCTCCGGCGACGGCGAAATCCGCGCGCGCGTCACCGGGATCAGCGCGCTCGGGGCCGGTTCCAATGTTGCGCTAATGGTTCGCGACTCACTCGCATCCCACGCGAATTACGCTTCGATCGGCTTTTCCACAGACGGCGTGAAGCAGCGGCACACCGCCAGCGACAACTACCACAACGTCTCCATTTCGAGCGCAGGCGTGCCCGGCATTTGGTTGAAGTTAAAACGCCACGGCGTCGTGTTCTCGGCTTTTTCCTCGGTGGATGGCGTGACGTGGCAGCAGATTGGGAAAGAGTTCGCCGTAGCCATGGCAGCGCAGCCGTTCTGGGGGTTGAGCATGGTCGGTGGCGGAAACAGCGGCACGGAGTTCGCGCAGGCGAGCGTGGACAATGTGGTCTGGCCGCAGGCTGCGCCGCCTCCTCCCGCGCTGGACCCGGTGATCGCCGCGGGCCTCGCGGCGTGGCGCAGGCCCGATGGCAACGGTGTCCGCTGCGTGGATTGCCACACGCCTTTCGCCTACGACATCGCACAATTCAGTTTCACCCAAGCCGATGTGCGGCTCGCGACGACGCCGCATCTTTCGCAAACCGACGCCGACGCGATTTTCGCCATGATTGCGAAGCTGCGCGTGCAGTATCCGCCCGTTGGTGGGTTGAAAGATTTCCGCACCTTCCGCCCGATGCAGCCCGGCGGCGGGCAAATTGTCGGGGGCGAAAATTCCTCACCCAATGTGCGTGACGCCGCTTTTGGATTTTACCTTAAAGATCATTTTCGCCTTGCAGGGGACCGCATCACGAACCTCGCCCAAGCGAGTGCCGCCGCGCAGGAATTGGTGGACGTGAACGTCGCGAGCGTTCCGGTCGGTTTGAAATTCAATCTTTGGTCGCGCTCGGTGTTGCGCGAGGGCGCAGTCACCGGCGGCGAGATCGCGGAGTGGCTGCCTTCCGCGGGCCTGCAACCGAAGCCGGAATTCGCGACCTATTGGTTCCAACTTCAGGACAATTACCTCCGCGTTCCGAGCAACGAAAATTTCTGGGCCATCTATCACGCCACGCCTTACTGGACGGATCTCGACGCACACAATTTCACTCCCGGCACCACACATCCCAACTGGCGCTACGTCATCACGGGCCAATTCCTCGCCAATGCGCTTTTCGCGCACGATACGCTGCTCAAGGCGCGCGGGCTTGCCTCGCAGCTCGACAACGAAAATGGCGTGCGCCCATTTCTCGCGCAGCGGGACATCAGCACCACGGAACTCGCGCCATTTTGGAACGTAGGCGACAACGCGCGCGTGGTGCAAAATACCGGGCTCGCCGCGATGCCGCGCCGCAACCGGGAGTCGGTTCACACGGACACGAGTTACGATTCGAACATTGACGATTCGACGAGCTGGCAAATCAACGACTTCCGCCTCCCGTGGTTTTGGATGGGCTGGATGATGGACAACAGCCTGCGCTTTTCCGGCGAAGGCTCGACGCTCTCCGGCGAATATTTCATCGGCAGTCTGTGGAGCGGCGAGGCGGATAACCCGCGCACCGGCGACAGCGA
>JAYWEO010000221.1:0-15212 GCA_043779225.1 Prosthecobacter sp.
GCGACAGCCCCGTGCCATTTCCCGATGCCGCCTGGCTGATCACAAACGTCGTGCTGTCCGTGATCGAAACGATGGTGGTCGCAACCGTGGTTGGCGTCGTGACGTTCGTGCCGACGATATTCGTCCCGGTGATCAACATGCCGGGAATCAATCCCGTGGTGCTCGTGCAGGTCACGGTGGTGGTGCCATTCGTCGCGCCATTCGCCAGCACGATCGCGGCTGTGCGATTCCCTGTGCCGCCGCGCAGTCGCGCGTCCGCGGCAGCACGGTTGGCGGTGGCGTTCCATGCGTTCATGTTTCCGGGAAGCGCGAAGCTCGTGCCTGTGCCGGTGAACGAACCATTGCTGAAGATTTCGCGGAACGCCGGGCCGGTGCTCTGCGCGCCGGCGCTGTAGGTGAGTTGCACGCCGGAGATCGTCGCGCCACTTCCAGGAGTGACCGTCGCGGTGACATACGGAGTGTCCGTGTTGCTCGGCACCGTGGGATTGGTGGTGACGCTGGTGATCGTCGGCGGTGGCACAAAGCCTGTGCCGGTGAGGTTCACATCAAACGCGGTGCCGACCGAGGTGTCGCTGCTCGCGATGTGGATGGCTGCCGTCTTCGCGCCGAATGCAGTCGGGGCAAACTGCACGACCATCGTCGCGCTGCCACTCGCGGCGATGCTGCCGACCGGCGATGTCGTCACGGTGAAGTTCGCGCCATTCGTGCCATCAATGGTGACGCCCGTGATACTGAGCGCGGCCGTGCTGCTCGTATTGCGGATGACGAATGTCTTCGAAAGCGTGCTGCCGACATTCACGTTGCCATACGCGACAGTGCTCGTGCCATCGGTCAGCCCCGTTCCACTCGGCTGCTCGACCGCGATTTGCGACGCCGCTGCCGCAGGGCCGGTGTAGCGGACGACGACTTCGTTATCGAGCAGGAGGTTCGACGACCAGATGAACTGCGCGCCGCTCGCGCTGAACTGCGCTGGGAAGTTCGTGTAAGCCGGGATGTTGTTGATGCCCACTTGCGCCTCGGTGTACGTCGTCGCGGCAGGCCAGCCTGTGGTGGAGAAGGTCTTCGAGAACCAATCCGACGGCACCGGATAGTGCAGCGCGTAGGCGGTCTCGGTGAGCGTGTGCGTCGTCGCAGCGGAGGAATCGTGAGTGCCGTTCGCGAGATCGATCACCTGCGATGGGTTGTCGAGCGGCGCGATGTTGAAGGTCTGCGCCTTCCACTGGCTGTTCGTCACCGTGCCGTCGCTGAAGCTCGCGATGAAGCCACCGTCGCCGATGTGGTAAGGATCGCCGCCGTTGAGTTCCGTGCCGAGGCCGAGGTTTTCCTCCCAGTCCACAAGGCGCACCGCGTAAGTGATCGGGCGCTTCGCCTTGAACTTCACCACGCACGAGTTGAACGACGTGTAGGGCACGGGATCGACGCCCACGAGCACGCCGTTCACATAGAGTTCAAAGTAGTTGTCGGAAAAAATGTAGCCCGTGACGACCTCGCCATCGGCATCGATCACTTTCGTCGGCAAGGCCGCGATCGCCGCCTGAGCGGCGGCGATGTTCGCAGGCGTGACGGCGTTGTATTCATTGTAGAGATCCGCTGCTTTCGTCGCAGTCGCAAACGAAGTCGCGGCTGGCACCGTCCACGTGGAGTTGTCCGTGGCGGTGATGGTGCCCACGGCGCTCACGCGCTGGCCTGCGGGAAAAAGATTTGCCGTCGTCGTCGTCGCGCGACCTTGCGAGATCGAACCCGCCGGCACCGAGCGAACCGCGAAGACCGGATAGCTCGACGTCTTCACTTCATAGCTGATGATGCCCTGCGAATTGCGCGGCGGCGTGGGTGCATTGTTGATGCCCGTTTCAACCAGCCATGCCTCCGTGGTCGGATTTCCCTTGAGGCTCGTCGATGACCAGTAGGCGGTGGGCTTCACCAAGGCCTTCAGCGTGAGCCCCGTTCCGCTGCCGATGGCCGCGCTGCTCATCGTGAATGTGCCGGTGCCCACCGACGTGACCGTCGGCACAGTCGTATTGGAAATGTAAGTCGAGGCGATGCTCGCGGGATCCACGATGGGCATGCCGACGATCAATCCCGTCGTGTCATCACAGGTCACCGTCGTGGTGGCGTTCGTCGTGCAGTTCGTCAGTGTCTTGCCAAACGCCGTGCGATTGATGCTCGGCTTGATGTTTGTCGCAGTTGTCGCAGTCGTGAGCGTGTAGTCCGTCAGCGTTTGCAGTTCCTTGATGTTCGGCAGCCGCCAGTCGGTGAAGCCGCCGAGCGAAAGATTCTCCGCATACGTGAGGGCCGCGTCCCAAGTCGTCGCCGGGCCGGGGACCTGCGTCCACATCAGGTTCGTGTCGAGGTCGGTGATCGTGCCGTCGCCATTGTTGCGATGGTTGTGCCCGTTCGTCGGCTTCGTGCCGCGTACATAGCGGGCGTGATATTGAAATGCGCCACCGGCACTCGCTGTCTCGGCCTTCGGTTTGCCGCCGAGTCCGCCGCCGGAATTTGCGCACCACACGTTCGTCGTGCTGGTGCCATACACATCACTCGTCCACCAATACTCGGCGGCCGGCGAGGCGCTCGGAAAATAGGTCGTGTTCAGCGCGACGGGATTGCCGTTGTTGTGATTGAAAATGCTGAAGAGTTCGCTCGGCGTCGGCAACCGCCAGTCGGTGAAGCCGCCGGTGTTCACCGTGGATGCATTCGCGATCGCGTTCTCCCAGGTGGACTCGCCATTGTCCGTCTTCTGCCACATCAAGCCCGTGATATTGTCCGTGATCGTGCCGTTGCCGTTGTCGGTGAACGACTGCGCATTGAGCGTGTAGTCCGCGTCTTCGCCAAACGTCGCCGTCGTGTCGGTCACCTGACTCGTGTCCGGAATCTTCAACTGACTCGCCGCCGCCATACCATAAGTCGCGAGGCGCGCGATGGCCGTGGCATTGCCCGGCGTGTAAGTCGTGGTCGTGGTCGCGCCGGAAAGCCGCCACGTGATCGTGAGCGTACGCGGGTTCACGTTCCGATTGATCTTCCAGCACTCGTCGTAATTTGTGCCGCCGATCGCGACGCGCATGAGATACGAATCCTGCGAAGGCGTGCCGCTGACATTTTCGATCAAATGCCCCGACCCATCCGTGGACAGCGCGACGGGATTTTTGAACGCCACGATCGAGGCGCCAGCCACAGGCTGCGCCGTGTAGCCGCCCGTGCCGGACTGGCGAAGCGAGCCCACTTCCGGCTGGCCATCCACCTGATTGCCGAAGTTCACCACGGTCCCGTGGAAAATGTTCATCGTGTATGGACTCTGCGGCGTTCCATACGGATGCGTCGCATCCACGGTCGTCGTGCCGATGGCGTGATAGTGATAGCCCCAGCCATTTCCGATGTCGTGCCCACCACCTGAATCGAGCGCCTGCCGCGCGGTGCCGTCCGGTTCGAGATAGCCGTAGATCGGATAGCCATCGAGCCCCCACGCGACGGGCTTGTCATCGCCGAGCGGTCCGCCGAAGCGGCTGTTCAGATGCGTCGGGATGATGTGGTAGTGATAATCGTCCGCGAGCCCGCAGTGTCCGCCATACGAGTCGAGTTCACCGATCTCGTACGACACGCGCCCCGTGTTATTGGCCGGGTTGAAAATCGCGATGCCATTCGATGCGAGCGCGATCGCCCCGCGCTGAAAATTGTTCGTGGTCGAGCCCGGCGTGAAAATCGTGATCGGCGCTGCCGCAGGCACGGGCACGAGCGGCAGACGCCAGTAGTTCGGCTGACCGAAGCCCAGCGAGCCCGCCGCGTTCTCGGGATTCGTCACGCTCGCAAAATACGCCGCTGGCAACGGCACCTGCTGCTGCCACGAGGTGATGCCCACCATGAGATTCGGCATCATCGTATTGTCCGGCATATTGTCGGACTCCTCGTAAAACGTGGTCCCGTCCCAGAAGAACCGCACGCGCGGCTTGAACGGCGCGAACGACGCGGCCATCAGCGTGCCATTGCCCGTCGGCGGCGAGTAGGACGTGAGCGTGAGTGCATCACTCGCGCTGAGATCAGACAGGCTGAACGGCGCGGTCACGAATTGCCACTGCGGCTGCGGAACGGGCACGGCATTCACGCCGCCCGTGCGATTCGATCGCCGCGAAAGATACCGCGCCATCAGCGCCCGCACCGCGTCGCTGTCCGCAGTCGGGATTCCTTTTCCACTGCGCAAAATCTCGATCATCTCACGCGGAGGCTGCGCGGAATACGGCACGCCATCGTGCGCCGCGCCGGAATCGTGCGCGAGCGTGGCGAACGGTGCGGCGAGGGACAGCACGAGGGGGAGCAGCAGGGTGTTTCTATTCATGGGACGAAATGGGAAGGGCTTCAAGATGACGGTGAACGTAGATGCTCCATGTCAGCATCCCGTCGGGAGCAAAGGGGAGAATTGTCAGCAAGAAGTAAATCCTCGCGCCTTCAGCGAGGCAGGGAGCTACGTTCGCCGCACATCGCCATGGCACCGAGCATCCCAAGTCCCACTGCAAAAGCCCGTGATGGGCTGCGTGTCCTCGTGATCGATGACGACGAGGATCTTTGCGAACTGACCGCCGACTATCTCACGCCGCTGGGCTTTCACGTCGAGTCGGTCCACACCGGCGAACGTGGCGCCGAGCGCGCGACGGGTGAGGCATGGCACGCGGTGATCCTCGATGTGATGCTGCCGGATGTGGACGGCTTCGAGGTGCTGCGGCGCATCCGCGCAAAATCAAAGGTGCCGGTGCTGATGCTCACCGGGCGGGGCGAGGAAGTGGATCGCGTCGTCGGTCTCGAACTCGGCGCGGACGACTATCTGCCGAAGACTTTCTCCTCGCGCGAACTGCTCGCCCGGCTGCGCGCAGCGGTGCGGCGCGCGGGATGGGTGGAGCAAAGTCCCGCGCAGACGCCGATGCGCGAGGTGATCGCCGGGCCGCTGCGCATCAGCCCCGACACACATACTGCGACTCTCGGCGACAGGGCGCTCACGCTCACCCGCACGGAGTTTGACCTGCTGCTCGCGCTGGCCTCGGCAAAGGGCCGCGTGAAATCGCGCGACCAGCTTTTCGAGGAGCTGCGCGATGCCGAGTGGGACGTGTTCGACCGTGCGATCGACATGCACATTTCCTCGCTGCGCAAAAAGCTTGGCGACGACCCGAAGGAGCCGCGCTTCATCAAGACCGTGCGCGGCGTCGGCTACATGCTCACGGTGCCGGAGGACTGACTGCATGCGCCTGCGATTCCCGCTCTACAGCAAGGTGCTGCTCTGGTTTTTCGTGAACCTCGCGCTCGTCGCGGTGCTTGCGTTTGGATTTGTCCGCATGCAGTTCCGCGTCGGCATGGAATGGCTGCTCGCAGGCTCCGCGCTGCAGCGGATCGAGGCGATGAGCGAGGTGATCACGGCCGACCTGCGCGAGCGTCCCCCGTCCCGGTGGGGCGAAGTGCTGGAGCGTAATCACGCCGCGCATGGGGTGACATTTGCGCTCTTCCGCAATGATGCGCGGCAGATTGCAGGACCGGCGATCCAGCCTCCTGCGGAACTGAGGGAAAAGCTGCGCGACCGTCGCGGGCCGCCGAATCGGCGCGCGACGCAGCCGGCGGGTGAGGGCGAGGGAGCGAGGAAGGGCGATGTTGCGCAGCCAGGGCCACCGCCTGCGCGGCTCGCGTTTTTTCTGCGTGCGGGCGATCCGGCAAAGTACTGGGCGGGCATCCACGTCGGCATCACGCACGATGATCCTTCCGATCCGCGCCCGGTCACATTGCTCATCGCGTCGGATTCGATCCGGGGTGGAGGGCTGTTTTTCGATCCGCTGCCGTGGCTCGGATTTGTCGGTGCGGCGCTCATGCTTTCCGCGCTCGTGTGGCTGCCGATCGTCGGCGGCATCACCCGCGCCGTGCGCCGAGTGAACACCGCGGCGCGCAGCATCGCGCAGGGTCACTTCGACGTTCGCGTGCCGGAGAAACGCCGCGACGAACTCGGCGAACTCGGCGGCTCTGTGAATGTGATGGCCTCGCAGCTCGGCGAACTCGTCGGCTATCAGCGCCGGCTCACCGCCGATGTCGCGCACGAGCTTTGCTCGCCGATTGCGCGGATGCAGCGTGCGCTCAGCATCGTCGAGCAGCGCGCGGTGCCGGAGCAGGCGGGCTATCTGGAAAAGCTCGATCGTGAATTGCAGCACATGGCGCGGCTCGTCGAGGAGGTGCTGTCATTCACCAAGGCGTCCGCGCTTCCCGCACTCGTCGCGCCGGAGGAATTCGGGCTCGCCGATCTCTTCGGCGAGATTGTCACCCGAGAGGCTGCGGATGCGCGCGTGGAAGTCCGCATCCCTGCGGAACTCCGCGTGACCACGATCCGCGAGGCGCTGGATCGCGCGCTTTCGAATATCCTGCGCAATGCCGTGCGCTATGCGGCGCAGGCCGGAGCGATCGAGGTGAGCGCGCACACAGCGGGCAGCGCGATCGATATTGCCGTGCGCGATCACGGCCCTGGAGTTCCCGCCGATTCGCTCGCAAAAATCTTCGATCCCTTTTTTCGCCCGGAGGCTGCACGCCAGCGCACGACCGGCGGGGCTGGGCTGGGCCTCGCGATTGTGAAACGCTGTGTCGAGGCCTGCGGCGGAACTGTCACCGCAGAGAACTGCACGCCGGACGGTCTGCAGGTGAAAGTGATGATCCCTCGCGCGGCCTGATCGGATTGGGTGTGCGGAAACATTCCGCTTCCATGCGTCTCACCACAGGGATGTGCGCGTGAATCTCGAAGGGCAGGCGTTTTTCGGTTGAGAGGCCCTGTCAAAAGAAAAAGCCGGTGCAGTTTCCCGCACCGGCTTTGGTGATTCGTGGGCTCGCGCCTTACTTCAGGACGGCGGCGTGGAATTCCTGCCAGTCGTCGATGTTGTTCAGGTCGATCGCACCGGGGAGCGTGCTGCCGTCGTCCGGCAGGCCGCTTGCGGTGAGGATGCCCTTGCGCGTCGCGTCGTCGTGGCAATAGCCGAGGATGGCGAGGTTGTGGCGCTGGATGTCGGCCTTGCTGAGCTTCTTGCCGTTCTGGCGCACCCATGCCTCGAAGGCGGGATACGTGGGCTTGCTGCTCGCGATGAAGGACTTCACTGCCTCCGGGTCGAGACCGAGGGCGGCGCAAGTCATCGCGTCGTAGCCTGCGCCGAGGCCGGGATAGCCGGCAGCGAGTTTGCCGGCCGCTTCGAGGCTGACTTTCAGCCAGAGGCGGGGGAGGTGAAGTGCGCCGAGCGGGCCGGCAACTCCGGAACTGATCAATGGGACGTAGCTCATGTTTGTGTTTGTTTGGTTGTTGGTTGTTTGTTGATCCGCCGAGTCGGCGAAAGTGTGACTGGTGATTTGTGATTGGTGACTGGCAGAGAACGGCGACTAGCCACCATTCACCAGTCACTAGTCACCTCTTCCTCTTCGGCCCGCGGCCTTTGAAGGTCAGCTCGGCGATGCCGCTCTTGTCGAGGCCGCCGAGGCCGAGCTTGGTCATCTTAGTGAACTGCGCGAACGTCGCGGCGGCGAGCGGAAGATGGAGCTTCTGCTGCTTGCCGAGTGCGAGTGCGATGCCGCTGTCCTTCGCGGCGTGCGCACCGCTGAAGAAGCACGAGTGGTCGCGGTTCATCATGTCCTCGCCGTCGGTCGCGAGCACGCGCGAGTTCGCGCCGGTCTGCGAGAAGACTTCGGCGACGACCTTCAGATCGAGCTTCAGCGCGTCGGCAAGTCCGAGGCCTTCGGCGAGTCCGGCGGTGTTGATATTCATGACCATGTTCACCAGCGCCTTCACCTGCGCGGCCTGCCCGGCCTTGCCGATGTAGCGCATGAGTTTGCCTTCGTCGGAGAGCTTCGTGAGGATGGGCTTCACCTTTTCAAAGGTCGCCTTTTCGCCCGCGCACATGAGATAGAGCGTGCCTGCGCGCGCCTGATTGATCGAGGAGGCCATGCAGCCTTCGAGCGAAGCGGCCTTCGCCTTCTTCGCGAGCTTTTCCACCTGCACATGCACCGCCGGGGAGATGGTCGCGCAGTTCACAAAGGTGCGGCCCTTCGCGCCCATGAGCAGGTTGTCCTTCTTGTTGGTGAAAATCGCGAGCTGCGCCTTGTCGTCTGTGACGACCGTGATCACCACGTCGCTCAGTTCCGTCACCCGCGCGAGCTTCGTGCAGGCTTCCGCGCCGAGTTCCGTCGCGAGTTCCTGCGCGCCCTTCGTGTTGATGTCATACACGGCGGTCATTTGGTATCCGACGTCTTTCAGGCGGCGGGCCATGTTGGCGCCCATGCGGCCGACTCCGACAAATCCGATGCGTTCTGGCATAAAGGTATGGTGTTTGGTTGAGGGGCGCTCGTTCTAGCGGGGTCGGCGAATCGCGCAAGCCCGCTGTCGAAAAATCACGTGACTCCTGGTGGCCGCGAAATGTGTGTGTGATGGATTCCCAATGCGGAGCGCCAGCCGGGTTCCCGAAGATGCCACCTCATCCCATGCCAGCCCAGGGCGAGGCCCTCGGAAACTGCCTGCGGCTCGTCGCTGGATCCGATCCAGTATCGTGGCATTGCCCGGCATCTGGAATTGTGCTGAGGATGGATTGTGTGCGGATTCCGCATGCGCTCTCATCACAAACGCACCCAACTTCCATGCTGAAAAAAATTCTTCTCATCCTCGCCGCCATCATTGTCGTGTTCCTGAGTGCCACCGCATTTCAGCCGGCGGATTTTCGCATCACGCGCAAGGCCGTCATCCCCGCGTCGCCCGCGGCGGTCTTCGCGCAGATCAATGACTTCCACAACTGGCAGGCATGGTCCCCGTGGGCGAAACTCGATCCGAATGCAAAGAACAGCTTCGACGGCCCGGCATCCGGAGTGGGCTCGAAATTTTCGTGGTCGGGCAACAGCGAGGTCGGCGAGGGCTCGATGAAAATCACGGCAAGCAAACCGGACGAGAGCGTGGTGATGGACCTCGTTTTCACGAAGCCGTTCGCAGCGACGAATCTCACGGAGTTCACGATGAAGCCCGAGGGCAGCGGGACGGAAGTCACGTGGAGCATGTCTGGAAAGAACAACTTCGTCGGCAAGGCCATCGGGCTTGTCATCAATTGCGACAAGATGATCGGCACGAAGTTCGAGGAGGGCTTTGCCAAGCTGAAGGGTGTCGTCGCCAAACCATAGTCAGGCAGCTAGCACACCCTTATCCAATGAAGGACGCTTTTCTTTCAACATTCCCCGACGCGCAACGCGCTCCCCGTTGGCTTCGCCTTTGCCGCACCGTGCTCCGTCACAGGCGCATGATTCGTCTCGCATGTCTATTGGGCATCCTCATCGGCCTCATAGTTTACTGCTTCACACCGAAGATATATTTTTCCCGCGCTGTGTTGGACACTGATCCCTTTCCTCGCTCCAAAAATTCCGAGTTCCGCTTCTAGAACTCATCACCAGCTAGAACCGCTTGAGGAAGGGTAAGGGGTGAAAAAGGATGGGGGGTGAAAACGCGGTGCTGGCTCAGGCCTTCACCCGTTCGATCCGCGCCCCGATCTGGTTGAGCTTTTCATCAATGGATTCGTAGCCGCGATCGATGTGATAGACGCGGTTCACCTCGGTGATGCCGTCGGCCTGAAGTCCCGCGAGCACGAGTGCGGCGCTGGCGCGGAGATCACTTGCCATGACGGGTGCGCCGCTCAGGCTTGCCACGCCTTGGATGATCGCGGTGTGTCCATCCAGCGTGATGTCTGCACCCATGCGCTTGAGCTCGCTGACGTGCATGTAGCGCTGCGGAAACACGGTCTCGGTGACGACGCTGATGCCGCCCGTCTTGCAAAGAAGCGCGCACATCTGCGCCTGCATGTCCGTGGGAAATCCCGGATACGGCTCGGTCGTGAGACGCAGCGGTTTCGGGGCACCGTTGCCGCGCACTCGGACGGTGTCCGCCGTGGTTTCCACCGAGTAGCCGCTCTCCCGCACGCACTCGATGACGAAGGAAAGATGCTCGGGATTCACCCGCTGCAGGCAGACTTCAGTGCCCATCATCGCGCCGGCGACGAGATAGGTGCCGGCCTCGATGCGATCGGGGATGACGCTGTGCTCCGCGCCGTGGAGTTCCTTCACGCCCTCGATAACGATGCGCCGCGTGCCAGCGCCCTCGATTTTCGCGCCCATCTTGTTGAGGAAATTCGCGAGGTCCACGACCTCTGGTTCGGCCGCAGCGCTGTCAATGATCGTGGTGCCTTTGGCGAGCGTTGCGGCCATCATCACATTGTCCGTCCCGAGCACCGTCGGGCCTTGTTTGCCGCGAAGATTCATGCTCGCACCGAGGAGTTCCGTGGCGGCGAGGCGCACGTTTCCGTGCGAGATGCTGCTCGTCGCGCCGAGTGCCTCGAATCCCTTGATGTGAAGATCGATCGGGCGATCGCCGATGACGCAGCCTCCGGGGAGTGACACGATTGCCTCCTTCATCCGGCCAAGCAGCGGCCCGAGGACGCAGACGGATGCGCGCATCTTGCGCACGAGGTCATACGGTGCCTCGGATTGGATTTTCTCGGCCTGCACGCGGACGGTTCCGCTTGCGCGTTCCACGTTCGCTCCGAGTCGCGAGAGGATCTCCAGCATGTAGTGGATGTCCGAGAGGTCCGGCACGTTCGAGATCGTGCATGTGTCCTTCGTCAGCAAGGTGGCCGCGAGGATGGGCAGTGCGCTGTTCTTGCTGCCGGAGATGCGGACGTTGCCGCTGAGTTTTTGGCCGCCGTGAACGAGTATCTTATCCATGAGTTGCGAAGAGGAAACGGTCGCGGCCCTGATGATCTTTCAGGATTTTTACGTCGCGCCAGCCATTTGTCGAAAGTTCCGCCGCGAGGATCGCAGTCTGATTGTGTCCGACTTCCAGCGCCAGCATGCCGCCGCTGCGAAGAGTGGCATGCGCCTGCGGGAGCAGTCGGCGGATGATGTCGAGACCATCCGCGCCGCCGTCGAGTGCCGCGGAAGGATCGCGCTGCACCTCGGGCTGCAATGCCGCGAGATCGGCAGTGGGAATGTAGGGCAGATTTGCGACGATGAGATCGAACGGGCCTTCAGTGGCAGCGAGCAGATCACTTTTCTGAAAAGTGACGCGAGTGGCGAGTCCGGTGCGTTCCGCATTTTCGATCGCGAGCGCCAGTGCATCATCCGACGCATCGAGTCCGGTCACCCTAGCATCGGGCAGTGCATGTGCGAGTGCGAGTGCGATGCAGCCGCTGCCGGTGCCGACATCGGCGATGGCCCCGTTTTTCCAGATGCAGTCCGCGCTCTTTGCCTCAGTGGCGAGCATCTCGCAGAGTTGCTCCGTCTCGGGGCGGGGGATGAGCGCGCGTGCGTCGCTCTTCAATGTGAGCCCGAGAAACTCGACGGTGCCGAGAAGGTGTTGCAGCGGCTCGCGTTGCGCGCGGCGGCGGACGAGATCGCGCAGCGGCGCGAGTTCGCTCTCAGGGAGCGGCCGCTCGAACTCCATGTAGAGATCCATGCGCTTTTTTTTCAGCACATGCGCGAGCAGGTGCTCGATGTTCAGCCGCGGACTCTCGATGCCGCTTTTTTGGAAAAAAGCTGTCGTCGCGGTGATCACTTCCAGCACGGTCTTCGTCTGCGCGGGACTCGTCATCGCATCGCGCCTTGCAACTCGTGATTGAGCACGCTCACGCAGTAAATCGCCGCAGTCTCGGTGCGCAGGATGATCGGGCCGAGTGTGACGGGACGGCAGCCGTGACTTTTTGCGAGCGAGACTTCGGCGGGCGTGAAATCACCTTCCGGGCCGATGAGGATCAGCACGCTCTTCGGACGCTTCGCGCCATTCTCCGAGAGCACCTGCTTGAGCGGGATCGCGTCGCCTTGCAGCGAGGCGATGAGCATCAGATCAAATTTCTCATTGCGCTCGAAAAGTGCGCGTGGCGTGCAGGGCTGCACGACGCGTGGGAGGAAATTCTGCCCGCACTGCTTGCACGCCTCGACTGCCGTGCGCTGCCACTTTGCCTGCTTGCGGACGTGGTCATCCTCCGAGCCGCGCACGATGGTGCGCTCGCTCATGAGCGGTGCGATCGCGCCGACGCCGAGTTCCGTCGCCTTCTCGATGATCAGCTCCATGTTCTTCCCCTTCGGCACCGCCTGCGCGAGCGTGATGCGGCAGGGCAGGGGGCTGCTTTTGCCGAGCGAAATCTTGCGCAGTTCGGTGCCGGACTTGCCTTGTTTTCCCAGCTCCACCTCGGCCTCGTGGCCTTCGCCGTCGAAGACCGTCGCACGCTCGCCGGCCTTCATCCGCAGCACATCAAATGCGTGGTGGCTTTCCGTGACATCCAGCGCGAGGCGATCCGGATTCCACGCGAGGCTGGGAATGTAAAAGCGCGGCATCGCTATTGGAAAAATTCGCGGGCGCGCTCGAAGAAGCTCTTGTGCGGCGGCGGCACGTCGTGGCCGACGAGGTCCGCGAATTCCTGCAGCTTCTGCTTCTGTTCCGAGTTCAGCTTTTTCGGCACCGCGATGACCGTGCGCACGTGCAGGTCGCCGGTGTCGCCGCCTTGCAGTTCCGGCATGCCTTTTCCGCGCAGCTTGAAGGTCGTGCCGCTCTGCGTGCCTGCGGGAATCTTCAGCGCCGCCTCGCCGTGGAGCGTGCGCACGCTGATCTCCCCGCCGAGCGCGGCCATCGCAAAGCTGATCGGCAGATCGCAGAACAGGTTCGACTCCTCGCGCTCGAACACCTCGTGCTCCTTCACGTGGATCACGACGTAGAGGTCGCCGCTCTGTCCGCCGCGGATGCCCGCTTCACCGTTGCCCGTGCTGCGGAGGCGCGAGCCGTCCTCGATGCCCGGCGGGATTTTCAATTTGATGCGTGTGCTCTGCTCCGAACGTCCTTCGCCACGGCACGCGCCGCACGGCTTCTCGACGGTCTGCCCGGTGCCGCGGCAGCGCGGGCACGTCTGCGCGACTTGGAAAAATCCGCGCGAAGTCACGACCTGGCCGCGGCCTCCGCAGGTGCTGCACGTCACGACACGCGAGCCTTTTTCCGCACCCGAGCCGTCGCAGGTGTCGCACGTGCTCGGCTTGGAAACCTCGATTTCCTTCTCCGCTCCGAAGGCCGCCTCTTCGAGCGTGATCTGCATGTCGTAGCGCAGATCGCTGCCGCGCTGCCGGCTCTCGCGTTCGTTCTTTCCGCCGCCACCCCCGCCGCCGAAGAACTGCTCGAAAATATTTCCGACGCCACCTCCACCGCCACCGAACACATCGCGGAAGATGTCCATCGGATCGTGGAAACCGCCTCCACCGCCGCGCGCCCCGGCGCCTTGCGCAAAGGCAGCGTGCCCGTAGCGATCGTAGGCCGCGCGTTTGTCCGCATCGGACAGCGCCTCGTAGGCTTCGCCGAGTTCCTTGAAATTATCCTCCGCATGCTTGTCGCCCGGGTTCTTGTCCGGGTGCAGTTTCACTGCGAGCTTGCGGTAGGCCTTCTTGAGTTCCTCACCCGAGACGTTTTTGGCAACGCCGAGGACTTCGTAATAGTCGCGTTTTTTGGACATTCGATTTTGGGCGCTATGCTGCCACTAACGGCTACGCCGCGGGCGCGCCCTTGCTCACCACGACCATTGCGGCGCGCAGGAGCCGATCGCGCAGGCGGAAGCCGCGGCGCAACTGCCGGATGATGGTCCCTTCCGGCGTCTTCGCGTCCTCTTCCTGGCTCACGGCTTCGTGAAGGTTCGGATCGAATTTCGCCCCGACCGTCTCGATCACCTCGACGCCGCTGCTGCTCATGAATTCCTTCAACTGCCGCTCGATCATCTCCATGCCGACGACGATGGGCGACTTCGGATCGCCCTTGCGCACTTCCATCATGCCGAGATCGAAATTATCCAGCACTGGCAGCAGCCGCTCCAGCAGCACGGCCTGCGCGCGTTTGTAATCCTCGTCGCGCTCGCGGGCCACGCGCTTGCGATAGTTGTCGAGTTCGGCCTGTCCGCGGAGTGCGGCGTCTTTCCATTTCGCAATCTCCGCAGCCTGCGCGTTCTCTGCGCCTTCGACGGGCTCGTCGGCTTCCAATGGCTTGTCTGTTTCCGCGTTTGGTGTGCTCATTTTTTCAAGATGGTAATCAGTGTGATGTCGTCATGTGGCGGTTGGTCGCCGATGAATGCCTTCACGTCACTGGTGACGCGCTGGACTATGCCGGCCGCGCCTTCGGATGCGCTCGCCTGCACGGAGCGAATCATCGCTTCCAACCCGAACTCGTCCCCGTTCCGGTCTTGTGCCTCGGAGACGCCGTCGGTGTAAAGAACCAGGCAGTCGCCGGGTCCGAGGACCAGGGAAAATTCGTTCGTGACCCTATTGAATGCGCCCCCGCTGTCAATTCCCACAGCCATGCCGGGCGGATTCACCTTGGTCACGCTCTTGTCCGCCGCGCGGTACAGCAGCGGCGCATCATGTCCTGCGCGCACGAGCTTCACCTCGTTGCTCCGCCGATCGATCACCACGAATGCGAGCGAGATGAACATGTCCTCGCGGATGTCCGGGTAGAGCTGCGCATTCAGCCTGCGAATCACCTCCGCCGGCGGCGTGTCGCCCGTCGCGAGCAGGCGCAGCGCCGTGCGTGCCATCGCCATCAGCAGCGCGGCGGGAATTCCTTTGCCGGACACATCCGCGATCACCACGCCGCAGCGATCCGCATCGAGCGGGATGAAGTCAAAGTAGTCACCGCTCACATACCGCGCCGGGAGGTTCGTGCCCGCAACATCGTAGCCTTCAATCACTGGCGGTTCGCTCGGCAGCAGGATGCGCTGCACCTCGTTGGCAATCCCGAGATCCTTTTCGATCTGCTGCTTTTCCGTCGCCTCCCGGTGCAGGTGCGCGTCGAAAAGTGAGAACGCCGACTGCCCCGCGAGGGCCTTGAAGGTATTGAAATGCTCCGGCCCGAACGGCTCGCTTTTTCCCGAGCGGGCCAGGGCGAGCACTCCGAGATTGTGCCCTGCATAGATCAGCGGCGCGATGAACGCCGAATTCACACCATGGGAACGCAGCGTATTCAGCCGCTCATCACCGGGCAGAAGTGAGAGCGAGATGTTTTCCGAAAGCGCATTCCCGATGAGTCCTTCCCCGACTTTCACCGCCTGCAGCCGCACCCGCGCATGCATGGAGGTCGTGGCCGTCCCCGTCTCCCGCGGCAGCTCGACAAATGGCGGGCTGCCCTTGGAGACGTAGATCGGCTGCAGGACCGAGCCGCTTTTATT
>JAYWEO010000222.1:0-7663 GCA_043779225.1 Prosthecobacter sp.
CATCGCCGAATCCGATCCCGCCTCGTTCACGATCGGCAGGACTTTTTTCACGTCGTCGAACAGCGGGCTGGCGAGCAGCGACTCGCGCGCCTTCATCCAGTTGATGTTCCCGCGCAGCGTGTTGATTTCGCCGTTGTGCGCGATGTAGCGGTACGGGTGCGAACGCTCCCAGCTCGGGAACGTGTTCGTGGAAAAACGCGAATGCACGAGCGCCAGCGCGCTCTCCATGTCCTTGTCCGCGAGGTCGAGAAAATATGCTCCGACCTGCTCCGGCATGAGCATGCCCTTGTACACCAGCGTGCGGCACGAAAGGCTCGGCGCGTACCAGAACGGATCCACGCCGCCGCCGCGGATGGCCTTGTGCGTGAGCTTGCGCAGCACGTAAAGTTTCCGCTCAAACGCCGAGTCATCCGGGACGCCCGCCGCGCGCTGGATGAACACCTGCTGCATGAACGGCTCGCTCGCCTGCGCCGTCTTGCCGAGCGAGGAATGATCCGTCGGCACATCACGCCAGCCGAGGACCGTGTGGCCCTCGGATTTTGCGATCTGTTCAAAAAGTTCGCGTCCCTTTTTCCGCACCGCCGCATCGCGTGATCCGAAGAGACTGCCGACGCCAAGCTGCCCCGGCGCAGGAAGTGCGACGCCAGCGACCTTCTGCAAAAACTTGTGCGGGATTTGCATCAGAATGCCCGCGCCGTCGCCCGAATTTTTCTCGCAGCCGCAAGCGCCGCGATGATCCAGGTTCACGAGGATCGTCAGCGCATTCTGCACGATGGCGTGGGATTTTTTCCCCTTCATGTGAACGACGAACCCAACGCCACAGGCGTCGTGCTCAAACTGCGGATCGTAGAGTCCCTGTTTCTCGGGCAGTCCCTGATTCTGCATTGGTCCCTGTGTCTGCGAAAGTCCCTGGTTCTTCATTTCGTGGTCGTTTCTTTGCAAAGAGCCGCTGGCGTTCATATCTCAATAATTCGGCGCAACCACAAAAATGATTCCTTCTCCTGCAAAGGATGGCTCGATGGATGGCTGTGTGGTCGCTGTCTGCTTTTCAAAATGGCCGCGCGACATATCACCCTCCTGCCCGGCACAACAGTACTTTGTTCGAGATTTTTTATCCGTGTGGATTTCCGTTCATCTGAGCCGTCCGCATTTTGAGAAAACGTAACCTTTTCGGGACGCAGTCCGTCCGGCTTTATGTCACGAATAATGATTCACCATGATCGCAACCGCCCTCGTCTGGCACGCCTTGCCGTTCGGTCCCGCCGAAGGTAGCACTTCGCTGATGAGCGATGCTGTCCCCGGCGACCACGCACTCGTCCGCGCCACGCTGGGTGGTGACGATTCCGCGTTTGCGGAAATCATGCGCCGGCACAAAGGCCGCGTCTTCGGCACGTGCTCCCGCTTTGCGCGGGACGCGCATCAGCTCGATGATCTCTGCCAGGAAGTCTTCCTCCGCGCGTGGCGCAGGCTGCGCACTTTCCGCGGCGACGCGCCCTTCGAGCATTGGCTCGCGCGGCTCACGGTCACCGCGTGCTACGATTTTCTCCGCCGCGAACGCCGCCACCGCGGGCATGTGGAACTCGACAGTTCACCGCTCGAATTCCGCGACACCAATGTGGATGCCGCCATCGCCGCCGGGCGCGCACGCGATCTCCTGGACTGGGCGATGCGCAAACTTTCCGCCGAGGAAAAGCTCGTGCTCACCCTCCTCGAACTCGAGGAGCGCACCGTGCGCGACATCGCCACGCTCACCGGTTGGAGCGAGAGCAATGTGAAGGTGCGCGCATTCCGGGCACGTGCGAAACTCCGCGAGATCATCGAACGCAGCAATGAACACTGACGAATCACATCCACCCGGCGATCCCCTCGACGCGCTCTTTCGCGCCGCGCGCGAAAATGCGGGCGATCACGATCCGCTCGAATACGGCTTCGAGACACGCACACTCGCGCGTATCCGCGAGGAACGCGGCACGTCGTGGCTCGCGTGGGCCGCGCGGCTGTGCCCGTTTGCGGCCGCACTCGCGCTGGCTGCCGGCGTGTGGACCTACGTCCATTGGGAGGATTCGCCAGACAGCGAGAGCGTCGTGGATGCCGTGCGCCTCGCGGGCGTCCCGGTGCTGGACTACTACCTCGGTGGCGAGCGATGAGCGGAAAAGTTGAGAGCGGAGGGTGGAGAGTTGAGAGGCGCAAACTCGAAGTCCTGCAGCCGTCCTCGGTTGGGCAGATTTTTCGCCCGCAGGGCGAAAGTCATAGACGCGCGCCAGCACCCCATCCGCCTCTCAACCCTCCACCCTCAACTCTCAACTCCCTCCCGTGAAGCGGCTCAAGGGCATCCTCATCGTCGTGCTGATTTTCCTGTGCGGCGTCTTCGTCGGCGCCACGGTCGGAGGCACTGCGGCGATGATGGATTTCGTGAACAAGACCTTCCGCGGCGGCCCGCCGAACATCCGGAAACTTCTCATCCAGCGCGCCAAGCACGACCTCAAGCTCGACGAGGATCAGAATCATCAGTTCTGGGCCATCCTCAATGACGCCGGCGCGGAACTCCGCGATGCGATGAAACCTGTGCGACCGCAGATCGATGCCGCGCTCGAAAAGGCCGCGCAGCGGATGCGCGAAGTGCTGCTCCCGTGGCAGCAGGCGACCTTCGACCGCTTTGCGAAGGAGGCGCGCAAACGCTGGCTCGAAGCGCTGAGCGATCCCGTCACACGCGTGGACAAGCCGGAGCCAGCCGCCGCCCCTCCGCTGAATCCTGACGAAAAAAACGCGCGCTAAAACACACTCACGTTTTCCTTTCCCAGCCCGCGCCTTTTGCGCTCTCATCCGCGGCCCATGAGTGACCAGTTCGACGTCCGCTACATCGCACAGCTCGCGCGGCTGGAATTGTCCGCCGATGAAATCGCGAAATTCCAGAGCCAGCTCGGCCAGGTGCTCTCGCACGTCGAGAAGCTCGGCAAGGTGGATGTCTCCGGCGTCGAGCCCACGGCGCATGCAAACCAAGTCGTGAATGTCTTCCGCGCCGACGAGCCGCGCGACTGGTTCACGCCCGCAGACGCGCTCGCAAACGCACCCCGCTCGGCGAACGGCCTCTTCATCGTGCCGAAGGTGATCGAATAGCGCGGACACACCCACACTGTTCAAAACCGGATGTCTCTCACCTCGCTCTCCGTCTCCGAACTCCGCCGCAGGCTCCGCTCGCGTGAAACTTCTCCCGTCGAGGCGCTCGATGCACTCGATGCGCGCATCGGAAATGTGGACCCCGTCGTCCACGGCTACCTCTCGCGCGACTACGCGGCAGCGCGTGTGCTCGCGGAAAAGGCGGACGTTTCACTGCCACTCGGCGGCGTGCCGATCGCGATCAAGGACGTGATCAACGTGAACGGCGAGCCGTGCTCATGCGGTTCGAAGATCCTCGACGGCTACAAGGCGAACTACGACGCGACCGTGATCAAGATGCTCCGCGCCGCGGGTGCGATTCCGTTTGGCCGTTGCAACATGGATGAATTCGCGATGGGCAGCTCGACGGAGAATTCCGCATTCGGCCGCTCGTGCAATCCGTGGGACGTGTCGCGCGTGCCCGGTGGTTCCTCCGGTGGTTCCGCGGCGGTCGTCGCTGCAAATGAGGCCTTCGCCGCGCTCGGCTCGGACACCGGCGGTTCGATTCGCCAGCCGGCCGCACTCTGCGGCTGCGTCGGACTGAAGCCGACCTACGGACGCGTCTCGCGTTTCGGCCTCGTCGCATTTGCCTCGTCGCTCGATCAGATCGGCCCTTTCACAAAGACCGTCGAGGACGCCGCGCTGCTGCTGAACGCGATCTCAGGCCGCGATCCGCTCGACTCCACGAGCCTCGACGAGCCCGTGCCCGATTACACGGCGAAGCTCGGCCAGGATTTGAAAGGTGTGAAGCTCGGCATGCCGCGCGAGTATTTCATCAGCGGCATTGACCCGCAGGTGGACGCCGCCGTGCGCGCCGCGATCCGCCACTACGAATCGCTCGGTGCAGAAATCGTCGAGGTCTCGCTGCCGAACACCGAGCACGCCGTCGGCGTCTATTACATCATCGCGACCGCCGAGGCGTCGGCGAACCTCGCGCGCTTCGACGGCGTGCGCTACGGCTCGCGCGCAGGTGCCGGCAATATTCTAGAAATGTATGGCCAGACGCGCGGGCAGGGCTTTGGCCCTGAGGTGAAGCGCCGCATCATCCTCGGCACCTACGTGCTCAGCAGCGGGTACTACGATGCGTTCTATCTCCGCGCGCAGAAAGTCCGCACGCTCATCCGCGGCGACTTCACGCGCGCCTTTGAACGCGTGGACGCCATCATCTGCCCCACGACGCCCGAGCCCGCGTTCAAGGCCGGCGACCGCAGCGACGATCCGCTGAAAATGTATCTCGCCGACATTTTCACCATCGCGTGCAACCTGGCCGGCACCTGCGGCATGAGCATTCCGTGCGGCTTTGCGGATGTGGATGGGAAGAAACTGCCCGTCGGACTTCAGCTGATCGGCAAGCCCTTCGAGGAGACGCGCCTTTTGCAAATCGCGCACGCCTACGAGCAGTCCACCAACTGGCACAAGGCCCCCGTGCCGATTTAGACAACCGTCAGCCTACGCCGACTTGATCTTCTCGTTCACCTTGTGGCCGAGCATCTGCATCGTCTTCTGGAGCGCCTCCACTTTCAGCGGCTTCTTCAGAACGGTGACAGGGCCGAGTTTCAGAATGTTGTCCAGCATCTGGCTGTCTGGAAATCCCGTGATGATCACGATGGGCAGATTGGGCTGAATCTCCTTGGCCTCTTTGTAAATCTCGTCGCCTGTCGTATCGGGGAGCTGGAGGTCGAGGAAGCAAAGCTCGAACTTCTGCTTGTGCAGCGCAGCGATGGCCTCCTTGCCGGTTCCCACAACGATCCGTGAGTAGCCCTGCTTTTTGAGGAACAGGCGGAACATGCTTTGCAGGCCCACATCGTCATCCGCCACGAGCACTGTCGGCTGTCCTTCCTCTGCGTTGCGAAGGATGTCGCGATCCAGCATGTCCCTCTTCACGCGCCAGCGTCCGCCGATCTGGATCGCAGGGAGCTGCCCGCGCTGCACGAGATAATAAACCGTAGGGAGAGGTATGCGGAGATACTCCGAAGTCTCCTTCACCGTCATCAAATTATGCGCCTGAGCGGCCTGTTGCAGAGTCGCCGGCTGCAGATTTGGTTCGTTGGTAGGTGGCTTGGACATACTCAGGCTTCCCACGAAAATGATAATTTTCAGCACTGATGTCAATACGAGTTTTCGTCAACGTGTTGCGCATTTGACCGGGCCAATGTTTGCCGACCACCACAGGTTGATGATTCCCGATCAAAATGCGTCTCCCTACCACCATAAAATCCGCTCACACGCCGACTGAGGAACACTTGAGAAATACCATCGCTTCGATGGAGCAATAGCCTGGAATCCAAAACCTAATGACATCAGGATCTGTTCGCCAAAAAGGGTTTCCAAGGGGGGATCGGATTCGGACCCCGACTCCCCGACAAAAAAATCACACGGAAAATACGAGTGATAACTTCCATATCATCCCGGCAGTCTTTCCCGCGGCGTGCCAGTGTTACCGCTTTTCGGAAGACGGGTTACGGGAAACCGCCCCCCTCGACTCGCCCGACCGAATCAGTAGCGGCAGGCGATCTCAATCCGCTCGCAGCATCGGCACGTGACGACGATGCTGACCACGCGACCATTTTCCTCGATCACCTCGACCTGCGGCGCGTCCAGGTGTGGCTTGCCGTCGCGGTCGCCGGTCTCCGGCGCCCCTTCGAAGAGACGCTGGAAGCCGCCCGGACTGGATGGCTCCTGCAAGCCGCCCCGAAGCGGCGAGGCAGTGGCGCGATTGCTGAGGAATGACTGGATGGCCATGGACTAGTGGTTGTTTGAAAGGCTGATGGTGATGCGTTCGTTCCCTTCGGCATCGGGCTTCTGCCCAGGCAGGGGTTGCGTATCGGCAAAGCCGGCGATGCGTTCGATTTTTTTTGCTTCCACGGCGTATTGCTCAAGCAATCGCCGGGCCATGTTCGCCCGATCCGTCGTCAGTTCCCAAGCCCCGTAGTCCGGACGCACCGGGACGAATCCCGCGGCCGTGTGCCCTTCGATGATGGTCTTCATGTTGTTCCGCTCGATCGTCCATGCGAGTCCCTGCAGCACGAAGCGCCCCCATTCCGTCACCTCCGCAGTGCCCTTCTTGAAAAGTGCATGCTTTGGCTTTTCAAAAATGGTGATCTTCAGCCCGTCGGAAGTGACCTCAATATCCATCGCCTTTTCCTCCGTGACGTCCTGCACGTTGATCATCTTGTTCAGCTCGCTCGCGAGTGCATTCAGGAATGAGAGGTTGGCCGCCGTGGCCGTGTCCCGGTTGGAATCACTGCCCTTCGACCCGCCCTGATTGCCCTGCATCACGCCGACGGAGCGATCCGTGAGCGCATTGAATGGCTGTTTGAAATACTTCGATGTCGCAAGCAGGATTTTTTTGTCCTGCGAGCAGATCCACAGCACCATGAAGAGTGCCATCATCGCCGTCACAAAGTCTGCGTATGCCACCTTCCAGGCTCCGCCGTGATGTGCTCCTTTCTTAGCCATGGCTTACTTGGTGGCAGGCATCGCCTTGATGGCTTTTTCCATCTCATCCGCACCGGGCTGCACCGCGGGGTCGAAGCACCTGCGCGCCATCTCCACCGCCATCATCGGAGCCATGCCGCCGGTGAAGCCACTCAGGCCCTTCGAGATTCCGTTGAAATATTGAATGTCGATCGCGTTGTTCGCCTTGATGCGCGCCGTGACTGGATTCACGAAACCGTACGCGCCGAGAATTCCCAGGAAAGTTCCCGTGAGCGCCGCGGCGACACGCTCGCCGACGGCCTCAGGGCCTTCGGCGATGGCCGCCATCGTATTGATGATGCCGAGCACTGCCGCGATGATCCCGATGCCCGGCAGCGAATCGCCGATGAGCTGGAGCACGTGGATGGGCGCCTCGGCCTCCTCTTCGCGAGCCGCGATGTCCTGATGCAGCAGCCCGCCGATCTGCTCGGGCTTGATGCGTCCATCGATGAGCGGCTTCAGATTGTTGCAGAGAAAATCACTGCGCTCGTGGTCGCCGACGAAGGACGGATATTTCTGAAAGAGCGAGCTCTTCTTCGGCTCGATCACATGATCCTCCAGCGCCACCAGGCCGCTGCGCCGCGCCAGCACGAACACCTCATACAGCAGCTTCAGCAGATCCATGTAGTCGCCCTTCCGCGACGAGCCGCCCTTCACCGCACCCATCACCTTTTTCATCACCTCCTTCAGCACCTTGCCCGAACTGGAGATGACGAGCACGCCGAGCGCGATGCCGCCGATGCTCACAAATTCCGACACGTGCAGAAGCACGATGGGATTTCCACCCGCCAGCATGAAGCCGCCGAGCGTTGAGCCCACGACGATGATAAATCCGATGATCAGTAGCATTTTAGTTTTTCGCGTTTCCGGACCGGCTTCATGCCGGCACCTTGCCGCTCCTGCCAAATCGGCAGATTTCCCCCGCCCTTTAGCTCAATCTTTGCCCGATGAATCCCGATCCCGCAGTGCCCTCAGAAACTGCGAAAAAAATAGGCGGCGCACACGGAACACAGCCATCTTGGCTGTGCGG
>JAYWEO010000223.1:0-9555 GCA_043779225.1 Prosthecobacter sp.
CGATCCTCTTCCTCTCAACTCTCAACCCTCACCTCTCAACTTCCTCCCCAGCAGCAGGTGGAAATTCCCGAGCGGGAATTCATCATCGTGCGCGAGTGCGAGCCACGCCTTCGGGTCGCTTTCGTCCGGCAGCGCGCCGTGCAGGAATCGGGAGCCGACATTTGGATGCACGTGTCGGCTCACGAATGCGTGCGCTGCAAGCCACAGCGCGACGCGCGAGCATTCCGCGCCGGTCTTGTAGAGCGAATGAAGCTCCCCATCGAGCGCGGCCATCGCTTCGGGCAGCGCGTCCCAGCGGATTTCAAGATGGTTGTCGCGCCACAGCGCGGCGTCGCTTTGATGGAGCGCGCCGAAGAGAATCTGACCGCCGAGCGCGTCGTAATTCCGAACGCGCGGCCCGGTGGTCGGGAAGCGCAGGATGCGGTCGAGCACGATCGCCCAGCACACGTAGCGCGCGAAGGGAAAGCCCTCGCACGCCAGCCGGTGCGCCTCCCCGAATGCACGCACATCCACGCGCAATTCCTCGATCGCATACATCCAGAACGGCGCGCGCTGCCGGATCATGAACGGATCGAACGGCAGTTCGCCGAGCGCGTGCGACTGGTCGTGGATGAGATCCCAGAGCGCGCACACCTCTTCGACGAGCGTGCGATTCGCGAGCATGCATTCGAGTTCCGGGAAAAGCCGCAGGCCGGTGGCGCTGGCTGCGCGCTGCGCGGTGGACTGGAGGCGCCGCGCCTCACGATCGCAGAAAATCCCACCGAAGTGATTCGTCGCGCGGCTCGCGACGGAGACCGTCTCGGGAAAAAGCACCGCGCATTCGCTCGCGTAGCCGTCGGTGAAGTCCGTGAGGCCGAGCGGGACAAATTTCGGATTCGGATAGCGACCGTGCTCCAGCGCCGCAAGCCAGTCCGGCCACGTCGTGCGGATCAGCAGCGCCTCGAAGCGCACGGCGGATGATGCGTTTGGCGTGTACATCGGGAACACGACGAGATGTTCGAGTCCGTCGCGCCGATGTTTGTCCGGACGGAACGCGGCGAGCGAAGCAGCGAAATCCGGACGCCCGAATCCGTCGCGCTGCCACGCCGCGAAATCGTCCGAGACGTGCGCGAGGTAGTCGGCCTCGTGCGGAAAATGCCCGGCGAGCGCTTGGATTGCGCCGACCACTGCCTCGGTGAGCTTCGTCGCGCCGTCGTGATTGGTGAGGCCCACACTCCCGTCCGCATCCTGAATCGCGCGCAGCGTGTTGATGACGCCCTTCAGTCGAATCCATGCATTCGACTGCGCGATGGCGTGCTCTTTCCCAGCCAGCAGCGGAGTCTGTTCAGCACGGCGGTAGGCGGGAACCGCGAGCCAATGGACGATGTTCAGCCAGAGCTGGAGGTGATCCTTTTCGCCGATGTGCTCGTCGCCAAACAGCAGTGAATCCGTGACGACGACGATGCGCCCGCGCCCGAATTCCGCGCAGCCGATGAGGCAGGCATCTGGCGGGTGCGCCTGCGCCGAGGCACGCCATGCGACGCTCGCGCCGTCCTTCACCGTGCAGGATCCCGCGCGGTAAAAGCACGCCCGCGATGCGAGGTGGCCGAGCGGCGAGCCGGGGGCGGGCCCGGCGAAGAGCCACTCGGGATTTCCCGGCACGCACGCACTGCGGTCGAAGACGCGCGTGTTCTCGATGTGCAGTCCGGTGGGTGCGAGGAGTTCGTTCAGGTTGTCGCCGTATTTGTCGTGCTCGTATTCCGTCACCACGAGCAGCCCGCCGCCTGCGCGCACCCATGCCTGCACGGCCGCGATTTCCTCCGGTGCCAGCGCGGGCGGTCCGAGCGAAGTCGTGCGCTCCCAGCGCGGATCGCACGGGTGCAGCAGCGCGAGCACGTCCGCGCCTGCGAGCAGTTCGGAAGTGAGCGGCTCGTCGCGATTGCGCAGGACTTCAAAATCGCGGTCGGCGAGCAGCTCCGCCGCGCGCGAATAGGACGAACTCTGCGGATCGTCCTGCGCAAATTCCGCGGCCCGCTGCGCGGAAAGTGACCAGCTCTCGCTGTGAAATTCATCGGCGAGAAATCGGACGAACTTTCGCGGCGCGGGGTTCATTGTGTTGCCTTTTCACAAGGATACGCCCCGCGCGCGGATGTGCAACGCGGCCGCAGCCGCGCCTGTGAAAGCGCGGGCTGATCGAGGGTCAGTGCCCGCGCTCTCACGAGCGCGGCTACGACAGCCGTCCGCGCCAGCCGACGCGCCGCCAGCGGCCTGCCCACCACACACCCGATGGCAGCCACGCGACGAGCCACATTGCCGACTCGATGAATGCACTGAGCAGCACGGCGAGCGTGAGCCGGAGGATGGGAAAGTCCAGCGCCTGTGAAAACACTGCGGCAATCGCAATCCGCGCAAGGACCACGTGTGCGACCGCGAGATGAACGATGCTGATGGGCGCGCCATATTTCACCGATAGCGGATGCAGTGCCGCGGCGACGGCGGCGAAGCCGAGCGTGTGCAAGACAGGCAGCCCGAGCGCGCCCGCCGGTGTCGCGGCACGATAGGTCACGGCGACACGATGCTGGTGCCGGAGGTATTCGCGCCAGGTCATCGGATCGCTGTCGAGTGTGAGGACGTTGCGGCTAAGCCGGATCGTGCGGCCCTTCGCCGAGAGCTGTGCGCCGAGCTGGTGATCCTCGGCGAGATCACCGCCGAGCGTTTCCCAGCCGCCGATGGCGCGGATGTCCTCGGCTTTCACGCCAGTGCATGCTCCGAGCGTGAATGTGATGCGTCCTGCGAGCATGAGGCCGGGCCAGAGCGTGAGCAGGGCCGGCGCAGCATCGAGTGCCTGCGGAAAATTGCGGAGGTTTGCGAAGCGGTAGCCTGCGGTCTGCGCATCCTCGCCGCTCGCGTGCCACTCGCGGCGGAAGGATTCGATGAAGTCCTCGTCGGGCATCGCCTCGCTGTCGGTGAGCAGCCAGTGCGCGTGCCGGGCGTGCGGGGTCATCTGGAGGAATTTGGAGATTTTCGGATTCGGCGCGCGATCACCTTCGCAAGCGACGATGGTGATGTTCCGCTCGCTGTGCCGCGCACGCAGAGCTTCGCACGTCGAAAGTTCCGTCGAGCCGGCATCCGCACTGAGGAGAATCTGATCGCAGACGCGACTGCCGCGCACGAGCGCATAAAGTTTCCCTTCGAGGTCGGGCACGCCGCGTTTCAGCGCACGCCAGAGTGTGAGAGGTGGTGTGTCTGCACTTTCCTCCGCTGCCGGCAGGCGCAGGTGACGGGCGAGCCGGAATGCCGCGACCGCGTGGAGTGCGAGTCCGCAGACTGCAAACCCGAGCGCGATGAGGGCAAAAATGACGGGCAGGGAGTCGGGCATGGAGATTGGCGTTGCGGCTGGGGTGGCATCATGCTGACAAGCAGGCATGAAAGACAACACGCGCCGCCTGCTGCTGACGGGCGACGACTTTGGCCGCAGCGCCTCGGTGAATGCCGCGATCGAGCAATGGCACCGCGCGGGCGCGCTCACGCAGGCGAGCGTGATGGTGAACGAGCCGGGTGTGGACGAGGCTGTGGAGATCGCGCGCAGGAATCCCGATTTGCGCGTCGGGCTGCATCTCACGCTCTGCGACGGACGCGCTTCGGACGGTCGCATGATGCAGCACTCGCCTGCGTTGGGCGGGTTGAAGTTCGCATTTTTCCCCGGCGCGCGCGCGTGGCTGCGTCGGGAAATCGCGGCGCAGTTTGCAAAGTTCCGCGCGCTGGGTTTTGCACCGACGCATTGGGATGGGCATACGCACCTGCACCTGCATCCGCTTGTGCTCGCGCTCACGCTGCCTGTCGCGATCGAGCATGGGTTCCGTTTCACGCGACTCGTGCGGGAGCCGGGTGCGAGCGGGTTTTTGCCCCGTGTGTTTTCGATGCTGAGCGCACACGCCGCGCCGAAACTGAAGGTGGCAGGAGTCGGCTTTGCCGATGCAGTTTTCGGCCTGAGCAAAAGCGGGCGCATGGATCTCGCTGAAGTGCGTCGTGCGGTGCGGCACGCATCGGCGGGGATGACGGAAATCTATTTTCATCCCGGTGCGGAGAGTGTGCTCGCCGAACCTGGGGAGGTCGCGGAGGCCGTGGCGCAATCGCCGTAGCTGCCGACCGAAGGAGGCGGGCATTTTTGGAGACGCTGGCGCACGGAAAAAAACCAGCCGGCCTCCTTCCGTCGGCGGCTACATCGGTGAGCACCCGACAGCGAAGCGCGGGCTCACTTCCTTCTGCGTCGCCACGTACACCTCGACGCTGCCGTGCGCGGCGCCTGCCGCCGTGATTTTTTCCCGCACCGTGTGCGCCGCGAGATCCGGCGAATTGCAGTCGCGGCTCAGGTGCCCGAGCACGGCGCGGCGGAGGTTTCCGCCGAGCATCTCTGCAAGCACGGTGGCGGCGGCGGCATTCGAGAGATGGCCGTGGCGCGACATGATGCGCTGCTTCGTGGACCACGGGCGGCGTGTGTCGAGCTGGAGCAGTTTCTCGTCGTGATTCGCCTCGATGAAGAGCGTGTGCGCCTGCCGCACACGTTCGCACGCGAGCTTCGTGGCAAAGCCGAGATCGGTGAGAAAGCCGAGCGATTCGCCGCCGTGGTGCAGCATGAAGCCGACCGGGTCCATCGCGTCGTGCGGCACGCTGAAGGTCTGCACGGCGATGTCCTTGATTTCAAAATCGCCGCCGGTCGTGAACACGCGCCAGTCGGCCTTGGACTCACCCGCCGAACGCCGCAGCGCCTCGGCGGTGAGGCCATTCGCATAGACTGGCGTGCCGAATTGCTTGCACCACACCTCCACGCCGCCCGCGTGGTCGCTGTGCTCGTGCGTGAGCAGGATGGCGTCAATCTCGATCGGATTCACGCCGCACAGCGCGAGGCGCTCGCGCATCTGCTTTGCGCTCAGTCCGCCGTCGAGCAGCACGCGCGCATTCGCCGACTCGACGAGCGCGCAATTTCCTGCGCTGCCGCTGCCGAGGATGGTGACGTGAAACATGTGCCCGGAGTTTTTCCGCGCGGCGCGCACCGTGTCGAGCGTGGCTTCGAGAAAATGCGCGCCTCGCAATTCTGCCGAACAACTTTCTTGCGCCGCAACGGAATCCGCGCAGGATGTTCTCTCGATTTCAGGATGGGTGGCAGAGTGGTCGAATGCGCACGCTTGGAAAGCGTGTTAGGCTTTACCGTCTACGAGGGTTCGAATCCCTCCCCATCCGCCACTCCCGAACGGGAATGCCGCGTCGTCTGCATGTCGAACGGCGCATTGTCAGAAGTGTGAGGGCCAGATATGCGGGTGCCGGTCGTTTCACTCTTCGCTGGATTCACGATATGAAAATCTCTCCCTTCGGTGCCCGCATCGGGAACTCGTCGTTCGTTGCTTTTGCGCTGCTGATCTGGGGCTGCGGCGGGGCGGGGGATTCGCTGAAGCTTCAGCGGGCGGTGCTGGTGAAGGTGCCCATCAAGGAGCCGATTCCGAACGGTCGCAGTCAGGGTTGGGAATTCCGGCACGTGCTGGAGGCACCGCGCACGGGGGATCGCGGCGGGCAATGGTATGCGGCTTGGAACAATGAGCGGCCTTTGCGCACCGCGTTCTATCTTCCGTATTGGAGGACGCTCTTTTCCCGCGCACCGGAAATCGCTGATGCGACGCACGCGGCCTTCGGCGCCTATCCGCTGCTCATCGAGCCGAACAAGACTTTCCGAAACATCATGGCGAAGCAGCCGCCGGAACCCAAGCCTGGCACGATCGTGAAATCGGAATTCGGATCGGGCACGAAGCTGGTGATCGGGAAGATGCCGTCGAAAGTATGGCCGGACAACCGTCGCAAGGAGGGCGGGATGGCCGGGCAGTTTGTCATCGATCCGATGTGGCATCTCGATGACGAGCACTCGCAGCTTGCACGCGCACGCGGGCGGTTTGCGAAGCCGGGCGAAGGGATCGTGATCGGCCATCTCGACAACGGACTCGATGGACACCATGCCGCCGCGCCTTTGAATCTCGTCCGGGAAGATCGCTTCGCGAATGCCGTCGGGCTGCTCACGTACGCGCAGAAAAAAAGTCGCGATGATGAAAAGCGACGCCGCGGCGAGAAGGTGGATGAAAATGATCCGCCGAGACTTCCTGATGCGCCGGAGCGCACCGGCGGCACTCATGGAATGGGCACGATCGGGCTGCTCGCAGGTGGGTGGGTTGCGATCGACGAGAAGGCCGTGCCGGGTGGACGCATCAAGGGCTACTACGGCTGGCTCGGCGGTGCGCCATTTGCGAAGGTCGTGCCGGTGCGCGTGGCACCGTGGGTGTTCTCGGCGAGCACGGGCGAACTGGCGTACGGGATCGACTACGCCAGCCGCGTGAAAGGCTGTGACGTCATCACGATGAGCCACGGCGGCTCGCCGACGCAGGCGTGGGCGGATGCGGTGAATGCGGCTTACGAGCGCGGCACGGCGATCTTCGCGGCTGAGAGCGATTTTTTCTCGTTCATGCCCGAGCCGTTCATGCCGAATGGCATCATCCTTCCGTCGAGCCCCGTGTATCCTGCGGGGTTTCGCCGTGTGGTCGGCGTGACGGGTGTCACCGCGGATCACAGCAGCTACGCGAAGAACACGCTCGCGCGACTGCTGCGCTCGCCACGGGGGCTTCTCGATTGGGCTTTCCGCGGCAGCTACGGCGCTGATGGGACGAGCACTGCTTTCCTCCGCATGAAACGCAAGCCCGATCCGAGCCAGACACGCTGGCAGGGTCAGCTCCGACCGTATCCGGTTGCCGGATATTCCCCGAACGTCCCGTGGCTCGCCATCCGGAAGGAAAAGGGAACGCCCATCGCCGACGGCGTGGATCTCGATGGTGCCGGCACTTCCGCTGCGACACCGCAAGCCGCTGCGGCCGCCGCGCTCTGGTTGCAGAAACACCGCGGCGAATTTTCCGAAAAGGAATGGCACGGCTGGCAGAAGAGCGAGGCGGTCTGCCAGGCGCTGATGAAGACGGCGGATCGCCAGGGAAAAGTGGAGCCCGATCGCTATCTCGGTCTCGGCGGTCTACGGGCGAATGATGCGCTCGACGTGAGCTACGCGGACGTCCGCAAATCGCAGAGGCCGAAATCATCCGGCAAAAACCAGCCCGACTCGCCGCCCGGCAGCCTGTGGTTCGAGCGCGCGCCGAATGATTACTTCGACGGCGCGCGCAGCTTCTGGGGAATCCTCGGACTGCAGACGCTCAGGTCGGTGCCGATCAACGAACGCGCCATTCTTTACCAGAAACCCCGCGCCGGTGAGACGCACGAGCAGGCGCTCCAGCGGCTCTATTTCAACATGACGCTCCTGCACGAATGGCACAGCGGCGACATCCCAAAAAAAGGGAGCCAGGAGAAATCATTTTGGGAACGCGCAGGCCGGAAGGCACAGGACGCAATCAGCCACGCCGGACGCAGGTAGAGCGCGCTCCGTCTGCGAATGCGCGCCAGACGGGAGTTGCCGCTGCGTGCCGCGGCGCATACGGTGCGCGCGACGATGACCCAGCAAGCCTCACAGATTTCCGCACGCGAACTTTACCGCTCATTCAAGATGGGCGAGCGCACCATCGAGGTGCTGCGCGGCATCACGCTCGACATCACGCCGGGGGAGTCGCTCTTCCTCTGCGGCGCGAGCGGCGCGGGAAAGAGCACGCTGCTCTACACACTCGCGGGCCTTGAGCGGCCGGAGAAGGGCGTCGTGAAATTTGGCGAGGTGGATGTGTATGCGCAGTCGGAGCGAAATCTCGCGAAGCTGCGGAACACGAAATTCGGGTTTGTCTTCCAGGCGTATCACCTGCTGCCGGAGCTGACGGCGCTGGAAAATGTGATGCTCCCCGCGCTCATCGGCGGCGCGGACAAGCAGGCCGCCGCGCAGTCCGCGCTCGAGCGCGTGGGTCTCGGCGAGCGGCTGCATCATCTGCCTGCGGAACTCAGCGGCGGCGAGCAGCAGCGCGTGGCCATCGCGCGAGCGCTCATCAACAATCCCGAGGTGATTTTCGCCGATGAGCCGACGGGCAATCTCGATTCCGCGACCGGCGGCAGCATCGTGGAACTGCTGCTGAATCTCGTGCGCTCCGAGAAAAAGACGCTCGTGGTGGTGACGCACGATCGCAATCTGGCGCAGCGCGGTGACCGGCACCTCGACATGCGCGACGGACGGATTGTCGAGGACTCGGCGACCGTTGTGGTCTGATTTTGCGCGCTCGGATCGCTACGCGAGCAAAGGGCGGATGACTTCGCCATGCACGTCCGTGAGGCGTCGGTCGATCCCGTTGTGGCGGAAGGTGAGCTTCGTGTGATCAATGCCGAGCAGGTGCAGGATCGTCGCGTGGATGTCCCACACTTGCGTGGGATTTTTCCGATCCTGCGGCTTGTAGCCCCATTCATCGCTCTCGCCGTGGGTGATGCCGCCCTTGATGCCGCCGCCGGCGAGCCAGTTCGTGAAAACGTAGGGATTGTGATCACGCCCCTTGCCGCCTTGCGAGGACGGCATGCGGCCGAATTCCGTCGTCCAAAGAATCACCGTGTCCTCAAGCATGCCGCGTTGCCTCAAGTCTTCGATGAACGCCGCGCAGCCGCGCGCCATGCCGAGCGAGAGCGGGCCGTGGTCGCGCGCGATGTCCTCGTGCGAATCCCAGTTGCGACGTGGGAAGCCGTTGTCATTGCCACTCCACACCTGTACGAAACGCACGCCGCGTTCGAGCAGCCGCCGCGCGGCGAGGCATTTCTGCGCAAAGTAAAATGATTCCTCCTCCGCATTGATTTCCCTCGGCCATGTCTGCGGGCCGCGGTCGAGGCCGTAGTGCCTTTGCACATGCTCAGGTTCGTCCTTCAGGTTCAGCGCCTCGGGCGCGGCGAGCTGCATACGCGCGGCGAGTTCGTAGCTGCGGATGCGTGCATCGAGCCGCTGATCCCCTTCGCGTGAAGCGGCGTGCGTGTGGTTCAGCTCCGCCATGAGTCGTTGCGCCTCAGCCTCGCTTTTCGCATTCACAAAGTCGCCGCTCTTGTGCGGAAAAAGATCGGCGATCGGTGTCTCCGTGCCGGGATAGATGATCGTGCCGCTGTGCTGCGACGGGAGGAATGCGGAGTCCCAGTTCTTCACGCCGTTCGAGCCGAAGCCGCGATGATCCGGCAGCACGACGAACGTCGGCAGATTGTCATTCATCGAGCCGAGCCCATAGCTCACCCAGCACCCCGCACCGGGAAACCCCGGAAGCTGAAACCCCGTCGCCTGCAGCAGCGTCGCCGCCGAATGCACACCCGACTTGCCGACAAGATTGTGGATGAACGCAAGATCGTCCACCACCCCGCCGAGCGGCGCGACTGTATCGCTCAGCATTTTGCCGGACTGTCCGTACGGTTTGAAGTCCCACACCGGCCGCAGCCAAGGCCCGAGCCCATTTTGAAACGCCTCCACATGCTCGCCGAAATCGCTCGGCTCGCCATGCCGCTTCACGAGCTCCGGTTTGTGGTCGAACAGATCAATGTGGCTCGCCGCCCCCGCCATGAAGAACTGCACCACACGCTTCGCCTTCGCCGGAT
>JAYWEO010000224.1:0-6193 GCA_043779225.1 Prosthecobacter sp.
GCGCCTGAATACTGCCATGTGAGCGTGCGTGATGGCATCAGGGAGATCTATGAGCGGCAGAACAACGAGCCGCCGTTTGTTTACGTCCAGATCGGGTATGTGGGCAACGAGACTTGGAAGTGACCGGACTTTTGCGCGCACAGGATTTCTTCCTCGAAGAGCTCGCAGTCTGCTGCTGCCGACCGGGCCGCGAAGTCGAGAGGGAGGCCGGCTTCGAGGTAGATGTTGCTGAGCAGTGTGAGTCCGTGCCGTGAATGGGCATGGAGTTCGGCTGTCTCGTCTTCGAGTGTTTCGATTTCGTGGCTCATAGGGTTCGGTTTGAATTGGAACCGCAGCCGCCGACGGGAACAAAAAGCCCACCGCCGTCGAGCAGCGGTGGGTTGTTGAGGAAAGACTGTATGAAGAAATCAGAATCTCCCGCCACCGCGCCGGGCTTTTGCCCAGACGACGAAACGTGCGGGCATCGAGCAAGTGCTCGTGGCCTGGCCTTTGGCGGTGGTGGAGATGAGGTGATTCATCGCGGATCTTTTTTTAGCCGGGATTTGAGTCCCGTCAATGCATGGAACGTATCGGTGGCATCCTGATCCCCCTTTTTTTCTGCCGCCTGTTGCGGTGCAGACGCACATGCACGAGTCGGAATACGGATGGAATCAAGCATGGGACGCTGTCGCGGTGCGAGGCGGCTTGCAGCTTGGAAGTTGTGCGGATACGGATGCGGGATGAGCCTTGCGGACGATGAAAGATTCATGCGCCTCGCCCTGCGTGAGGCGGGGAGGGGACTCGGGCATACGTCGCCGAATCCCGCGGTGGGCGCGGTGATCGTGAAAAGCGGTCGTGTGATCGCGAAAGGCTGGCACCGGTGCGCTGGCGGGCCACATGCGGAGATCGAGGCTCTGCGCGCATTGGAGAAACCGGCTCTCGCGCGAGGTGCGACCCTTTATGTGAGCCTCGAGCCGTGCTGCACGCACGGGCGCACGCCTCCTTGCACGGATGCGATTATCGAGGCGGCGATCACGCGTGTCGTCGCCGGTGCGATGGATCCGAATCCGCGTCATGCGGGGCATGGATTTGCCATTTTGAAAAAGGCGGGCGTCGCGGTGACGGCGGGAATTCTCGCCGCAGAATGCACAGCGCTGAACGCGGGATTCAATAAGTGGATCACGACCGGGATGCCGCTCGTCATCGCAAAGGCCGGGATGTCGCTGGATGGCCGTCTCACTCGTCCGCCGGGTGAAGGTGCGTGGCTGACCAGTGAAGAATCACGCGCGGATGCGATGCGGCTGCGCGCGAGTGTGGATGCGATCCTCGTCGGTGCGGAAACCGTGCGGATGGACGATCCGCGGCTCACCATTCGCGGCTTGCGCAATGTCCCGGCGCGACAGCCCTGGCGTGTCGTGCTCACGCGCAGTGGCCGATTGCCGAAGGACGCGCATCTTTTCACCGACGAACATCGGGAGCGCACGCTGGTCTTCCGTGGAAAGTCGCTGCGCGCTGTGCTGCGCGATCTTGGCAGGCGGGGCTGCACGAGCGTGATGATCGAGGGCGGCGGGAATCTCCTCGGTGCGGCGCTTGACAAGGGACTCGTGGACCGTGCGCATTTCTACCTCGCGCCGCTTCTGTGCGGCGGGCCGGATGTCATCGCCGGGTTCGGCGCGGGCATCGCGTGTGAAGCGCCGAGGCTGGCCGATCTTTCCTATCGGAAAATCGGGCCGGACATCCGCATCACCGCGGATGTGTGCAATCCGAAGTGAGCGTTGCGTCGCTGGAAAATCAGGCGCGCTCTGCTGCGCTGAGCGCTTCGGAATACGGCGTGTAAAAGCTCCGGCTGCGCTGCATGCAGCGCCGCAGCACGTGCTTGATGTTCGGCACGTCGGCGAGATTCACCACGAGGTTCACGCTGTGCGACCACGCCTCCATGTCGCTATCCGTATGGATGCTGCTGCCGACGAGCGCGATGATCTGCCGGCGTCGCTGGTCCGGCGGGATTTCCAATGTGGCGTGCAGGATCGGATTGCTCTGAAGATTCGAGTCGCTGAAGTGCTCGGCGATGACGACGATGTCGTAGGCATGCGTCTGGAGCTTCACGAGGATGTCCTCCGTGAAGAGGCCCGTATGGATCTTGCATCCCAGCTCTGTGAGATTCTCCACGACGAGCCGCTGCACCTCCGGCACGTCCACGCAGACGAGTGCGGTGGTGTCGCCCGGTTCGAAGAGGTCAATGCGATGGTGGAAATCGTTGTCCGTAAGCGTGCTCATTTGGCGATGGCGAAGGATTGATGGTCGAGTTTCATGCCGGTGGTATCCACTTCGATGAGATTCATGCGCTTCTTTGCATCATCAATGAAGCGGCTCATCTTGCCCTTGTTCGTCGAGTAGAGCAGCGCGGTCTCATCGCTGATCTTCCGGGCCTCAAATGCCGCGACGATCGCCTGATCGAATGTCCCCCACCCGAACGTCTGGCTTTGCTCGATGATTTCGTAAAACGTCCGCCCATCGTCCTCACCCATCTGGATCGCTTCGCGAGTCCGCATATTGCTGCCCATGATCTCCTGCACCAGATGACGTCCGCCTCCGGTGCGGGGAAGCAGGCGCTGCGAAATGATCCATCGCAGCGTGTCCGCCAGGCGGAGACGGAGCTGTGATTCATCGTCGCGCTCGAACATTCCGAGGATCCGGTTCACGGTCTGGCCGGCGCTGATCGTGTGGATGGTGGAAAGGACAAGGTGGCCTGTCTCTGCGGCGGTGAGTGCGATTTCCACCGTGGCGCGGTCGCGCATTTCTCCGACGAAAATGACCTTGGGCGCCTGCCGGAGCGCGGCACGCAGACCGCTCGGAAAGTCATCGAAGTCGGGCCCGAGTTCGCGCTGGTTGAAGGTCGCCTTTTTGTGCGGGTGCAGATACTCGATCGGGTCTTCGAGCGTGACCACATGGACGGCCTGGCTTCGGTTGACCTCATCGAGCAACGCCGCAAGTGTCGTCGTCTTGCCGCTGCCGGTCGCGCCGGTGACGAGGATGAGGCCGGTCTTCTCCTTCGCGACTTCCTTGAAGGTTTGCGTAAGTCCCAAGCTCTGGATCGTGGGCACCTCCGTCTGCGCCTTGCGCATGACGATCGCGAGATTGCCGCGCTGCCGGAAGACGTTCACGCGGAAGCGCAGCTTTTCATTCACCATGTACGCGCAGTCGCAAGAGCCGCGGATGGCGAGTTCGCGGAGCAGACGCCGGTCACCGCCGATGATATTCAGCGCGATGCGCTCGGTCTGAAAGGCGGTCAGCTTTGGCACATGCGGTGCCACATCGGCGATCTTCAGCACGCCGAAGGCCTCGACCTGGGGCGGTCGGTCGCACGTGAAATTGATGTCGGAGATTCCCGGTGAGACCTCCAGCATGGAGGTCAGGATGGCGTCGAGTTCAGCGCGTTTCATGGCCTAGTCCTCCCAGTCGCCGGCATCCTTGATGAATGCGCGGAATTTCTTTTTGTCCATCGCCTTGTCGTAGGCTTCCTCGGGCGCGATTTTCGATGCGCGGAGAAGTTCCATGATGGCGTCATCAAGGGGTTGGTTGCCCTTCTTTTTGCCCACCTGCATCATGCCCGTGATCTGGTGTGTCTTGCCCTCGCGGATGAGGTTTGCGATCGGGCTGTCCACCACGAGGATTTCCAGCGCAGCGCATCGGCCGGGCTTGTCCACGCGTTTGAAAAGATTTTGCGCCACGATGCCCTTGAGCGATTCAGCGAGGCCCGAGCGCACTTGGTTCTGCTGACCGGCGGGGAACACATCGATGATGCGGTCAATCGTCTTCGGCGCGCTCGGCGTATGCAGCGTGCCGAAGACAAGATGACCGGTCTGCGCCGCGGTGAGCGCGAGCTCGATGGTCTCCAGATCGCGCAATTCGCCGACGAGAATGATGTCCGGGTCTTCACGCAGCGCGCCGCGCAGGGCTGAGGAAAACGACTTCGTGTGAATGCCGACTTCGCGGTGATTGATGAGCGACTGCTGGCTCTTGTGGACGAATTCGATCGGGTCCTCGACCGTGAGGATGTGGTCCTTCCGCTGGAGATTCGCGTAGTCCACCATCGCGGCAAGCGTCGTGGATTTTCCCGAGCCGGTCGGGCCGGTCACGAGCACGAGGCCCTTCTTGAGCATGGCGAATCTCTTGATGACGGGCGGCAGGCCGAGTTCATCCGCGGTGAGCACCTTGCTCGGGATGAGACGAAATACGGCGCCGATGCCGTACTTCTGATTGAAGAAATTCGCGCGGAAGCGCGCAAAGCCCGGATACTCGTAGCCGAAGTCCACGTCGCCCGTTTCCTCGAACTGCTTGATCTTATGCTCGGGCGCGATCTCATAGACGAGCGCCTTCAGATCGTCGCCGGTGAATGAAGGGGCATCAATGCGCACCATTTCTCCGCTGATGCGGAGGATGGGCGGATTGCCGGTGGTGAGGTGCAGATCGGACGCACCCTGCTCCTTCATGAATTTGAAGTACTGATCGATTCGGGCCATGCATCCGGGAGAAAGCCAGAAGGATGCCACGCGGCGGCCACAATTTTCCGGCCTAACGTGTGCGTCGGCCATGGACTCTCGTTCATAGGAAAGTGCGTGCCACCTTTGCCGCATAGACCCAGAATCTCCCAATACCTATGAAACTCCGCCGAATACTCCTCCCAGCCATCGTGGCAGTCGCATCACTGCTCACGCCCTTTGCCATTCGTGCCGATGAAAAGGTGGACGCAGGTCCTGCGGTCACCGCGGAGGAAAAGCAGGCCGCCGAGACGCTCTCAAAACGGGGCGCGCTCGTGCAGCCGCTGGCGTCGGGTGTAAACTGGAGCTACGTGAATTTCCGCGGCGTCGAGAAGCCGGACTCGGCGGCATTTGCGCTGCTCGGAAAAATCACGTCCGCGATCGAGGTCGATCTGTCCGGCACGCAATTCCAGCCGGCTGATCTTGCGGGCATCGTGGCGCTGAAGAATCTGAAGAAGCTCAACCTTTCGCGGACCAACGCCAGCGACGCCGTGCTCGCGCACGTGAAAGGCCTCGCGCAGCTCGAATCGCTGAACCTCTTTCACACCGACGTCACGGATGCCGGTCTCGCGCAGCTCGGCGGACTGAAGAATCTCAAGCGCGTCTATGTCTTCGAGACGAAGGTGACCGATGCCGGTGCCGCCGCGCTGGCAAAGGCGCTGCCGACTGTGCGCATCGAGCGCGGATGGGATCTGAAGCTCCCGCCTGCAGCCGCTGCCGTCGCAGCGGTGCCCGCGCCCGCCGCAAAACCCGAGCCTCCGAAACCGCCGCAGCCTAAGCCCGAGCCTCCGAAATCCGTGCCTGCTCCGGCTCCGGTGGCAAAGCCCGCAGCGCTCGCGATTGGGAAGCCCGAGGAGGTCGGCATGGATTCCGCGAAGCTCGCGGCGATCAAGCCGGCGATGGAGGAATTGCTGAAGCAGAAGCGGGCTGCCGGAGTCGTCACACTCGTTGTGCGCGACGGTCGCACTGTTCATGTCGAGGCTGCGGGCATGGCGAACATCGAGAAGAAGAAGCCGATGACGCCGGACACGATTTTCTGGATCGCCTCGATGACGAAAGGGATCACCTCGACCGCCGTGCAGATCCTCGTGGACGAGGGCAAGGTGTCGCTCGACGAGCCTGCGTCGAAGTGGCTGCCGGAACTCGCAAAGGTGAAAGTCGGTGGCCGCGCGCTTTTCCGCCCGATCACTCTGCGCGATCTTCTTTCGCACACGAGCGGCATCGCCGACCCGGCGCGCAAGCCGACCGATGGCAATGTGCCGATCGCGCAGTACGCGCTCGATTTGCTGAAGGAGCCGTTCGAGTTCCAGCCCGGCAGTGAATTTGAATACGGCTTCGGACTCACGGTCGCGGGGCGCATCGTCGAGATCGCGAGCGGCAGGACGTTTGAGCAATTCGCCGGTGAGCGCATCATCACACCGCTCGGGATGAAGGACACCACGTGGCACCCGGATGCCGCGCAGCGTGAGCGCGTCGCGCGGACTTATAAGCTGAGCGCAGATGGATCGGCACTCGTTCCCGCGCACAATGCCTTCCTCACCTCCGAGCCGGACATCAAGCGCGAGGCCGAGCCGAGCGGCGGACTTTTCTCCACCGCGGCGGACATGGCGCGCTTTTACCAGATGGTGCTGAATGGCGGCGAACTCGACGGCAAACGCATCGTGAGCGCGAAG
>JAYWEO010000225.1:0-4280 GCA_043779225.1 Prosthecobacter sp.
TTCACGCTGCCCTCGGTCATTTTGCGATACGGCTTCACACGGGCGATTTCGCCGTTGCTGCCGGCCAGTTCCTTGACCTGCACGCTGTCGTCGGTTTCCACCGAATCAATGAGCGCGCCTTCGTGGCGGGTGATTCCGAATTTTACGTCGTTTGCGGGCATACCGGCGAAGTGGTGTCAATTCACGCCGGGCCGAAGCCGAAGCGGTAGCGCAGCTTCGTGTTGAAACGAGCGTCGCCCGCTGTGGGCTCGGTGCCGAGCGGCGCATAGCCGTAGATGTGCAACCGTCCGGTCGCGTTGATTGCCGCGATGACCGCCGCGCGATTGGTGAGCGCCGCTCGCACAGCCTCGACCCGCTCGCCGTGCGCCGCCGCGGTCGTGTCGTGCGCTTCGCTTTCAACGATCACGCCGACCTCGCCGCGAAATGCCGTGTCCGAACCGGCGAGCGGTTCCGACGTGGTGCCGATAGTCAGCGCCGGCAGTTTGTGATCCGCATTGTCCTGGCCGGTGTAACCGTGGAGCGCCGCGAGTGCGGGCACGGTTTTCAAGTGCGCGAGCAAGAGTTCGTCGAGTGTGTGGTCGAGCATGGCGTTTAGTCCTCCGGCTCGACGACGAGCACGATCATTGGAAATTGCGGGTGGTCGGTTACGCGCGTGATGCGGTAGGTCGTGCCCTGGAACGCCAGCGTTTCGCCGAGCTTTGGCCGATCCGCGCCAAGCTCCGAGCGCAGCACCTTCATCGTGCAATCGCCCTTCGCATCAAATCCGCCAAGGCCGAGGTCTTGGCTCAGCGGGTTGTCAGAAACGAGCGCGTGGAGCGTCCGCCCCTTCCAAACAATTTCCTCGCCAGTGGCGGTGAGAACTTCGGCGAGCGCGGCAGCTTTTTCATCGTGGAGCGACATGCCCTCGCGGGCTTGTCAAAGCGCCGCACTCTCACGAGTCGTCTGCGTTCCTTCTCCGCAGCAACGGGCGCACGGCGAGCCACAGCACCGGCGGGACGAGCACGCTGAGCGTGAGCGCGAGCTTCGGATTATCCTGCCCTGCCGCGCCGATGGCCGCATAGACAAAGCCCATCGGGATCGCGCCGCACGCGAGCGAGACGGCAAAAACGCGCAGCGGCATTCGCGTCAGTCCGGCGAGGCATGAGATGACTTCCGGTAGCAGTGGCAACCAGCGCGAGGCGGCGACGAGCCACGGCCCGCTGCGCTGAAAAAGCGTGTGATGTTCCGCCAACTCTTTTTCGCCGGCGAGACGCAGCGCGATGTTGCGTCCGAACGCACGGCACAAGCCGTAGCCCGCCATGCCCGCCGCGAACGAACCAACGGCGCTGACCAGTCCGCCGATGAGCGTGCCGTAGAGATAGCCCGCCGCCGACATTACGGGTGTGGCGGGGATCGGGAGGAACAAATCCGACACGAGCAGTCCGATCACCGCGAGCCAGCCCCACGCGCCCCAGCCGCGAATCCACTGGATCGCCGCGTCGCCTGTGAACCACTGCATGAATTGGTCGCCCCAGATGAGAAAGGGGAGGCAAAGCACGACTGCAAAAATGATGGATGTAGTGAGCAGGCGCATGGCCGGGAATTGGTAGGTGGGTGAGCAGCGGTCGTCACGCCGCTTGCCCGCCGTTCAACGTCGCGGTTCACATGACTCCAACTCCGCGCCGTCGCCGCTCGCAGTCAGTTTGCGAAGACGATTTTCGTCACTGGATGAATTTCCCAAGCGGTCTGCGGACGAAAGTTGTTCGGGCCGACGACGCCGGCAGCGTGATCAATATCGAAGAAAAGGGAGCCGGTGATGCGGACATGAACCGGCTCAAATTGTGTGTAGCTGCCGCCGCTGTGCAGCGAATCCAGGAACGTGTCTTCAAACGCCGTGCGCGCGCTGCTGAGCTTGGCGAACGCGGTGCTGTTGTGTGGGGGAAGACCGCTGACCTCGACATTCATCAGCACCGCCTCGGAGGGATCATCGGTTGATCCGAGGATCACATGGTAATCGTTGTCCGATTCCTTTTTTGCGAAGTGAATCCAGCCGTCCACGGTGACGTTGCGATTCTCCTCGGCGACGCGGCCGGAGCCGGCGTTCTTCGCGATTGCCGGGTTGTGATGAAGCATCGCGTTTTCCTGCGCGCTCAATTCGGCGACGAGATCTGCGAGGGCGATGTGCTCCACTGGCGCCGATGCGATGGTGATCTTTGCGGCCTTGCGATCCGTGCCGGCGAAACTGACGCCATCGTTCGCGCCGTGCGCTGCAAACGCGCCGCCTTCACGCTCGACGGGTTCGACAAATCCGTTCGTCGCAACGACGCGGAGCGCGCGCGGCTTGGTCGTGCGCGCCTGAGCCCATCGGATGTTCGCACTCGCCGGATGTTTTGGTGAGCCCGCCGTGTGCGCCGCCGCAGTGCGCGGGGCAGCTTTCGGTTTTGTTTCACATGATGTGAGGCCGACGACGATTGCGAGCAGGCTGGCGACGAGGCGGAGTTTCATGGCCGCGTAGAGTGCGGGCCGGCATCCGCACGGGCAATCAGGAAAGGCAGCTTGTGCTCGCCAGTGGCACCCTCGCTCCTACGATGTCGCGCATCCATTTTCCGTATGCCGACGACACGAATCGCGCTCCTTTCTGAAATCCCGGACATCACCACGGGCGAGCTGCAACGAACAGCCGCAGCAGTCCAGCGGCAGCTCACCGACGATTTCGGCCCGGCCTGGCAAATCGACGCCACGATTCACTCATTCGCGTCGGACGAAGACGTGCCTGATGATTGTTGGCGGGTGACTGTCACATGGGATGTGCCGAAAGGAGACGGCGTGCATCAGGACGACGCGGGGACGCCGGTGGCGTTCGTCGAATGGGTTGATGATTGGTCAGCGGTGGTCAGTCACGAGGTCATGGAGATGTTGACGGACCCGGACGGCAGCCGGCTCATTTCAGCGCCGTCCATCAAGGCCGGGCAAGGCGTTGTGAGCTACCTCGTCGAAGTTTCCGATCCGTGCGAAGCGGCGCAATTCCACTACGAGCTAGACGGTCTCAAAGTCTCCGACTTCTGCCTGCCCGCATATTACGACGCCGCTCCCGCACCCGGCGGAACTTACAGCCATCGCGGAAATCTTCTCGCGCCGCACGATGTCCGGCCCGGCGGATACCTGACTTGGAACGACCCGTCCGATGGACATTGGTGGCAGGCGCGTTGGTTCGACGGCGCACAGCCTTCGTTTCACGATCTCAGAACCGCTCCGCCGACCGGCAGCTTTCGCTCATGGATCGACGCTGCGACAATGCCCGCGCAGGCGGCGTGCAAACTCGGTCGCAACGAAAAGCTGCTCGGCGAACTCGAGGCCCGCTGCCGGAAAGCCGACGAACTCCTGCGCTATCGCGCGCAGCGCGTGAAGACGCACTTCGCCAGTTTTGAACGAACGCGCTACTCGGCTGAGCCTCAGCGCAAGCGCCGCACGCCGTAGATGAGCGACTCACGAGAAACCACCGACTGCGGTTGTCACGCTGACGAGAAGCGCGCCGCGAGTGACCCCACCTACCGGCGCGCGTTGTGGCTCGTTGTACTGCTCAACCTCGGTTTTGGACTTGTGGAAATTGTTGGCGGTTTCTGGGCACGCAGCCAGGCGCTAAAGGCGGACGCTCTCGATTTTCTCGGAGACGGCTCGATCACGCTGGTCGGGTTGTTCGCTCTGGCCTGGGCCGAGCATACCCGCGCACGGGTTGCCTTGGCGCAGGGATGTTTTCTCGCGGCGCTGGGCCTTGGCGTCCTCGGTGCGGCGATCTGGCGTTCAATGAGTGCCATCACACCGGAGGCTAATCTCATGGGCGGTCTGGGTGTGGCTGGACTCGTCGTGAACATCAGCGCCGCACTTGCTCTGATGCGTTTCCGGGAAGGTGGCGACGCCAACGCCCGCGCGATCTGGCTGTTCAGCCGCAACGACGCGCTCGCCAACATCGCGGTGATCGTCGCCGCGGCTCTCGTCGCCTGGTTCAAGACCGCGTGGCCCGACCTACTCGTTGCCGCCGTCATCGCGCTCCTTTTTCTTCACTCCGCTTGGGAGATCATCCGTGGCGCACTCGCCGAACTACGCGAACGGCGGTCGGCATAGAACGAAAACCCCGCTACCGTTTCCAGTAGCGGGGCTCGCAACCACCGAATGATGTTCCGCGCGCCTTACGGCTTCACGATGCGCTTGATGCCGCCGGCGATGGCCTGCTTCCAGCCGTAGAGGCATTCGACCGTGACGAAGATGCGGTTGCTCTGCGTCTCGGTGTAGCGCAGGTAGCC
>JAYWEO010000226.1:0-16737 GCA_043779225.1 Prosthecobacter sp.
CGCGTGGGAGGAAAAGATGAAGCAGTCGGAGTTCCGCAAGATCGTGTCGGCGGCAGTCAGCAAGATCGTCGCGAAGCCCGCGGCCAAACGGAAACTCAAGGAGAACATGGAACTCTTCGCGATATTCGTCCTGCCGAGCGATCCCATCCGCGTGCTGAACGATCGCTACACGGAACTCGACGCGCTGCTCAACCAAGGCTCGACGACGCTCGTGATGTCCGAGCTGCCGAAGCCGCGCAAGACGACCGTCTTCATCAAGGGCGACTTCACTCGCCCTGCCGATGAGGTCACGCCCGGCACTCCCGCTGTGCTGCACGCTTTTGAAAAGACCGACGCGCTGCCGACGCGGCTCGACCTCGCGCGCTGGATCATGAGTCCGAAAAATCCGCTCACCGCACGCGTGATCGTGAACCGTGTGTGGCAGCAGTATTTCGGGCGCGGCATCGTCGAGACGGAAAACGACTTCGGCATGCAGGGCACGCAGCCTTCGCACCCGGAGCTGCTCGACTGGCTCGCGACGGAGTTCATCGCGAAAAAGTGGAGCCTCAAGGAACTGCACCGCATCATCGTGACGTCCGCGACGTATCGCCAAAGCTCCGCGCAGCGCACCGATCTTCGTGAGAAGGATCCGAACAACTACCTGCTCGCGCGGCAGACACGCCTGCGTCTCGATGCGGAAGTGGTGCGCGACGTGTGCCTCGCCGCGAGCGGGCTTCTTTCGCAAAAGCTCGGCGGCCCGCCGGTCTATCCGCCTATCCCCGACGGCGTGATGGGGCAGGGGCAGGTGAAGCGCGTGTGGACCGTGAGCAAGGGCGAGGACAGGTATCGGCGCGGGCTCTATACCTTCATCTATCGCGCCTCGCCGCCGCCGGGGCTCACGGTGTTCGATGCGCCCGAGGGACTGAGCACCTGCACGCGCCGCATCCGCAGCAACACTCCGCTCCAGGCGCTGACGCTGATGAATGACAGCAGCTTCTTTGAGATGGCCGCTGCGCTGGAGAAAATCATTGCGAAGGACGGACGCGAAGCTGCCTTCCGCCGCTGCACCTCGCGCGCGCCGAAGCCGGACGAACTCGCCATTTTGAAAAAACTCGATCCGCTCAACGCCGCGCGTGCGCTGCTGAATCTCGATGAAACCGTGACCCGCGAATGAACCCGATGAACTCCGAACACGCTTTGCGCGACATGACGCGCCGCCATTTTTTCAGCCGCTGCTCGATGGGCATCGGGTCGCTGGCGCTGGCTTCGCTGATGGCGGAGCGCGGGCTCGCGGCGACGCCTTCGCTGAAGCTGAAGAATCCGCTGGAGCCGAAGAAGACGCATTTTCCCGCGAAGGCGAAGAATGTGATTTTTCTCTTCATGGCGGGCGGGCCATCGCAGCTCGATCTGTTCGAGCACAAGCCGCAGCTCACCGCGCTGAACGGCCAGCCGATCCCGGAGAGCTATACGAAGGGGAAGCGGTTTGCCTTCATGGACAGCAGTCATCGCACAAATCTGCTCGGTTCTAAGTTCGCATTCAAACAGCACGGGAAGTCGGGTGCCTGGGTGAGCGATCTGCTGCCGCACACGGCAGGGATTGTCGATGAGCTGAGCATCGTAAGGAGCTGCAAGACGGATCTCTTCAATCACGCGCCGGCGAAACTTTTCATGAATGCGGGGAGCGGGCTTTTTGGCAGGCCGAGCATGGGGGCTTGGGTGACGTATGGGCTTGGCAGCGAGTGTTCGGATCTGCCGGGCTTCGTCGTGCTCCAGAGCGGGCCGCGCGGGCCGCGTGGTGGTGCAGTGCTGTGGGGCAGCGGTGTGCTGCCCACGACTTATCAGGGAGTGCCGCTGCGGAACACGGGCGATCCGATCGTGAATCTTTCCACGCCTCAGTCGGTGAGTACGCCGCAGCAGCGTCAGCTCGTGGATGCGGTGCGCGAGCTGAATCTCAAGCGGCTTGTGGAGACGGGCGACGAGGAAATCGCCACGCGTATCAACGCCTATGAGATGGCGTATCGCATGCAGACGAGTGCGCCGGAACTGATGGACACTGCGGGCGAATCGAAGGCGACGCTGGACCTTTATGGGATCAAGGATCCGAAGGAGACGAGCTTCGCGCGCAACTGCCTGCTCGCGCGGCGGCTCGTCGAGAGAGGCGTGCGTTTCGTGCAGCTCTATGACACGAACTGGGATCACCACGGCGGCGTGACCGAGAATCTGGAAAAACATCTGCCGCTCAAGGCTGCGGACATTGACCGCGCCAGCGCCGCGCTCGTGCGCGACCTGAAGCAGCGCGGGCTTTTGGAAAACACGATTGTGATCTGGGGTGGCGAATTTGGCCGCACGCCGATGGGCGAAGTGCGCGAGTCCACGGGGCGCAATCATCACATTGATGCGTTCACGATGTGGTTTGCGGGCGGGGGATTCAAGGCGGGGACGGTGTATGGGCAGACGGATGAGTTCGGCTTTGGGGCCGTGGAGAATCCCGTGCACGTCCACGACATCCACGCGACGATTTTGCATCAGCTCGGACTCGACCACGAACGGCTCAGTGTGCGTTCGCAGGGGCTCGACTTCCGGCTCACGGGAGTGGATCCGGCGAAGGTGGTGAAGGGGATAATCACCTGAGCGGGAGCACTGGAGGGGCAGGCGGGGCGCTTCGGAAATCGAATCGCGCAAATAGGTGCGTATCCATCGCTTGACGCATGTGAATTCTTTCCCTACCTTCCTGCAATTCAACGCCGACCCGGACACTGAAAAGTGGGTTTACAGCCCACTTTTTTTGTTCCCGGCATGACACTTTTACAAACGACGCCATGAACGCAGAATTTATCGCGATGATCGAGTACCTCGAGAAGGAGAAGGGCATCAAAAGAGATGTCCTGATCGAGGCTGTACAAAGCGCGCTCTTGAGTGCTGCCAAGAAATCGGTCGAGGCCGGGCGCAACCTGGAGGTCGTGATGGACTCGAAGACGGGTGCGATCCAGGCGCGTGCGCAGCTCACCGTGGTGGACAAGGTCGCGAACAAGCACGACGAGATCTCACTTTCCAAGGCGAAGGCTGTGAAGGCCGATGTGAAGCTCGGCGAGGAAGTGTGGGTGGATGTGACGCCGAAGGATCTCGGGCGCATCGGCGCGCAGACAGCGCGGCAGGCGATCATGCAGCGCATCCGGCAGGCGGAGAAGCAGATGATTTATGATGAGTTCCGCGACCGCGCGGGCGAAATCGTGTCGGGCATCGTGCGTCGTTTTGAGCGGCAGGATGTGATGATTGACCTCGGGAAATTCGAGGCGGTGATGCCGAATCGTGAGCGCGTGCAGACGGAAGATTACGCCATCGGCGACCGCGTGCGTGCGTATGTGGTCGCGGTGGAAAACACGGCGCGCGGCCCGGAGATCGTGCTCTCGCGCAGCCACCCGAATTTCGTGCGGCGTCTCTTTGAAACCGAAGTCGCCGAGATCGCGGATCGCACGGTGGAGATCAAGGCCATCGCCCGCGAGGCCGGCTACCGGACGAAGGTCGCCGTCTTCAGCTCAAATGAGAAGGTGGACCCGGTCGGCGCATGCGTCGGCATGAAGGGTGCGCGCGTGAAGAACATCGTTCGCGAACTGAACAACGAGAAGGTGGACATCATCCGCTGGTCTTCCGACGTGAAGGAACTTGTGATGGAGGCGCTCAAGCCTGCAAAGCTCAGGAGCGTGACGCTGAATCCGGATCGCAAGACGGTGGATGTGCGTGTGGATAATGATCAGCTTTCGCTCGCCATCGGCAAGCGCGGGCAGAATGCGCGTCTCACCGCACGCCTCACCGGCTGGGAGATCAATATCGAGGAGGACACGTCCGCGAAGGATGCGTTCAAGGCGAACCTTTCGGTCGCGGAGAAGCAGCTCGTGGACACCATGGGAGTCTCTCAGGAGGTCGCCCAGAAGCTGGTCGCCGTCGGCATGACTGCCGCCGAAGTGATCGCGGATGTCTCGGCACAGGACGTCGTGGACGCCACTGGGATTGACCTCGCTTCCGCCGAGGAGATTGTCAACAAGGCCAAGAACGCCAGCGTGGCTTCACAATAAGTGAAGCCATGAATACCAAGGAATACATTTCGATTCATGCCCACGAAGAGCAAGTCAACCGGAGCCGCCGCAGGCGACAAGCCCGTCAAATCGGTTTTCAAACCCATCACGGGTAAGAAGCCCGCTGCGCCTGCCGAGGCGGAGGAAAAAAAACCGGTAAAATCCAAGCGGGGGCCCAAGCCGGGCGAGGAGCCAGTCGTGGAAAAGCCGAAGGAGGCACTCTCGCTGATAGACGAAGACAAGCCAAAGACACCGCGCGTCCGCAAGCTGTCTTCGCTCACGAATCCGGTGCTGCCGAGCATTTCCAAAATCATGGACGCGGAAGCCGCGCCCGCACCCGCGCCCGTCGTGGCCGAGGTGCCTGCGGTCCCGGCGGCAGATGCTCCGTCCGAACCTTCCGCCGACGTGGTGCCAGGCGGGGAAAAGATCATCCACATCAAGCCGCCTTTCACCGTCAAGGATCTCGCGGCGGCGCTGAACCTGAAGCCGTTCGTGCTGATCAAGAACCTGATGGACATCGGGGTCTTCGCGAACCAGAACCAGAATCTGGAGACCGAAGTCGCGTCGAAGATTTGCGAGCTGCACGGCTTCAAGTTTGAAAAGGACCGCCGCGAAAAGGGCGGTGGCGTCCACAAGCAGGAGACAAAAATCGTGGCACCTCCCGCGCCGAAGCCGGAGGAAATCGCGAAGGAGGACGAGCCGGACGTGCTCAAGGTCCGCCCGCCGGTGGTCACTTTCATGGGCCACGTGGATCACGGCAAGACGACACTCATGGACACGATTCGCCGCGCGCGTGTGGCGGCTGGCGAGGCCGGCGGCATCACGCAGCACATCGGTGCCTACGCGGTGAAGCACAAGACGAAGGACGGCGTGGAGCATTCGATCACTTTCCTCGATACGCCCGGCCATGCGGCGTTCACCGCGATGCGCTCCCGTGGCGCGACGGTGACGGATATCGTCGTGCTCGTGGTGGACGCGGGCGACGGCATGATGCCGCAGACGCTCGAAGCCCTCAGCCATGCACGTGCTGCAAAAGTGAAGATCATCGTGGCCATCACGAAGATCGATCTGCCCGGCGCGAACGTGGATCGGGTGAAGGGACAGCTTCAGGAAAAGGGTCTCCAGCCCGAGGATTGGGGTGGCGACGTGATCGTGTGCCCGGTTTCCGCATTGAAAAACCAGGGCATCGAACACCTGCTGGAGATGATTTTGCTCGAGGCCGAAGTGCTCGAGCTCAGGGCAAACTCGAGGGTGCCCGCACGTGCGTCCGTCATCGAGGCACAGGTCGAGCAGGGCCGCGGCCCGACGGCGACCGTCATCGTGAAGATGGGCACGCTCAAGATCGGCCAGGCATTCATCTGCGGCGACTTCTCCGGCAAGGTGAAGGCGCTCGTGAGCGAGACCGGGGCAAACATGAAGGAGGCCGGCCCCGCAACTCCTGCAAAGGTGATCGGCTTCTCCGGAATGCCGAATGCCGGCGACGAGATGATCGTGATGGAAAACGAGCGCAGTGCGCAGCAGCTCAGCGACGAGCGGCTCGAGGCCAAGCGCCTCGGCAAACTCACCGCACCGCGCCGTGCGACGCTGGAGAATATTTTCGAGACCATCAAGCAGGGCCAGAAGCCCGTGCTGAACCTCATCCTCAAGGGCGACGTGCAGGGATCGCTCGAGGCGATCGCCACATCGGTGAACCAGATCGAGAGCAAGAAGGTGGATCTGAACATCATTCACTCCGCCGTCGGCCCAGTGTCCGAGAGCGACGTGCTTTTGGCCGCGGCGAGCGGCGCGGTCATCGTCGGCTTCGGCGTGAAGGTGGAAAACAATGCCTCTCGCGCTGCGGCAAAAGATGGAATCCAGGTCAAACTTTTCTCCATCATCTACGAGCTGATCGACCAGGTGAAGGAAGCCATGGCCGGCCTGCTCGATCCGGAGAACCGCGAGCAGATCATCGGCCACGCGCAGGTGAAGCAGGTCTTCGAGCTCACGAAGGGCATCGTCGCCGGCTGCTACGTCAGCGACGGTCGCATCCAGCGCACGGGCCGTGCGCGCGTGATCCGCAACCGCCAGCCGATTTACGACGGCGGCATCGCGACGCTGAAGCGTTTCCAGGACGACGTGAAGGAAGTGCGCAGCGGAGTCGAGTGCGGCATCAAGCTCGGCGACTATACGGAATACGAGGTCGGTGACATCATCGAGTGCTACCTGCTCGAAAAAGTGCCGCAGACTCTGTGAAGCAGTTAAGAGTTGAGGGTTGAGAGTTGAGAGGCGTGCAGCGCCGGTGCTCTCCACCTCTCAACACTCAACCCTCAACTCTCACCTTCACCCGTGAAAAACCGTCTCGACCGAGTCAACGAATCCATCAAGCGCGAGCTTGGCGCGCTGATCCGTCGCGAGATCACATTTCAGGCAAAGCTCGTGACGGTGAAGGAGGTGGACATCACGCCCGACCTCAAGAGCGCGCACGTGTACATCGGCGTGATCGGCACACCCGACGAGCAGCACGCGGCGATGGCGCAGCTCCACGACACGCGGCTGAAACTGCAGCGTGAACTCAGCCGCCGCATCATTTTGAAATTCACGCCGCATCTGCATTTCAAGCTCGATGAAACCGGCGAGCGCGGCGACCGCATCCTCCAGATTCTCGAAGACCTCCATCTCCCGCCGGAGCCACCTGCGCCTCCCGCACCTTCTGCGTCCGACGATGCCCGCTGATTCCACACTCGCGGAAATCGCGGAGGTGATTCGCACGAAGCAGCGCTTCGTCGTCATCTCACACATCCGTCCCGATGGCGATGCGCTCGGCTGCACGATCGCGATGGGACTCTGCCTGCGCCAGCTCGGCAAGGATGTGCAGATGTGGAACGACGACGGCTGCGTGGAGCGTTTCCACTTTTTGCCCGGCTCGGAATTCGTCACGCAGCCGCCCACCGAGCGGCAGGATTTCGATGTCGCCATCATGCTCGACACCGCGGTGAAAGAACGCGGCGGGCGCTGCGTGAAGGCTGTGAAAAATGCGGGCGTGTGGATCAACATGGATCACCACGTCTCGAATCCGCGCTACGGCGATCTGAATTTCATAGATTCCACCTCGCCTGCCACGGGCCAGATTTTGTTCGAGCTTTTCCGCGCGGGCAATCTGCCGCTCACGTACGAGATGGCCGACAGCCTCTACGTCGCCATCAGCACGGACACCGGCAGCTTCCAATATCCAAACACCACCGCGCGCACCTACGAGATCGGCGCGGAGCTTGTCCGGCTCGGAGTGAATGTCGGCACGCTCTCGCAAAACCTCTACGAGAGCCATCCGCGCCGTCGCATCGAACTGCTCAAGGCAATGCTGAACGTGATGCGCTTTTCGAGTGGCGACCGAGTCGCCAGCATCGCACTGCCTCTCACCATCGTCCGCGAACTCGGTACGAAGCCCGATGACACCGAGGGCTTGATCGATCACATCCGATCCATCGAGGGCGTGCGCGTCGCCGCATTTTTCGAGGAACTTCCGGACGGCCTCGTGCGTGTCTCGCTTCGCTCAAAAGACAAAAGCACCGATGTCTGCCAGATCGCCACGGCATTCGGCGGTGGCGGGCACACGCTCGCAGCCGGTCTTCGCACACGCGGCACCTTGGCCGAGGTGCAGGAAAAAGTTCTCCAAGCCATTCATGACAAACTTCCGCGAAATTGACGGCGTGCTGCTGGTGGACAAGGCCGGCGGGATGACCTCCCACGACATTGTCGCCATCGCCCGTCGCACGCTCGGCACGAAAAAGATCGGCCACTGCGGCACGCTCGATCCGCTCGCCACCGGCCTGCTCATTCTCACGCTCGGGCGCGGGACGAAGATCCAGGATCTCCTCATGGCCGAGGACAAGGAATACGTCGGCACGATGAAGCTCGGCGAAGCCACGGACAGCCAGGACGCCGATGGCCAGGTCACTGAGACGAAGCCTGTGCCGGAGCTTTCGCGCGAGCAGATCGAGGCCGCGTTCGCAAAATACAAAGGGGATTTTTACCAGATGCCGCCGATGGTCTCCGCGATCAAAAAGGAAGGCGTGCCGCTCTACAAACTCGCGCGCCAGGGCAAGACCGTCGAGCGCGAGCCGCGCTTCGTGCATGTGTACGCGCAGGAGCTTCTCGGTGTGCGCGTGCCCGAGGTGGACTTCCGCGTCGTGTGCAGCAAGGGCTTCTACGTCCGCACCTACGCGCACGACATCGGCGCGGACCTCGGCTGCGGCGCCCACTTGAAGTCGCTGCGCCGCACCAAGAGCGGCAAATTCTCCGTGGACAATTCCGTGAGCGCCGACGTGCTGAAGCACGGCCCGCTTGAAGCCGTGCTCGCCAAGGTGATGACGCTGCCGCAGGTCTCCATCCTGCGCGGCGCGTAGTCATCAACGCCGCGCACCGTGAGTGTGAAAGTCCTCCATTCGATTTCTGAACTCACGGGAATCGCTGGCCCAGTGGTGCTCGCCGCAGGAGTGTTCGACGGCCTGCACCTCGGCCACCGCGCGGTGATCGAGCGTGCGATCACCGATGCCCGTGCAGTCGGCGGGACACCGGTCGTGGTCACGTTCGACCCGCATCCTGCCGCGGTGCTCCGTCCGCAGAGCGCCCCGCCTTTGCTCACCTCCACGCGGCACAAGCTCCGCCTGCTCGCCGATGCGGGCATCGCGCATGTGCTCGTTCAGAATTTTTCCGCGGCATTTGCTGCCACGCATCCTGAGCAATTCATCGGCGCACTTGCTGCCGCGTGCCGGCCCCTCCGCGAGATCTGCGTCGGTGAAGATTGGGCATTCGGCAAAGACCGCGCGGGAAATATTGTGCTCCTTGCGAAGCTCGGAAAAAAACTGGGCTTCGACGCCATCGGTCTGCCGCCCGTGTCGGTGGATGGAAAGCCTGTGAGTAGCACCACCATCCGCGCCGCAGTCGAGGCGGGTGAACTCGCCGCCGCCGCGCGTCTTCTCGGTCGTGAATTCAGCATGCTCGGCACTGTCATCGAGGGCCGCAGGCTCGGGCGCACGCTCGGATTTCCTACCGCAAACGTGAGGCCCGAGAGCGAGCAGCTTCCGATGAATGGCGTCTATGCCGTGCGTGCCGTGCTCGATGGAATATCCCACGCTGGCATCGCGAATGTCGGTGTGCGCCCGACCGTTTCGAGCGAAGGCGTGCATCGCCTCGTCGAGGTTCACCTGTTCAAATTTGCGGACGACATTTACGGCCACGACATCGAGGTGTTCTTCGAGCGCTTCGTTCGCCACGAGCAGAAGTTCCCCAGCCTCGACGTGCTCCGGGCGCAAATCGCGAGCGACATCGCGAGCGTCCGGGCCGCGCGAACTCACTCGTAGAGCAAGAATGGCGCGCGGCGTTTTCGGAATTTCTCCAGATCCGCGCTCCATGCCTGTTTGATTTCCTTCAGCGTTCTGCCCGCCTTGATCGCATCGAGCGAGGGGGTGTCTCGCAGGAGCGGCGCGATTTTTTCCAGCGCGTAGTCGTTCGGATACAGGCGCTGCATCGTGAGTGCGATCGTGATGCCGATGTCCACTGCGTCGAGTTTATCGCGGTCGGTGATCAGGAACGCCGCGCCGCCGCAATCCTTGTCCTTGAAGGTGCTGTAAGTCGGTGTGACGCGAATCGGAATGAACCTCACGCCGGGCAGGCCGGACTTGTTCAGTTCCGCGGCGAGCCGCATGTCGTCAATGTACGGCGCGGCCACGAGTTCGAAAGGCTTATCCGTTCCACGCCCGACGCACAGCGCGCTCTCGTGCAGGCCGATGCCGGGGTAAAGTGTCGCGCCCGCGAGGCTGCGCATGTTGGGCGAGGGATTGCGCCACGGAAGCGCGCACGCATCGAACCACTCGCGGCGATGCCAGCCCTCGACGGGGATAACCGTGAGATCCGCGTTGAATTTCCGCTCTGCGTTCACCATCCGCGCGAGTTCCCCGAGCGTCATGCCGTGGCGCAGCGGCACGGAGTGCCAGGCTGTGAGCGTGGGCTCGCCTCGAAAGACCGGGCCTTCCACCACGATGCCATTGATTGGATTCACGCGATCCAGCACGACGAATTTCACGCCGGATTTCGCCGCGGCTTCGAGACAGTTCACCATCGTCCCGGCGAAAGTGTAGAAGCGGCAGCCGATGTCCTGGATGTCGAACACGAGCACATCCAGCCCGCGCAACTGCTCCGGCGCGGGTGCGCGGCGCACGCCGTACAGGCTGAAAATCGGCAGGCCGGTCTGCGTGTCGGTGCTGTCGCTCACCTTCTCATCCGCCTCGCCGCGGATGCCGTGCTCGGGACTGAAGAGCGCCTTCAGTTCCACTTCCGACGCGCGAAAAATGAGATCGATCGTGGGATTGCGCCAGCGATCCGTGCCCGTGTGATTCGTGATCAGGCCGACGCGCTTCTTTTTGAGCGGCGCGAAATTCTGCCGCGCGAGCACGTCAATGCCGTTGAGCACGCCGGGGAAATCCAATGCGTCGGCCCGCGGTGGCGCGCTGGATTTTGCAGTGCCGCGGTCCGCGCTCGCAGCGGCGGCCAGCCAGTCGGTCTTCATCGGCAGCGCCCCGGGAACCTCGGAAAAATCGAAGTCCTCGACCGCTTCCGCGGCCAGCGTGCCGAGTGTGAATTGCAGCGGCAGCACGTTGCCCTTGCCGTCGGGATGCAGACGGTTCGACATCAAAATCCAAAACGTCTTCGAGAACGGATCGATCCATAGCGCGGTGCCGGTGAAGCCGGTATGGCCGAATGAGCCGAGGGGAAATACCGCACCGCGCGGACGGCTGAAACCGCTGTCAATATCCCAGCCGAGGCCGCGCCGTGCGGGAATTTCGGCGGGAGTCTGCACCGAGGTCATGAGCGCGATGGTCTCGCGCTTGAAGATGCGCACGCCATCGAGTTCGCCGCCGCCGAGCACCATGCGGGCGAAGCGCGCCACGTCGCGCGCCGTGGTGAAAACGCCCGCGTGTCCCGCGACGCCGCCCATGAAGCGCGCCGTAGGATCATGCACCGTGCCGCGCAGCATTTCTCCATTCGTAAATTCCGTCGGCGCGATGCGTGCGAGCTTTTCTTTCGGTGGCAGGAACCCCGTGTCCGTCATCCCGAGTGGACGATAGATTTCGTCGCGCACAAAATCATTCAGCGGACGCCCCGACGCGCGTTCGGCGACGAAGCCTGCGAGAAACAAATTGATATCGCTGTAGCGGAATGTGGTGCCTGGAGCGGACTGAAGTTTCTCCCCGCATGCCTTGTTCAGCGCCGTCTCCGCGCCCGACCACGCGGGCTTGGTATCCACGTCGGGACGGAGCCCGGAGGTGTGCGTGAGCAATTGCCGGACGGTGATCGCTTCCTTTCCACCGCTGCCAAATTCGGGAATGTATTTCGCCACCGGGGCATCGAGCGCCACCTTGCCGCGCTCGACGAGCAGCATCACGGCTGGCGTGCCCGCGAGGATTTTCGTGAGCGACGCTGCGTCGAAGATCGTGTCTTCGCTCATGCGTTCGATTCCCGGTACGAGTGCGCGGTTGCCGTAGGATTTGTGATACGACTGCCCATTGCGTTCGAGCCATAGCACTGCGCCGGGGATGTTTTTCGCGGCGATTGCATCCGCGATTGCGGCATCCATCGCCGCGAGTTTGCCGGGCCTGAAACCGGAGGGGTCGGCAAAAACGATTTGCGTTGCGGCGAAAAGCGAGAGTGCCGAGGCGAGAAAACGGATCGTTGAAATCATGGGGGTGGGTCAGTGCCGGTGGCCGAGGGCCGCGCGCATCACTTCGATGTAGGGCTCGCGGTCGAACCAGATTTTGAAACTCAGCGCGCCTTGGTGCAGCAGCATCGCGAGACCGTTTGCGCCGCGTGCGCCCACGCTGTCGCCGGCGGTGAGCAGCGGGGTGCGGTGGCCGACGTAGATAGTGTCGTAGAGAAGATGGCGCGCTTCGAGGTGACGGGCGGGGGCGGGGGACTTGTCGCCGGGCTTCATGCCGAGCGCGGTGCAGTTCACGACGAGGTCGCTGTTGGCGAGGCCGATCTTGAGGAAGAGATCCGAGAGGTCGCCGGAGGAGACGCGGTCGAAGGGGTAGATTTTCGCGATGTCGTCGAGGATGGGTTCGAGCTTGTCGAGGCTGCGATTCAGCAGCGTGAGTGCGGGGCATTGCTCGGCGGCGCACTGCATCGCGATGGCACGCCCGGCGCCGCCGCCTGCGCCGAGCACGAGCACGCGGAGGTGCTTGAGTTCGATGCCGAAGCTCTCCTGCACGGCGCGCGAAAAGCCGGGGCCGTCGGTGCTGAAGCCGTGCAGCTTGCCGTTCGCGCCGACCACGACCGTGTTCACGCCGCCTGCGCGCTTTGCGCCTTCGTCGGCGATGTCCACGGCACTGAGCACGGCGGGCTTGTGCGGGATCGTGCAGTTGATGCCGATGAAGCCCGCCTTGTGCAGCAGCCCGAGCGCCTCGGTGAGTTCGTCGGGCCGGATGTGCAGGCGTGTGTAGCGCGCGGGGATGCCGAGCGCGGCGAGCGCGGCGTTGTGCATCGGCGGCGATGCGGAATGCGCGACGGGATCGCCGATGACCGCGAGCTTCAGCGGCGGCTCGCAGTCGGCAGTCGCTGTGCGCCAGTCGCGCAGGTCTGTGATGGTGTATCGATCTTTCACTTGGGAATCTGGATTCGAGCCGCGGGCCGGGCTCGTAGCCGCGCTTGTCAAAGCGCGGGCTGATGCTGGACTGAACGTGTGGCGGTTGAGAAGTGCCCGCGCTTTCACAAGCGCGGCTAAGGGGGTGAAAGTTTCGCCAGCGCGCGGTCGAAGCGCGCGAGCACGCGGTCGCGGCCCAGCACTTCAAGCGTGTGGTAAAGGCTCGCGCCGACGCTGCGTCCGGTCGCGCCGATGCGGGCGGGATGCACGAACTCCCCGACCTTCACGCCCGCGAGCGTGGCCTGCGCCTTCAGCGAAGTCTCCAGCGCGGCGGCGGTCCATTCGCCGAGGGCTGCATAGGCGGTGGCGAGTGCGCGGAGATGATCGAGCGCGGCGGGCTTGCTGAGCACTTTGGCGACAGCCTCCGCATCGAATGGAAACTCCTCGGTGAAGAAATAGTCCATCCACGCGGGCGCATCGCTGAGCTTCTTCAGCCGCTCCCGCACGAGTGCGAGCACGGGCAGCATCGCCTCGCGCGTGCCGAAGTTCACGCCCGCTTTCACCAGCCATGGCTCGACCTGCGTGGCGAGCGCATCGAGCGGCATTTGCAAAATATACTGCTGATTGATCCAGTCACACTTCTCCAAGTCGAACTGCGCCGCCTTGCGGTTGATCTGCGCGGGGTCGAAGCGCTCGATCACTTCCGCGATGGGCATGATCTCGCGGTCGTCCTTCGGCGACCAGCCGAGCAGGCAGAGGAAATTGCGCACCGCCTCGGGCACGTAGCCGCCTTCCACGTAGCTGCCGACGGATGCGCCCGTGTCGCGCTTGCTCATCTTGCTGCCGTCCTTGTTCAGGATGAGCGGGATGTGCGCGTAGCGGGGCGGCACCGCGCCGAGCGCCTCGAAAAGCTCCAGATGCTTCGGCGTATTCGAGAGGTGATCCTCGCCGCGGATCACGTGCGTGATCTTCATCTCGATGTCGTCCACCACATTCACGAAATGGAAAATCCATCCTCCATCTGCGCGCCGGATCGTCATGTCCGCCTCGGGTGAACCATCCCGGTTCTGCGACTTGCCGCGATCCACCTCGATGCGGCCGCACACGAGATCGTCCATCACCACCGGCTGGCGCGGCAGGCGGAAACGCAGCGCGCCATTCTCATCCGTGTACACATGGCCCGAGGCGCGCAGCTTCTCCGCGTGACGCTCATAAATCGCGCCGCGCTCGCTTTGCAGATACGGCCCGTGGTCGCCGCCCACGAGCGGCCCCTCGTCCCAATCCAGCCCGAGCCAGCGCATCCCGTCATAGATGGCCTGCATCGCCGCGTCCGTATTGCGCGCCGCGTCGGTATCCTCGATGCGCAGGATGAATTTCCCGCCGGCGTGGCGCGCGAAGAGCCAGTTGAAGAGCGCCGTGCGCGCCCCGCCGACATGGAGATAGCCGGTGGGCGACGGGGCAAAGCGGACGCGGACTTGTTCAGACATAAGGCGCGGGAGCGTGGGGAAAGGGACGCCGCGTGGCAAGCGGAGCGCGGAGAAAGTAGTCCCACGCTTCAGCGTGCCCGGCCGCGTGATGGCCGCTTGCGTGCGAATCCTGATTCCCACGCGAGCTGTCATCGCACGTCTTTGCACGCTGAAGCGTGGGACTACTTTGCGCCCCGCGTAGCCCCCGGTTTGGCGGATTTGCATTGACGCCTAATGTCCGCAGAGTTTCCATCCGCGCCGATGACCGTGGCCCCTCCAGTTCCAGGTTGGTTCTTCATCGCGCAGAACGCGCCCGGTGCGCCTTCGCGTTCCGCGTTCCGCGTTCCGCGTTCCTTTTAGGCGCGGTTGCCTTCCTAGGGAAAAGTCGAGGTTGTTTTCCGGGCGACGCGTTTCTGGCGTCGGTGCATGTCGCCGGGCTTTTGGGCGGTGCGGGTCGGGCCTCGGCTGGTGCGCCTCGATGGTCGGCTGGAGCCAGCCGGTCATCGGCCGGGGCCAGCCAATCGTCGGCGGGTATGCCCCGGTCGTCGGCGGACACCAGCCAGCCGTCGGAGGACACCAGCCAGTCATCGGCTGGTGTGCGTCAATGGTCGGCTGGGGCCAGCCAATCGTCGGCGGACGCCAGCCGAACATCGGCTGGCACCAGCCAATCATCGGAAAGTGCTCAAAATCAGCATCTCTGGCTAAAATGAGCCCTTTTCCACAGTGCGGTGTGTCCGGTCTGCGAGGCTTCGTCCTTCGTCATCCGTCCTTTGTCATTTTCCACACCCGCCATGAAAATCGCCCTCTTCGATTCCGGCCTTCATTTCGACGACCCGAACCTGCGCTGGGGCGACCCCAGCATCCTGCTCGAACCGGGCGACCCCGGCTACGTGGCTGACCCGACCTCCGCCAGCTTTCCTGCCAGTTCACCCAAACGAAAAAAACCCTCCATGCCAAAATCCGACTTCATCCAAGCCCGCGACGCCGCCTTCTCCGACCAGCTCACGCTTTTCAAGCTGAACATCCCCGGCTACTCCGCCGCATTCGCCCTCACCGCCCCGCAGACTGCGGCCCAGGCCGCCGACGCCGATTACTTTCCCTACGGGCTCGCCGTGCAGCAGGTGTGCTCGAACTGCTCCCAGCAGTGGACCGCGTGGAAAGACCTCATGCGCGACGGCGGCGACCCCGGCACCGCGCCCACCACGGGCGTCTTCCCCACACCCGCGCCCGCCGTCGTCGCGCCCGGCATCGAGGCCCGCTTCCGCGCCCTCGTGAAGCAGATCAAGGCGCATGCCAACTACACCCCCGCCATTGGCGAGGCACTGGGCATCGAGGGCGCCGCGCAGAGCGGGCCGGATTTCTCGACGTTCAAACCCGTGCTCAAGCTTAAGCTCAGCGGCGGGCAGGCCTTTGTGGGCTGGGACTGGCAGGGCGAGAGCGCGTTCCTCGACCAGATCGAGATCCATGTGAACCGCGGCACCGGCTATGTCCTATTAGCCACAGACACGACGCCCGGCTACCTCGATACCTTCGCCGCCCCCGCCGGCGGCGCGAAGTGGACCTATAAAGCCATCTATCGAGTCGGCGACCAGCGAGTCGGCCAGTGGAGCGACGAGGCGAGCATCACCGTGGCGGGGTAGGGCGGCACACTTTCCCCCTCTCGTTGCGGCGATGGCAGCGAGAGGCCTCAGCAGACCATCGCAAAGGCAAAAACCAACAACCAACCAAACCAAATATGAAACCATGCAAAAACAACGTCTCCACGCTTTCGGCGACCGTCGCTGAAGGTTCGTATGTTCAAGATTCAAACGCGACCTCGGACGCCCGGCGAAACCGAAGTCTGAGGCACGCCAGCGATGTCGGCAACGCGACCAACGGCACTCGGAGGTTCAAGCTTTCTCCGACACTCTTTGCCATCGTATTCGGCATCCTGTCCATGCTGCTGCTCCCGTCCACATGCCGATCACAAACAGTAGAGGAGCTTCAGCAGCAAATTTCGGATCTTCGGACCGAGAAGGGAAATTTACAGCAGGAAAATAACGTCCTTGACGCACAAATATGCGATTTGATCTCACAAATGTCCACGCTTGACGGAATGATTGATAACGGGATGGAAACATATTTTGATGCCCTCCAAGAGTTGGCCGACTTGTATGCGGATCAGTACGATGAGCGTGAGCATTTGGAGGATAGCCGGCAAATGAATTTGGATACGCTATGCACCCTTGAGGCGACTTTATACTCCCTGGATCCAGAGTCTCCAACTTATGAATCTGATGTGATTTCCCTCAATCTTTCTATGCTCGAAGTCGAAGACAATTTGTCCGAGATCCAAGAAAGGGTGAAAGTGCTGGATGCACAGTACGATGCGCTTGCGGCGATCGTTACTCAGGCGAGCCAAGTAGTCCAAGGATCGCAGGCATTGAAGGGCGCGATTCAACAACGAATTGATGCGCTTCAGTCCGGCTTCGACTCCAACTATCAACGCATTCAACAGATTGATGCCGAAATCGAGTGCTTGCAAAATCAGATTAACGAACTGAACAATATGTAGCCACAAAGGCGGAACCACGTCGCGGGGGCGCCACGGCCCGCCCCCCCCGGC
>JAYWEO010000227.1:0-37512 GCA_043779225.1 Prosthecobacter sp.
CCCATCGGCTGGGCTGCAGACGGCTTCGAACTCTTCACGGCAAACTGCGGCGGCAAGGAAGCGGGCGCAGTTCACGCGGTGAAATCGAGCTGGCGGCTCAAGCCCGGCGCGCGACCCGAGCAGGCCGGCGGCCCCGGCGGCAACTACGACGGGCGTTTCACCGAGGACTGGGAATTTGCCAAAGGCAGCGGCGACCTCGACGAACTGAACGGCCACGTCGCACCGACGCCCGCGCATCCCGAGGGCATCTACCATTACCATATCACCACGCAGTTCCCGTTCATCCCGCGCGGCTGGCGCGGCACGCCCGATGAGAGCTTTGGCAAAGGCGGCCCCGGCGCTCCGGGCGGACGTCGCTTCGGCGGCGGTCCGGACGGTCCCGGCGGTCCTCCAGGACAAGGTGGCATGCCCGATCCACAGCGCGGATTCCCTCCGCCGCTGATCCTGCGCACGCTCGATGCAAATGGCGACGGCACCCTTGATGCCGACGAAATCGCGAACGCCCCCGCCGCGCTCCGCAAGCTCGACAAGAATGGCGACGGCAAACTCACGCCCGACGAGTATCGCGACCCCGGCGCTCCTTTCGGTCGCCAAGGCGGCCCCGGTCAGCCCGGCGACATTCCGAATGGCCGTCCCAGCAACGGCCCGCGGGGTCCGCAGAATGGTCCGCCCGGCGCACCTCCGCAGTGACACTGTGGCGGTGCCGAGGCATCGCGATGTAGCCGCTGTGCAGATGTGCTAGGATGCGCCGCACACCATGCGCCGCCTCGCCATTTCCCTCGGCATTCTCTGCATCGCATCCGCCGCGCCCGCCGCGGAGACCATCGCGCGATCCGGGAAAGTCCACACGCCGCCGATTCGCGCGGGGCAGAAATGGAATCCGATCTGGAGCCTCGGCAATGCGGACGATCCTTCGCCGCCCGACTGGTATCGCCCCGGAAAATCAGACCGGCGCATGATGTGGCAGATGCGGAATCCACTCCACAATTTCACGCACTACGTCATCGGCGTGACCGACCAGGACACGAAGCGCACGGGAAGATTTCCCGCGCACGTCTTCGCCCCCGGCGGCGGCTGGAACTGGGCATTCACGCGCCACCGATGTTTTCCCCTGCCCTTCGTTTCATTCGATGGAAAATGCGGACGCTTCTACCTCGGCTGGCGCGAGAGCGGAAATTTCGGCGGGAAGATCAATTTCAAGCGCCGCAGCAATCCGGAGGTTCATCCGCCGACTCGACACGTGAAATCCACTGGATCGATTTCACGTCCGCAGTCGCAGAAGTAGAGTCGGGAAATCGCGGTGCGGGTTTCGTTCGGAGGTGCGGTGATTTTCCTGAAAGACGGAAAAGCGCCAACAATCCCTGAGTCTCGCGATTGGACTCCATGCAGCGCATCCGCGCGAATGAGCCCTCCATTCCTCCCATGAAACACCTCCGCATCATCTCCCTTCTCGCTGCATTCCTGTTCACACCAATCCCACTCGATGCCGCCGAGCAGGCTTGGCTTGCGGGTGCGGCGAAGGTGGACATCACGCCGGACTATCCCGTGCGGCTCAGCGGCTATGGCTCGCGCAAGACGGAATTCGAGGGAGTCGAGCAGCACATCTTCGCCAAGGCACTCGCACTGCGTGTCGGTGACGGGCCGTTCGCCGTGGTTCTCACGGTGGACAACTGCGCCGTGCCCGGCCACATGCGTGATGAGGTCGCGCGTCGCCTGAAGGCAAAGTCCGGCGTGCCTGATGAACGCATCGCGCTTTGCTCCAGCCACACCCATTCGGCCCCGATGCTCGGCGGCGCGCTCTCGACTCTCTTCGGTGCGGACATCCCGGCGGATCACGCCGAGCGCATCGCACGCTACACTCGCGAGACGACCGACAAGCTGGAGCAGGTCGCCCTGTCCGCCATTTCATCCGCGCAGAAGTGCGACGTCGCGTGGGCCAATGGCGAAGTCGGCTTCGCGATGAACCGACGCTTCCCGACGCCGACCGGCTATGCGAACAAGCCGTATCCCGAAGGCCCGACGGATCACGCACTCCCCGTTCTGCGTGTCACCGCGGCGGACGGAAAGATCATCGCAGTCCTCACCGGCTACGCATGCCATTGCACGACGACGGGCTTCAACCGCATCCACGGCGACTGGGCCGGCTGCGCGCAGGCGGAGATCGAGAAGGAATTCCCCGGTGCGATCTCGCTCACTGCACTCGGTTGCGCCGGCGACCAGAATCCAAATCCGCGCGGCACCTACGAACTCGCGAACCAGCACGGTCACGCCCTCGCGACCGAGGCTGCGCGCGTGGTGCGCGGCGCGATGCATCCCCTTTCCCCGGCGCTCGCATGCAGCATGAAGCGCCTCGCGCTGCCACATGACACGCTGCCGACGCGCGAGGAATTTGAGTTGCGCCTCACCACCAAAGGGTCTGCCGCGTACCACGCCAAGAAGCAGATCGAACGGCTCGATCGCGGCGAGAAACTTGCGACCGAAGTCCCCTACGTGGTGCAAACGTGGAGCTTCGGCAAAGATCTCGCGATGGTGTTTCTCGCGGGTGAAGTCGTCGTGGATTACAGTCTGCGGCTGAAGCGCGACTTCGACGGCGCGCGGCTCTGGGTGAATGCATATTCCAACGACGTGCCGTGCTACATTCCCTCGCTCCGCGTGCTGAAGGAAGGCGGCTACGAGGCAGCGGGCGCGATGCTTTACTACGACCGTCCCACACAGCTCGCGCCGCAGGTCGAGGAACTCATCATCGGCGCCGTGCGCGGCATCCTTCCGGCGGATTTCCATCGCGGCACAAAGTAAAGAGGACCTGCCATTCCCATGCTTGGAAAATTTCCCCTCGCCCTGCCTTTGATGATCCTCGGCAGCCTCATCGCCGCCGAACCCGATCAGCCGCAGCATCTCGATCGCAATGATCTGCTCGCGTTTCGCGGCAGCGATGGAGCCGTTCATCGCGTGCAAGCCGCAGCCGACTGGCAGCAGCGCCGCGCGGAAATCCTGCGCGGAATGCAGACCGTGATGGGACCGCTGCCCGGCGCGGAAAAACGTTGCGCGCTCGACGGGAAGATCGAGGAGGAAGTGGACGCCGGTGATCACATTCGCCGCAAGATCACGTACGCCGCCGAGCCGGGCGGTCGCGCGCACGCCTACCTTTTGATCCCAAAGGCCGCGCTCGACGGGAAGACGAAGTTCCCCGCAGTGCTCTGCCTGCACGGGACGGACAACGTCGTCGGGAATCGCAGTATCGCCGAGGAAGGCCACAGGACGAACCGCGCGTATGCACTCGAACTCGCGAAGCGCGGCTACATCACGCTCGCGCCCGCGTATCCGCAGCTCGCCGATTACCAGCCGGACCTGAAGGCGCTCGGCTACGCGAGCGGCACGATGAAGGCGATCTGGGACAACATCCGCGGCATCGACCTGCTCGATTCGCTGCCATTCGTGCAGCCCGGCGCTTACGGCGCGATCGGGCATTCGCTCGGCGGGCACAATTCGGTTTACACCGCGGTTTTCGAGCCGCGCATCAAGGTCGTCGTCTCAAGCTGCGGCTTCGATTCCTACCTCGACTACTACGGCGGAAAACCGGAGCTGTGGGAACATGGGAAAGGCTGGTGCCAGGATCGTTACATGCCGAGGCTCGCAGACTACAAGGGCCGCCTCGCGGACATCCCATTCGACTTCCACGAACTCATCGGCGCGCTCGCCCCGCGCCGCGTGCTCATCAGCGCGCCGCTCGGCGATGGGAATTTCCGCTGGCAGAGCGTGGACAACATCGTCAAAGCCGCGCTGCCCGTATTCAAGCTGCACAGTGCTGCGGAAAATCTCCGCGTGCTGCATCCCGACTGCCCGCACGATTTTCCGCCGGAAATCCGCGAGCAGGCGTACGCGTGGATTGATTCCGTGCTGAAGCCGCGCTGAGCGGCTGAGAGAACTCGCACACGCCCTGAGCCACCCGTCTCAGAAAATAGCCCAGCACTTCAGTGCTGGGTAGCGGTGCGAAAAAGCAAAACGAGTCCCGGAGGGACGGCAGAACCCACAGACGTCAGGACGATTCTTTCGTCTCTTCGGGACTTTTTTCCATGCCACCTCCCTGAAACCCAGCACTGAAGTGCTGGGCTATTCTCAGTTCCTACGATGCTGGATCAGTTTGACCGCGCCTTACTTTCCGCCGGGGCCGTAGCCCTTTGCGGGTGTGCCGTCGTCGTTCAGCTTGCCTGCGCTCCAGAGCACGCCGCGTGTCACCAGATCGAGATAGCGCACATCTTCCACGGTCGCATTGTTGTGACCGATGGTCGTGCTGAAGACGCGCGTCTTCTTCGGGCCGAATTCATTCGTCCACACGATGACCGTCTCCACGTCCTTCGTCGTGCCATCCTTGCTCTTCTGTGTCTGCTTGCCCTTCGCGAGTTCCTTGCCGGTGAGGATCTGGATGTTGTTGTAGAGTTCCTCCTTCATCGTCGTCCAGTCGGTGAAGCCCTTCACGATGGGCGAATCCTTCGCCGTGAAAGTGATTGCGATCGGCTCCTGGGGGCCGTGGCCGGTGGACTGGAGGCCGAGATATTCATACCAGTGCGCATTGTCCGCACCCGCCTCGACAGGCTTCTGGAATTCGCCGAAGCGATAGCAGTGCATCGCGCAGTGCAGGTTCACGCCGGGGATGCCGTCCGCGTGCGGCTTGATCACGGCCGCAATGATCGCCGGGTCCGTGATGCCCGCCGCGCACTCATCGTGGATCACCACGTCGAAGCCCTTCGCGTAATCGGGATTCCCATAAATCGGGAGCTTGGGCTTCGTCTGATCCGGCTTGCCATTCGCACCGACCGGGTAATCAGCCGTATAGATGACCTCCACCAGCACATTTGCCCGCGCCTCGATCCCCTTCTTCAAGATGTCCTTCTGTGCCACATAGTCGTGACAGCAGCCGCCCGCAAGCAGCAGCACGCGCAGCGGCTTTTCAGCGGCAAATGCAGGAAGACCGAGCGAGGCAGCGATGACGATGGCGAGGAAGGAGGAGCGTTTCATGGGTGAATGGATGTGTGGCTGGGTGAATGCGGGCGCTCCGTTTGTCTTAGGCGCATTGCTCCGGCAAGCCTTTCCTCGCCGCACGCCACTACGTCGCGCGCCCCGCACCCGGACCTTCGGAAACATACCACGCGTAGGTCTGCCGGATGCCTTCCTTCAGCGCGATGCGCGGCCTCCATCCGAGCGCGAGGAGGCGCGAGCTGTCCATCAGCTTGCGCGGCGTGCCGTCCGGCTTCGTCGTGTCAAAGGTGAGTGCGCCGCTGAAACCGATGACCTCGCACACCGTCTCGGCGAGCTCGCGGATCGTCACATCGTCGCCGTAGCCCACATTGATCAGCGCGGGATCATCGTGCGTCTCCAGAAGGAAACGGCACGCGGACGCGAGATCCTCCGCATGCAGGAACTCGCGGTGCGGCGTCCCCGTGCCCCACACGACCACCTCCTTCGCGCCCGCGAGCTTCGCCTCGTGGACCTTCCGCAGCAGCGCGGGGAGCACGTGCGAATGGTCCAGATCAAAGTTGTCGCCCGGCCCGTAAAGATTCGTCGGCATCGCGGAGATGAACTTCTTCCCAAACTGCCGCGCATACGACTGGCAGAGCCGGATGCCCGCGATTTTCGCAATCGCGTAAGGCTCATTCGTCTGCTCCAGCGGCCCCGTGAGCAGCTCGCTCTCGGCGATGGGCTGCTTCGCAAATTTCGGATAGATGCACGAGCTGCCGAGGAAGAGCAGCTTCTCCACGCCGAAGTCCGCCGCCGCCTCGATGACGTTGTTCTGGATCTGCAAGTTCCAGAGCAAAAACTCCACGGGGAAATCGCTGTTCGCCTGGATGCCCCCGACCTTCGCCGCCGCCACCGCCACGACCTTCGGCCGCTCCGCGTCAAAGAACGCGCGCGTCGCCTCCCGGTCGCGCAAATTCAGCTCCCGCGAACGCCGTGTGAGCAGGTCCGTGTAGCCCGCGCGCTGGAGTTCGCGGAGGATTGCGCCACCGGCGAGACCGCCGTGGCCTGCGACAAAAATACGGTCGTTGTTCTGCATCGTCCGCGAGCCATAGACGCAGCAGCGGGAAAAGAAAAGCTCGGCGCGTTCCGGGGAAAAGCCGCAGACTGCCAGACATGCGCTCCCTCCTTCTCATCCTCGACAGCGCCGGCTGCGGCGGTGCACCGGATGCGGCGGCATATGGCGATGAAGGCTCGGATACGCTCGGGCACATCTACGCGCATGCGCCGGGATTCGCGTTGCCGAATCTCGAACGGCTTGGTCTCGGCGCGGTGATGAATGTCCAACTTCCAACTTCCAACGCTCAACGTCCAACGGCGTCATTCGGAAGAATGCGCGAACGCAGCGCGGGCAAGGACACGACCACGGGGCATTGGGAAATCGCGGGCGCGATGCTCGAACGTCCGTTCACGGTGTTCGAGAAATTTCCTGACTCGCTCGTGCGCGCCATCGAGCGCGAGGCGGGCGTGGAATTCATCGGCAATTTCCCGCGCAGCGGCACCGTGGTGCTCGACGAACTCGGCCCCGAGCATCTGCGCACCGGCAAGCCCATCCTCTACACGAGCGCCGACAGCGTGCTGCAAATCGCCGCGCACGAATCCACCGTCCCGCTCGCGCGCCTGTACGAGATTTGCAAAATCGCGCGCCGCCATTGCGACGCCGCACGCATCGGCCGCGTCATCGCACGCCCGTTCACCGGCGAGCCCGGCGCGTTTGCACGGACCGCCGGACGCCACGACTACGCCATGCTCCCGCCGCGCACCGTGCTGAACGCGCTCGCCGATTCCGGCAAGGCCGTGCATGGCGTCGGGAAAATCAGCGACATCTTCGCCGGCAGCGGAATCACCGCGAGCACGCCCACCGCCTCGAACGCCGAGGGCATGGCTGCCATCGCGCGCGAGTGGCCGACGCTCGACGGGCTGCTCTTCGCCAACCTCGTGGACTTTGACATGCTTTTCGGCCACCGCCGCAACGTCCCCGGCTACGCCGAAGCGCTGCGCGAATTCGACCGCTGGCTCCCCGCTCTCCTCGCCGCCGTGAAGCCCGACGACCTCGTGATCATCACCGCCGACCACGGCAACGATCCCACGTGGCGCGGCACCGACCACACGCGCGAGGAAGTCCCGCTCCTCGTCCTGCACGGAGGAAAAGCGAACGCCCTCGGCACCCGCGAGACCTTCGCCGATGTCGCCGCGACACTCGCGGAATTCTTCGCGCTCCCTGTGTGGCCGGGTGCGTCAAGTTTCCTCCGTGGCTGATCACATCACGCGCCCGATCAAAGCGAGGCCCCCGCCAGATCAGAAATCAGAAATCTTCAATCAGAAATCCGATGCACATCCCCACTTTCATCGAACGCAAACGCGACGGCCATGAGCTCAGTGCGGAGGATATAACCGAGTTCATCCGCGGCTGCACAAGCGGCGAAGTGCCGGACTACCAGACCGCCGCGTGGGCGATGGCGGTCTATTTCAAAGGCATGACCGCCGCCGAGACCGGCGCACTCACGCGGGCGATGATGCACAGCGGAAATGTGCTGAAGCATCCCGCCGGTTCGCCACCAAAGGTGGACAAGCACAGCACCGGCGGCATCGGCGACAAGGTCTCGCTCATCCTCGCGCCACTGCTCGCGTGCGACGAGCTGTGGGTGCCGATGATCAGCGGGCGCGGCCTCGGCATCACCGGCGGCACGCTCGACAAGCTGGAGAGCATCCCCGGATTCCGCGTCAGCCTGAGCGAAGAGGAAACCGCTGCGCAACTCGCACGCATCGGCGTCGCAATGATCGGGCAGACGGCGAATCTCTGCCCCGCGGACAAGAAGCTCTACGCATTGCGCGACGTGACCGCGACCGTGCCGAGCATCCCGCTCATCGTCGCGAGCATCATGTCGAAGAAACTGGCCGAGTCGCTCGACCGGCTTGTGCTCGATGTGAAATTCGGCAGCGGCGCATTCATGCAAAACCGCGCCGACGCCGAGTCGCTCGCCGCCGCTCTCTGCGAGACCGGACGCGAGTGCGGCGTGAAGACCGAAGCCGTGCTCACGCCGATGAGCGAGCCGCTCGGCCACACCGCGGGCAACGCGCTCGAAGTCTGGGAATCCGTCGAGACCCTCCAAGGCCGCGGCACCGCCGACCTCGTGACGCTCACGCTCGATCTCGCCGAACGCGTCGCCAATGTCCCCCGCGCACAGCTCGCACAATGGCTCGACGATGGCACCGCATGGCGCAAATGGGTCGCGCTGGTGGAAGCGCAAGGTGGGCGTGCAGCCGACACTGAGCGCATCCTCGAAATCCACGCCGCCCCCATCCGCCACATCGTCAACGCAGCACGCGACGGAAAGCTCACTCGCGTGGATGCCGGACTCATTGGCCGCGCGTGCATCGCACTCGGCGCAGGACGTGCGAAGGCGAGCGACGCGATTGACTTCGCAGTCGGAGTCTCCGGGATCGCAAAGGTCGGCGCGAACGTGCAAAAAGACGCGCCGCTGCTCACCATTCACGCCCGCGACGAACACACGCTCTCGCAAGCACGCACCTTGATCGAGCAGGCAACCGAAATCACGTAGCCGACGGCAGATGGGCCAAGTTCGATTTTTCATCAATCGCCTTTCGATCCTTCGCGAAACTGGTGAAGGCGGAATCAAGGATCGGCGGTTTGCAAACGCCGGATGGCCGGACTGGAAGTGACCCCGCTTCTTGCTGGCTGGGCGCTTCCGCTGGACGCCCTCGGCGGTTGCAAACCGCCGATCCTTGCAGCCTGCGCTCTGTCTTTGCCAGTTTGGCAAGACTCGATAATAGAGAACGCTCCATGCGCCCTCTGCTCCTCCTCGTCCTCGCCTTTGCACCCCTCGCAGTTGCCGAGGAAAAGCCGCATGCCGTCCGGCAACTCATCCCTTGGCTGCTGGACGAGGATGCAGCGCTGAAAGGCATCCTGTTCAGCGACGTCATCAGCGCCACGAGCGGCAGGCGTGTGCTCCCCGTGGATCGCAAGGACGCGGACACCGCGCGCATTTTGAAAACCATCGGCACTGCGCTCGACACCGTGCTCGCGGAAATGAACAGCACGGGCAGTCCGGCAAAAAAGCAGAAACGCGTGAACGAGATGAGCAAGTTCTTCGAGGACTCCATCATGGCGAACCTGCGCGGCATCGAGGGATTCGAGTGCGGCGTGCCGCGCACTGCGGCGGGCCGCAGCCAGCGGAGCGGCTACCCGGATATCAGGCTCGTGGACAAGGCGACGGGGCGCGTCATTTATCTCGACCCGAAGCTCTACGCGAAAGGCAGCCGGCACAGTTCGCTGCGGACATTCTATTTCACGCCCAAGCGCGAGACGAACAAGGTGAACGACGACGCGCACCATCTCATCGTCGGCATCGAGCATGAGAAGACGGGCGCAGAGGTGAAATTCACGCGCTGGGAGCTGATCGATCTCAGCAGCTTCCGCGTGCGCCTGAAGGCGGAGTTCGAAGGCAGCAACGCGGATATGTACCGCGAGGATGCGGTGGTCGCGGGCAGTGAGAAGTAAGTCGGCTACGCCACGCCGCTGAAGTTCGGATCGTTCAGCCCCTTCAGCTCACCCGTACTGTCCGCAAAGCGCGCAACTGGTGCGCCGACGCGGGTGAGCATCGAGTGCCAGAGATTCGCGAGCGGGGTGCCGCTTTCGTGGACGACGTGACGGCCTGTGGCGATGGTGCCGCCGCCTCGTCCGGCAAGGATGACGGGGAGATTTTTCGGGCTGTGTGCATTGCCGTCCCGCATGCCAGCGCCGAAGACAATCATGCACTGATCGAGCAGCGTGCCGTTGCCTTCACGGATGCCGCGGAGTTTCTCGATGAAGTAGGCGTATTGCTCGATGTGCCACTGGTTGATGCGCTGGTAGTGCGCGAGTTTGTCGGCCTTGTTCTCGTGGTGCGATGTCTCGTGATGGCCGCCGATTCCGCCACCGAGGAAGGCAAAGCTGCGGCCGCTCACGGCATTGCCAAACATGAACGTGGAGATTCGCGTGGTGTCCGTCCAGAAGGCGAGCGCCATGAGGTCGAGCATGAGGCGCGTGTGCTCGGTGTGATTGCCGGTGCGCTCGCTGAGCTTTGCGGGATCGGAATAGGCATCAATGCGGCGGCCGAGTTCATCCACCGCGGCGCGTGCAGCAGGGTCGGACATCGCGGTCTCGCCCTGGCGTTTCGCATCCCACTCGATGCGGCGCTCCACGGCACGGACGCTTTCGAGATATTCGTCGAGCTTCGCGCGGTCGCCGGTGCCGAGTTTCTGATGAAGGCGCTTCGCATCGGCAGCCACGAGATCGAGCACGCTGTGGTCGCGCGTCGCGGCAAGTTCGGCGGCCTCGCGGTTCGTGACGGGCTTCGGTCGGAAGAGCCGATCGAAGGCTAGCTTCGGATTGATTTCCTTTGCCAGCGGCGTGGTCGGCTGGCTCCACGCGATGTGCGCGCCGTAGAGCTGCGTGTAGCCGACGTTCGTATCCACGCCGGTCGCGGGCGGCTCGATGCCCAGCTCGAGCGATGGCAGCGGTGTGAGGATGCCGATCTTTTTTGCCGCGACCTGATCCATCGAGACGCCGTTGCTGTTCAGCTCGTCGCCCGTCGTGCGCGTGATCGTGCTGCTCGTGAGGTAGCCGCTCGTCTTCACGTAGTGCCCGTCGCCGATGTTGCTGGCCGCGTTCCAGAGTTCGCTGAGCACGAGGATCTCGTCCTTCACATTCGCGAGCGGCGCGAGGGTCGGGGAAAGCTCGAAGCCGGTGCCCGCTCCGCACGGCGTCCACATTTCGGGATGCACGCCATTCGGCATGTAAAGGTGCGCCATGCGCACGGGGAAGCGGGGATGTGAGGCGGATGCAGGGAGCATGGCTTCGAGCACGGGCAGCGCGAGGATCGCGCCGACTCCCTTCAGCATGGTGCGGCGGGTGATGTTCGTGTTCATGGCGTGGAGGCAGTGGCTGGCGTTTCTGCGGGTCTGCGAAATTGGAACGGCATCGAGCGCGCGATCTCCAGCACGAGGCTCTGCGCCCTGTAGCCGTCCTTCGCGACGGCGCGGGAAATCTGCCGGATGGCGAGCCAGTCCGTCTGCTCGACGCCGCGGCCCATCGCATAGCTGAACATGCGCTCGGTGAGGTTGCGCGTGAACTCGTCGCGGCGGTCGACGAGCAGGCGCTTCAGCTCGGCGGGGCCGGTAAATTTGCTGCCGTCGGGAAGTTCGCCTGATGCATCTACGGGCTGATCCGCAACCGTCTCGCGCCATGAGCCGACCGGGCTGAAATTTTCCAGCCCGAAGCCGAGCTGGTCCATAGTCTTGTGGCACGACGCGCACTCGGCCTTGCTCCGGTGCAGCTCGAGCTGCTGGCGGAATGTGAGGCCGTTGCGGCCCTTGTCGGAAGTCGGCAGGCTCTTGATCATCGGCGGCGCTGGCGGCGGCGGTGAGCCGAGGATTTCCTCCATGATCCACTTGCCGCGCAGCACTGGGCTGCTGCGGCGCGGGTAGCTCGTGAGCGTGAGCACGCCAGCCATCGTCACGACGCCCCCGCGGTTCCGATCCGTGAGCGACACGCGCTGGAATGCGTCGCCCGTCACTCCCTCGATGCCGTAGAATTTTGCCAGCTCGCCATTCACGAATGTGTAGTCCGCATCGAGGCATTCGGTGAGCGGGCGGTTGTCGCGCAGCATGGCCTTGAAAAACACGAGCGGCTCGTCGGCCATCGCGTCGCGCAGCTCGGGCGTGAACGCGGGCTGCCTTTCATTCGAGGGCCGGATGGCCGTCCAGAGTTCGCGTGTGCGCAGCCACTGGCTTGCGAAATTTTCCGCCAGCGTGCGCGCCTTTGGATCCGCGAGCATGCGCCGCACCTGGGCCTCGAATTCCGCGGGCTCCGACAGCTTTCCATCGCGAGCGAGTGCGAACAGCGGCTCATCGGGCATGGTGGACCACAGGAAATAGCTCAGCCGCGCAGCCAGCTCCCAATCGCTCACCTGCTGCGGCACGAGGCCGGGGCGGTCCTGCTCGGTGCGGAAGAGAAACGACGGCGAGACGAGCAGCACGCGCACGCTCTGGCGCATCGCCTCGTCCCACTTCGCGCCCTGCTTGCGCATCGCATGGAAAAGCGCGAGCAGGCTGCTGAGTTCATCGTCTGCGACCGGCCGGCGGAAGGCGCGCGTCGCGAGCCACGCGAGATTTTCACGCGCCGCGGAGTGCTCATCCTTTGTCTCGCTCGGGCGGATGTGGAAAATGATCTCCGGCTTGGCGTCCGCCACGATCTCGCCCGCCGCCATGAGATATTTTTCCATCAGGATCGGCGGGACGAAGAGCGTCGAGGCGTTGTTGTCGAATCCTCCTCCGCCGCCGCCATCTGGCGGAAAGATGTCCGCAGGGTGCGAATCCACGCCGAGCAGATCGCGCACCGTGTTGTTGTACTCCAGGCGGCTGAGGCGGTGCAGCACGCTGCGCCCGACATCGTTCGGCACCTTGGCAGGGTCGGGATTGTCGAGCGCCGCCGAGAGCCATGCGGACACCTGCGCGCGCTCGGCGGGTGTCGGCTGCTCCTTTTTCGCGGGCGGCATCGAGGCATCGCGCACCGCGTTCAGTGTCTTTTCCCACGTCTTCGGCTCGAGCCAGAATGCCTCGTCTTTCGAGAGTGCTTCGAGATTTACACCACCTTTTGCGGTGTCGTCGTGGCAGCTCAGGCAATATTTTTCCAGCACCGGCAGGACATCCTTCCTGAAATCAGAGGCGAAAGCTCCCTTGTGTGTTGCGCTCGCTCCGAACGCTACTGCGATCAAAATCAGTTTTGTTTTGGTCACTGGCGGGATCTTTCATGCCCGATTAAGCTTAAACTATGCAAGCCGCCTGAAATGTAAATAACAAACTTCGCATGAGAGCCTTACGTGACTCTCGGGTCTGTCACCGCAACCGGATTTCCTGGCATGAATTCCCCGCATCCCCGTGTCCCTGACGAACCAGCGAACTGACTTCAGGCTATCGCAATGCGATTGAAGCGGCCCAGCGCGGACACCGTCCAGATGAGCGGGTAGAGCCGCTCGTGATACCAGAGCCGCGCAAAGTAGAACCCGATCGGCGCAGGTTCCCGCCAGGTGCCGGACTCCACACGCGCGACTAGCCAGGCGACACCGCGCTCCACACTGCCCGCATGCGAAGTCCCGGCAAGTGCCTTGATGGCGAGCGCAGTCTCCTCGACGCTCGAAGGAACGCCGCGCACACCACCCCATCCGCCATCCTCATTTTGCGAAGATGCGATCCAGGCGGAGCCCCGCGCGGCAGGCGCCATGGCGGGCATCATGCCGGATTCGTGGAGTTCGCGCAGTGCGATGACGACGAGCGCGGTGCCGTAGAGCGGGTTTTCATCGTGAGGCGCGTGCTCATTTCCAAACCACAGCGGCACCCACGCGCCGTCCTCGCGCTGCGTCCGTATGAGGTAGCCGAGGCCGCGACTCATGGCCCGCACGAGAGCGGGACGTTCGCGCGGATCCACCTCGGTACGCCATGCATTCCATGCACGAAGGGCGTGCGCGGTGAGATCCTGTGAGCTGCGATCAAAGGGCAGCGCTCCCCAGCCGCGGCAGAAGGTCGGGATGCCGCCGTCGCGATTTTGCAAGCCGCGCAGCCAATGCATCCCGGCGAGCGCGGCGGTGTGTGTCGCCTCGTCGGTCGGGCCGAGGTGCTTCAGCGCAAGGAGCACACCCGAAGTGTCGTCGGCGTCGGGCACGCCGCCGGGCAGATCCGTCCAGGCCCAGCCGCCGGCTGCGGCATGCGTGTAGGGATGTTCCTTGATCCACTGCTGATTGAGCAGCCAGCGACGCAGCGCAGGCAGGCACTCGGATGGAAGTGCGCCGGGCTGTTGCGCGAGCGCCTTGATCGCGAGCGTCGTGGTCCACGTCGCGAGATTCGTATCAATCGGCCAGCTTCCATCCGGGCGCATGGACGCCGCGAGAAACTCCGCGCCCTTTTGCGCAACGACGTGCGACGAGAGACCGATCGAGGCGAGGCTCATCGTGACGAATGAAGTCAGCGGCGTGGCCTCCAGGAAGCCGCCGTTCGGAGGCTGGAGCGTCTCCAGCACGCGCAGTGTTTTTTTCCGCGTCAGTCCGCGCAGCAGCCGAGTGATCGGGTTCCGCGTCGGTGCGTGGTGATGGCTCGCCTGGCCGATGGCAATCAGCGCGGGCAGCGCGTAGCTCACGACCGGCAGGCGCAACGCGCCCCAGAATTTATGCGACATCGCGGCAAGCTCGAACGGGAGCTTCGGAATGAGCTGCCATCCTTGTTCCCCGAGGCGGCCGGAGAGCGCGAGCGTCATGAGGATCGGGACGGAGAATGTGCGATCCTTTCCGTAGCGGCGAGCGATGGCGCGGGGCAGATGATTGCAGCGCCATGCGTTGTCGGAACACAGGCTTCCAGCCTGTGCGGCAGCCGGGCTTCCAGCCTGGAGTGCATCGCGCGCGGTGCTGCGCTCCGCCTCCCCACCAGGCTGGAAGCCTGTGCTACAGTCGCGCAGCCACGTCTCAGCGTTTTGCACGGCACCCGGAAAATCCCCGTCGGCATTTGCCGCACCGAATGCGGCCCAGCACAATGCGGTGGTCGAGATGTTCGATTTGCTCAGCGTCGTGTCGCCCCAGCCGCCGTCGGCGTTCGCATTTTCCGCAAGCCAGCGCAGCCCGCCGCCGATGAGCTTTGCATGGCGCGCGGCATCCACTTTTGCGAGAGCCACGACGGCAGTCGCCGTCGAGAGCGCGCTGCTGGAAAGCTCGCCGGTCCAGTGTCCGGCGGCATTCATTTCCGCGAGCAATGCGGATGTCGCACGCTGCAATGCGGCCGCAACCTGTGCGGCATCGTTCATCTTGGGAATGATGCCGACGAAAAAATGTCACGCAACGGCGCAGAGGCCCAAAGAAGACATTCTCGCCATGAGCGGTCGATCGGTGCCAGGGGCGCATGCCAATCAGAGCGGAGACCTTTGCGCCTTTGCGCCTTTGCGTGACATCTCATGGCAGCTTTCCGATTCATCGCGCGGGACGCGCGCCGGTCATACTTCCAGCAGCAGTCGCGAAGGCTGCTCGATGGCTTCCTTCACCCGCACGAGGAAGGTCACGGCCTCACGCCCGTCCACGACGCGGTGGTCGTAGCTCATCGCGAGATACATCATGGGGCGGATGGCGATCGCGCCGTCCACGACGATGGGACGCTCCTGAATCTTGTGCATGCCGAGGATGCCGCTCTGCGGCGGGTTCAGGATCGGCGTGCTCAGGAGGCTGCCGTAGATGCCGCCGTTGCTGATCGTGAAGACGCCGCCGGAAAGATCATCCATGCCGATGCGCCCCTCGCGCGCCTTCACCGCGTAGCCGACGAGATCGCGCTCGATTTCCGCGAACGACTTGCGATGCGCGTCACGCACGACCGGCACCATGAGGCCGCGCTCGGTGCCGACGGCGACGCCGATGTCGTAGAAATTATTCTGCACGAGATCCTCGCCCTCGACTCGCACATTCACCTGCGGCACGGCCTTCAGCGCGGCGACGACGGCCTTGATGAAGAACGACATGAAGCCGAGCTTGATGCCGTGCTGCTTCTGGAAGTCCTCGCCCATCGCCTTGCGCAGCGCCATCACCGCGGACATGTCGGCCTCGTTGAAGGTCGTGAGAATCGCCGCGGTGTGCTGCGCCATCACGAGCTGCGCGGCGATTTTCCGGCGAAGGGGTGACATGCGCTTCCGCGTCACGCGCTCCTCGGAGGCGGGCGCGACATTCTCTGAAATCACGGAGAGTGTTTCGTTCGCCGCCGCGACACTCGCCGCAGGAGTGACTGGCGTTGGTGTCGCGACCGGGACTCCTGTCAGAGCAGGCTCCACTTTTGCAGATTTTTTTTCAGGCTTTGCATCGGCGGGCTTTGCCAGGGCAGGAGCAGCAGCGGCAGGCGCGGCAGGCGCACCGGATGCCTCCTCGATCAGTCCGACCACTTCGCCGATTTTCACCTCGGCACCGTCAGCCGCCTTGATGCGCAGAGTGCCTGCGGCGTCGGCTGTGATCTCCGTCGAGACCTTGTCCGTCTCCAGAGTGAACAGCGCATCGCCTTTGCTCACGGCATCGCCGTCCTTTTTCAGCCACGCCGAGATCATGCCACTCGTCACTGACTCACCGACCGCAGGGATTTTGATTTCGAGACTCATGAATTGGATTGGAAAGAAACGGACGCGGATAAAAGCAGCATCGTCGGCATGCTGACAAGCGCATCATTGGCCGCGCAAAAAAAATAGCGCATGCCCCAGGCTCCGTGCAGCGACCCGCTGACGCATTTTTCCAATCTCCCCGCATGCCGCTGAAAAAATCAGGGCGCCTCAGGCTTCCTGATCCCGCCGGGCACAGGAGGCGGCGTGGGAACGGGCAACGCAGGGACAGGCGCAGGCATTGATTCAGGCTTTACCACAGATGCGGGCGGCACCACTTCGGGCTTGCGTTCGGGCTTGATGACTGGCGCAGGCGGAGCGGCCGGTGCGGGTGCGGCTGGCGGGACCACCACGGGCTTCGGTTCAGTTTTGACGGCGGGCGTCGGTGGCACGATCTCCGGCTTGCGTTCAGGCTTTATGACCGACGCAGGCGGAACTGCCGGCTCAGGCGCGGGAACGGGAACGGGCGGGATCACGACGGGCTTTGGTGCCGAGATGATCAATGGCGCAGATGGATTGGCTGGAACGGGTACGGGCACGATGACCTCTGGCTTACGCTCGGGCTTGGAGCCCGATGCGAACGGCGCGGGAACTGGCGGGGCAACCGGCGGAGCCGCAGCGGGCTTCGGCTCAGGTTTGACAACGGGCACGGCTGGCTCGACCTCCGGCTTCTTATGCTCAGGTTTGACGACCGGTGCAGGCGGTGCCGCCGGTGCGGGTGCAGGAACCGGGGGGACAATTGCTGGCGTGGTCTCGGGCTTGGCAAGGGGCGCAGGCGGCACGGGTGCGGCCACTGGCGGGATCACCGAGGGCTTTGGCTCAGGTTTGACGACGGGCACGACCGGCGCTGCCTCCGGCCTTTTGCGCTCAGGTTTGACGACCGGTGCAGGTGGAAGTGAAGGCGCGGGAATTGGTGCAATCGGAACGACCGCTGGATTCTGCACAGGCTGCAGAGTTTGCGCAGGAGGAATGACCGGCGCAGGCGGCGTGGCAGCCGCCGCAGGTGCCGGCTGCCTCGGTCGCAGACCTCCCGGCTCAGGCGGAACCATTCCGGGCTTCGGCACCCCGTGACGAATGCCCGGTGGCGCAGTCACCGGCGAGGCAACGGGAGTCTGTGGCACATTGCGTGGCGCTGTCGGCGGAGGGGCCACGATCACGCCGGAGCGCTGCCTTGCCTCAAGCTGGCGCGCTTCGGTCGCATTCTTTTCACGGATCCGCGCCTGCATGTCAGGCGGTATTTCCTTCCATCCCCTGTTCACCTCGTAAGGCTCGCGGGATCTCACCTGCCTGGGCTTTGTCTGCAATTGATGGAGCAGCGCAGGCGCAAAAATGGAAAGCACTCCCGCGGCGGTCGCCGTCGGGTGCTCATGCGGATTCCCCGCTTCGATTCGATGAACCTTGAACGTCGCCACAGGTGCCGCCCCTGGCCCGCTCACCGATGCAAGGCTCGGCCCTTCATTCACAATCACTGTCTGCTGATTCATCTGCTGGTAAGAGATGTTCGTCACGTTCTCAGTCTCCGCGACGATCCGCCCATTCCGATCCGGGTCGATCCCTCGCCCCACGTATGAATTTCCACCGATGAAATTCCGACGCGTCACGAAGACGTAGCTGCCCGCGCCGATGTCGTAGTAATCATCCACGGCAAAATTGAATCCGTTCGGGCTGTATGCCTCCGGCGGCAGCGGCGCCCAGCCGACATAGTCCTCATTCGCGCGCCACGCGACCCACGCCGGGGCCCATTCGCTGCCGGGCACCCAGACCCATCCGCGTTTGTTCAGGCGAATCCAGCGCCCGTAGTGATACGTCGCCCAGCCGAAGGGCTCGTTGGATTTCCACACCCAGCCCTGATCGCTGCGCAGCCACGAGCCGTCCACGTACGGCCGCCAGTCCCGATCCCTCGCCACCGTCGGATGAAAGACGAAGCCATATCCCTCGACCTCCAGCCAGTCGCCATATGGATCGAGCTGATCGTAAAAAAGATCGAGCGTCCGCCTGTCGGCAGCAGGCCGCACATCACGCATGCGAGCACGTTCGCGCGCCTCCTCGGCCTGCCGCGCAGATTGCGCACGGGCATCCGCGATTCTCTGCTCCTCGGCCTTGAGAGCCTGCTGCCTGAGCTGGAACCGCTCTGCCTCCGCCGCCTTCTGCGTCGCGGTGAGCTGCGCCATCTGCGCTTCGAGTGCATCGCGGTCAGCGGCAAGTTTCCGTGCCGCCTCGTCGTTCGCGGCCATCTGCTGCGCGGCGAGATCCTCGGCGGCCTTCAGTTTTGCCGCACGCTCCTGCTCTTCCAGCTTCGCCTGAAGCTCCGCATTTTTGCGCTGGAGATCGTCCACTGCGGAATTTTTCTGATCACATCCGGCAAGCGTGACCATCAATGCGGCGGCGAGGAACAGGTGCGTTTTCATCAGTATGTGCAGGACAGGATGCAGGATTCGACCGAATCGCCAGAAGGTTATTCGATCTTTCCCAGCGCCCATCTCATCGCACCGCGCGAGGAAAAGGACTCACCTATTTCGAGCTGGCCCGAAATGCGGTCAGACCTCGAAAGCTTTCCGCACGAGCTGCGCCTGCTCGATGTCGCTCACCTTTTTCGAGCCGACTCCGGTGCTCGCCCCCTCGTCGCGTCCGGCGTAAAATGGGCTTTGACCGGCGATGTGACGCAGGTGCGGCGCGAGGTAACGCCACGCGCCCATGTTCTCCGGCTCCTCCTGGCACCAGACGAATTTTTTCGCCTTCGGATACTTCGCGATGGCATCCCTGATCGCCTGCTCGTGCAGCGGATAGAGCTGCTCCACACGCACGAATGCCGTGCGGCTGATCTGGTTTTCGTCGCGGAATTTGATCAGATCGTGGAAGACTTTTCCCGAGCTGAAAATGATGCGCGTCACATCCTCGGCCTTGCCGTTCAGGCATTCCGTCCCGTCGAACACCTCGCGGAAACGGCCTTCCGTGAAGTCGCTCAGCTTCGATGCCGCCGCATCCAGACGGAGCATGGACTTCGGCGTCATGAGCACGAGCGGTTTGCGAAAATTGCGCATCATCTGCCTGCGCAGAATGTGAAAATACTGCGCCGAAGTCGTGAGGTTCGCGACCTGGATATTTTCCTCCGCGCAGAGCTGCAGGAATCGCTCCAGCCTCGCGCTGGAATGCTCCGGGCCCTGTCCCTCATAACCGTGCGGCAGCAGCAGTACGATGCCGCTCGGCCTCTGCCACTTGCTCTCCGCGCTCACGATGAACTGATCAATGATCACCTGCGCACCATTCGCAAAATCGCCGAACTGCGCCTCCCACTGGCAGAGCATGTTTTCGTAATTCAGCGAGTAGCCATAGTCGAAGCCAAGCACCGCGGCCTCGCTGAGCAGCGAATTGTAGATGCAGATCTTTCCCTGCTTGCCGGGCTCGATCAGATCGAGCGGGCACCAGCGCTGCCGCGTATTCACGTCGTAGTAAAAGGCGTGCCGCTGGCTGAAGGTGCCGCGACGCACATCCTGTCCGCTGAGGCGCACGTGCTTTCCTTCAAGCAAAAGCGAGCCCCAAGCGAGCGCCTCGGCAGTGGCCCAGTCGAAGCCTTCGCCTCGCTCAAAGGCCTGCCTGCGCTTGTCGAGCACGAAGGTCTTCACGCGCGGATGGATGTTGAATCCCTCGGGCACCGTGGTGATGCCCGCGATGATTTTTCCGAGCACGTCTTTCGCGACCGAAGTGTCCACGGTGGCATGCGAATACGGCGGCTGGTTGACGAAGGTGCTGCCTTCGAGTCTTGCGAGTTTTTTCTCGTGGCCCTGCCTGGTATCCTTTGGTGCGGCCTGCGCGGCAGCGAGTTCCTGCTCCAGCAGTGCCCAGATTTTTTTCTGCTCGGCCATCGCAGTCTCCTCGCTGAGCACGCCGGCGGCGGTGAGACGATCCATGAAGACTTTCCCGATCTGCGGATGAGTGGAAATCTCGCGATACATGTCCGGGCTGGTGAATGCCGGCTCGTCCGTCTCGTTGTGGCCGTGGCGGCGGTAGCACACGAGATCCACGACGGCATCGCGCTTGAACTGCTGACGAAACTCGAAGGCCAGCTCGGTGCAGAAGCGCACCGCGAGCGGGTTGTCGCCATTCACATGGAAGACGGGAGCCTCGACCATTTTCGCGACGTCCGTGCAGTACTGCGACGAGCGCGCATCCGCCGGCAGTGTGGTGAATCCGATCTGGTTGTTCGTGACGATGTGGATCGTGCCGCCGACGCGGTAGCCTTGGAGCTGCGACATGTTCAGCACCTCGGCGACGATCCCCTGCCCGGCCATCGCCGCATCGCCGTGGACCAGGATCGGGACGACCGTTGAGCGCTCCACCAAGTCGCCGCGATGCCGCTGGCGCGCGCGCGTCATTCCGATGACGACGGGGTTCACGGCTTCCAGATGGCTCGGGTTTGCGCTCAGGCGCACTTCGATTTTCGCACCCGTGGGCAGCACTTCGCGTGTGTTCACGTAGCCGAGGTGATACTTCACATCGCCATCGCCGTACACGGAATCCGGGACAAAATTCGGATCAAACTCGCGGAACATCAGACCGTACGGCTTGCGCAGAAACTGCACGATGATCGCCAGCCGTCCGCGATGCGCCATGCCCATCGTGATTTCGTGGACACCGAGGCGCGGGCAATTTTCCAGCACCGCATCGAGTGCGGAAATGAGCGACTCGCCGCCCTCGATGCTGAAGCGCTTCTGTCCCTTGTAGGCGACCGTGTGCAGGAATTTCTCGAACGACTCGATCTCGTGGATATGCCGCAGCATCCGCGCCTTGGTGTCCGCGTCCACGCTCCATTGCGAGCGGTTCTCGATGCGCTCGCGGAGCCAGTTGCGCACCCGCGGATTCGTGATGTGCATGAACTCGAAGCCGATGTCGTCGCAATAGATGGACTCCAGCCGGGCGAGCAGATCGCGCAGCTTCATCGGCTCGCCGCCGAGGAAATATTTTGAGGTCACGGCGAGATCCATGTCCTTCTCGGAAAAGCCGAGTTCACGGAGGCTCAGCAGATCATTCTGGGGACGCTGCGTCGCGAGCGGGTTTGTCCACGCGATGGAATGGCCGAGCGTGCGATAGGCATACACGAGCCCGTCCACGCGCGTCTGCAGCGAGGCGTCGCCCTTCACCTGCGGCGCGGCTGAGGCGCCGTTTGTTCCAGCCGCACTGTGCTCGAACTTTGCGTAGCCGAGGTGAAAGCCCTCGCAGAAACCGCGGAGCGACGGCTCGACGGAGCCTGGATCCTTCAGCCATCGCTGGTAGGTTTCCTCGAGAAGTTCCGCATTTTCGCGGGGTGCAAAATTCATGGCCATTATTGTCAGATGTAGAAGATGAACCGTCGCAGGGCACCTTCACGGGGCACCCTGCGGCCTGCGCGCCGGTGGCGGCAAATTTGTCAGTGTTGCCCGAAGAGTTTTCCGAGGCCGCCCTGCAGCAGTGAGGCAAGTCCGCCCTGCAGTTGCGCACCCTCGATGGGCTGGCCGTTCGGGGTGAGCTTGTCCACCACCTGCGGCAGGATTTGCGCAATCTGCGCCGAGATCTGGCTCGGGTCGATCCCGGTCTGCGAAGCGATCTGCCGGAGCTGATCCGGGCCGAAAACCTGCTCGATGTGCTGTGGCGTCGCGGGCGGATTCGGGCCCGAGCTGACCCATCCTTTCATCAGATCGCCGAGACCGTTGGCGCTGAACTTCTGCAACAGCCCGCCGATGCCGTCATTGCCGGTGACGAGGCCGGAGACAGCGCTCATCAGGCTACTTTGCTGATTGTTGCTGAGCCCGCCGAGGAGTGAGCTGAGGAGACCGTCGAGGAGACCCATGGGATGTGTGTGTTGGTTGTTAAAGTGAACGGGCACGCTAACGGTGTCGCTGCGAAATGCAATCTCCGCACGTGGCCGCCGTCACTCCTCGCTTTCATCACGCGCATCGCCGCGCGGGTAGCGCACCATGGATGTGAAGCGGTGCGGTCCAAAGCCGAACGGGCGGTAAAAGTCCTGGGCGTCCTTGGTGAACAGATCGATGCGGCACCCGCGGAGTTCGGGATGACCGAGGATTTTCCCGAGCATCCACTGCCCGATCCCGTGCCCGCGCTGCTCCTCGCCGATCACAAAGTCGCACAGGTAGCCGACAGTCGCGGCATCCGTGACCACTCTGGCAAAGCCCGCGAGTTTTCCATCCCGGAGCAGTGCAAAGGACAGCGAGCGCCGCACACTTCTTTCGATCACTTCGCGTCCGCGTGTCTCCGCCCAATACGTGCCCCAGAGCAGCGAGCATAGCTCCGCAAAATCAATCCGATCCGGGTCATCGGTCAGCGTGAAGTCGTCGTGTGTCCATTCCATGCGCGCCGACGCTGCAGCATGGCGATTCACGCGTCCATCATGCAAAACAACACGGCGATTGCGCTGAACATCCGATCTGAGACAGTGCGCGGGATGAGAGTTCCCTATTTCCAAGTGGATGCATTCAGTGACCGGGCATTCGGCGGAAATCCGGCTGGCGTGTGCCTGCTCGAGCGCTGGATTCCAGACATAGTGCTCCAGCAGGTCGCCGAGGAGAACAACCTCTCCGAGACTGCATTCCTCGTCGGCAGCGGCGGCTCGTGGGAATTGCGCTGGTTCACGCCAACTGTCGAAGTGGACCTTTGCGGACATGCCACGCTCGCCGCGGCATTTGTGATTTTCACCGAGCTTGGCCATGTCGGCACGGAGGTGCGGTTCCAGACCGCCAGCGGCGAGCTTTGCACGACCTTTGAAGATCGCGTGGTGATGATGGATTTCCCCTCCCGTCCCGGCGAACCGTGCGCCGCACCGGCGGGGCTCATCAGCGGCCTCGGGCACATCCCGCGCGATGTGCTCAAAAGCCGCGACTTCCTCGCAGTCCTCGGCAGCGAGGAGGAAGTGCGCACGCTCACGCCTGATCTCCAGCACCTCGCCACGCTCGACTGCCTCGGGATCATCGCCACGGCGCGCGGCAGCGATGTGGATTTTGTCTCACGATTCTTCGCGCCGCGCGCGGGCATCGCAGAAGATCCAGTGACCGGCTCGGCGCACTGCACGCTCATCCCGTATTGGGCGGAAAAGCTCGGCAAGCAGCGGCTCCTCGCACGCCAGCTTTCGCGCCGCGGCGGCATCCTGCGTTGCGAGATGCGCGGCGATCGCGTCGGCATCGGGGGCAGTGCCGCACTCTACAGCCGCGCGCAGATCCAGCTTCCGGATTGAGCGCAGTCCGACGCAAAAAGAAAGCGCCGCACCCACTTTTGCAGATGCGGCGCTGAATGATTCAGGAAAGAATGACTTACTTGGCTTTCTTGCCGTGCGCCATGAACTCTTCCTTCGTGAGTTTGCCGTCCTTGTTCGCGTCCTTCTTGTCAAAGGCGGCTTCGGCCTTGGCCTTGTCCTTGGCGTGCGCGGTGAATTCCTCCTTCGTGACGGATTCCTTGCCGCCGGACATTTTGGCCCATGCCGCTTCCGGATCGGGCTTCTTCTTTTCGCCTTCGGGCTTCTTGGCGTCGGCGGGTGCGTCGGCGGCCTGGGCAAACACGGCGCTGAGGGCCAGCGCGGCAATGGCAGTGATGATGCGTTTCATTTTCGTTTTTGGGGTTGGGTTGATGTTGATGCCTGCGCCTCCGCCTGTGGGCGACTGCGCGTTGAGCCCGGAAGTGTGACCCATGCATCCTTTTTATGGCAACAGACATATTTGTGGAAAACTCACCCGCCGTTGTCCCAAATGCACAGGCACCGGCTATCCCACCTTCCTGCGGCCTTGGGTGGCAGAAAACTATTCCTTCCCATTTTGCGGTTCCCAGCCTCTTCTGTGGCGCTCCAAAACTTGAAAACCGAATCCTCAACCGGGCAGCCGCTTGCCGCTCCCCGCATCGGGCACACCCCCGGCCCGTCTGCCTCGCAAATTCCGCCATCCATCGTGCGCTGAGGCTTTGCCGCGCTTTGGAAGACTGTCATTCGCATTTGAAATATGGGACCGACCACTGATGTCACACGCCCCCGCAATCTCGACTGGAAGCGCGCCGCCGCGCTCCTTTACGGCGACTGGGGAACGTCGAAGGCCTACGTCATCGGCTACGCTTTCCTCGCGATGCAGTTTGCCTCGCTGCACACGATCATCGCCGTCTCGTTCATCACCGGGCTGGTCGGGCTGAACTATCTCGTCGTCTGCAAGCACTTCCCCGACGGCGGCGGCGTGTACTCGGCCGCGCGATCCCAGGGCCGGACGCTCGCGGTCATCGGCGCGCTCCTCCTCATCGCGGATCTCACCGTGACTGCGTCGCTCAGCGGCTACGACGCGTTGAAATACTTTTTCCCAGAAATGCCTAATGTCTGGGTGCCAGGCCTGACGATGATCGCCGTGATCGCGTTTGGCGTGCTGAACTCCTTCGGCCCGCGCCACAGCGGCGGCCTCGCGGTGGCGCTCGCCGTGCCGATGGTGCTGCTCGTGATCGTGCTCATCGCGCTGGCGGCGCCTCATTTCACCACCGACCTCGCGCCGTTTCCCGCAGGGCATACGAAAGCCCACGCGTGGGGTTCGTTTGTGAGTTCCATTCTCGCACTGAGCGGAGTCGAGGCCATCGCGAGCCTCACCGGAGTGCTGAAGCTCGACCCCGGATCAACCTTGGAAAATCCGCAGGTCGGCCGCGAGGCGCGGCGCGCAATCATCCCCGTGGCCATCGAGGTCGTCGCCGGCACGATCCTCCTCGGCTGGGCGACCATGTCGCTTTGGAAATGGGGCCACTCGGCATTCTCACCCGAGCAGACGATGCTCCACCGCCTCACCGAGGACAGCTCGCACATCCTGCGCGTGCTCGGCGAGGAATTCGCCGCGAAGGCATTCGGCCACGGCTGGGGCGTCGCGATGGGAATCATCGTCGGCATCATCGTGGGACTGCTCCTGCTCAGCGCGGTGAATACCGCCATCGCGGCCCTCATCGGCATGCTTTACACATTGGCGCGCGACGGCGAGATGCCCCGCCCCTTTCTCGCGCTGAACCGCCACGGCGTGCCGAAGCTCCCGCTCATCGTGGCCACCGTGCTCCCGTGCATCGTCCTGCTCATCACCTACACGGACCCGGATGCCGCGCTCGCCACGCTCGGCGAACTCTACGCGATCGGCGTCGTCGGCGCCATCACGGTGAACCTCGGCTCCTGCACCTTTAACCACAAGCTCGCGCTGAAGGTTTGGGAGCGGGCGCTCTTCGGCATCACGTTTCTCGTGCTGTTCTGCGTCGAGGTCTCCCTCGCGTATGAAAAGCACCTCGCGCTGTTTTTCGTGGTCATCGTCCTCAGCATCGGCTTCTGGCTGCGCTCGCTCTCGCACAAGGCGAGCGGCCTGGCGACCGTCACCGTCGCCAAGGAAATGGCGGACATGGTCTCCGCTGAGACCATTGAGCGTCTGCGCCCGAAGCCGCTGACCGAAGGCGGAAAAATCCTCGTGTGCGCCCGCGGCGTCACGCCCGTGCTGAAATTTGCGCTCAACGAGGCGTATCTGCACAAGGCCGTCCTCTGCGTGCTCTACATGCGTGAGATCGCCGTGCTCCTCGGCGGCCCCCAGACCGGTGACACCCGCCGCGCGCGCTGGCAGGACGACCCGCAGGCAGCCGCAATCATGACGCTCATGCTCAAGCTCGGCGAGGAAACCGGCGTCTGCGTGCAGCCCATCTACACATCCTCCACCGACCCCGCGAGCACCATCGTGGACATCGCCGCGACGCTCGGCGTGGATCTCGTGATGCTCGGCTCCTCGCACCGCGCCGCCATGGCACGCCTGCTCAAAGGCAACGTCATCGAACGCGTCGCGAGCAGCCTGCCCGAGGACATCGAGCTGGTGATCCACGGCTGATCCTCTGTAACCGCGCTTGTGAAAGCGCGGTTACAGCAAAAACCCCGAATGCCACGAGGACATCCGGGGTTTGCTAAAAGGTTTGGAGTTTCGGTTTACGCAGCCTTCGGCAACGTCACGCCGGGTTTGCTGGCGAGTGCGGCCTTGGCTTTTTCGACCAGCACCTTGAAAGCGGCTTCGTCCTCATACGCGAGGCCGGAGATCACCTTGCGGTCGAGCGTGATTCCGGCGGCCTTGATGCCTTCCATGAATCGGCTGTATGTCAGCCCGTTCGCGCGTGCGGCGGCGTTGATGCGCTGGTTCCAGAGTTTGCCAAACATGCGCTTGCGCGTCTTGCGGTCGCGGAACGCCCAGTACTGGGCTTTCATCACCGCGTTCTTCGCGTAGCGGAACAGTTTGGATCGGCGGCCTCGGAAGCCTTTCGCGGCATCGAGGGTTTTCTTGCGGCGCTCGCGCGACGCTGGAGCATTAGTGGCTCTTGGCATGGTCTTGGTTTAGTTGCCCGGCTGGCTGTTTGGGTTGTGGTGAAATGTTCGGGCTGCCTCGCCTGCCGGTGAGTCCTCCGCGATGGGAAGACAGGCGCCCGAACTGATGTGCTGCGCTCGCCTAAGCGAGCACGCGTCCGCTTACGCGAACGGGAGGCACTCTTTGATGCGAGGCATCATGGTCTTGTGGACCTCGCCGTCCTTGCCGAGCTTGCGCTTGCGCTTGGAGCTCTTGCTGGAAGCGAGATGGCGAAGACCCGGCTTGCGACGCATGATCTTCCCCGTAGCGGTCATTTTGAACCGCTTTGCGGCTGATTTTTTCGTCTTGCGACGTGCGATGGATCTTGGCATGGGGCGCGGAAAGTAGCGACCGAACTCGGATTGGCAACCACTTTCTCAGGAGGAGTTGAGAGTGGAAAGTTGAGCGTTGAGAGTTCCCAAAAAAGACAACGCAGCGGCTTCCTCCCCTCAACTCTCAACCCTCCACTTTCAACTCCTCCCCAGAGGCACGGAATCTGCAACGCCAGCGGGCCTCATCATGGCTCTCTATCAAACCAACGGAAACTTCGACCCCATCACCAAGCCTGCCATCGGCAACATTGCCGCATTGACCCACCGGAATGGACTCCACTCCGAGGCAGCCGAACCCGGTGCTCCAGTCACATCCGCTGAGCCGGCACCCGTGCGCTCCGCATCCTGCATCGGCGATCTCGTCGCACCCATCTTTGCCGCACCCTTGGTTCCGATCGACGATCTGCTCCGCACGATGCTCGCGGTCGGCGAGGGCGTGAGCGATCTGTTCTTCATGGTGGGCCGTCCGCCGCAGGTGGAAAATTTCGGCAAGCTCATGCCCGTGGAAGGCACGCGCTATTCGCCTGCCTTCACCGCACAGGATACCGAAGGCCTCGCCCGCGCACTCGTGGGCAACGGCCAGCGACTGCTGGATGATCTGCGCGACACCGGCTCATGCGACTGCAGCTACTCGGTGGAAGGCCTGGCGCGCTTCCGTGTGAATGTCTTCAAACAGAAGGGCACCTTCGCCATGGTGCTCCGCAAGCTGAACACGAAGATCCCCTCGATGGAGGATCTGAAGCTCCCGCCGGTCTTCAAACGCATCATCGCCGAAAAGACCGGCCTCGTCTTCGTCACCGGCGCCACCGGCAGCGGCAAGACGACCACGCTCGCCGCGATGCTGAACGGTCTCAACGAAGATTACCCGATGCACATCGTTACGCTCGAAGATCCCGTGGAATTCATGCACCCCCACAAGCAGGCCACCTTCTGCCAGCGCGAGATGGGCAAGGATTTTTCAAACTTCGCAATGGGCCTGCGCGCCGCATTGCGGCAGGCGCCGAAGGTGATCCTCGTCGGCGAAATCCGCGATCGCGAGACGATGGAGATCGCGCTCACCGCCGCGGAGACAGGACACGTCGTATTTTCCACCCTGCACACGATCAGCGCCGCGCAATCCATCAACCGCGTGCTCGGCATGTTCAGCAAGGAGGAGGAAAGCCAGGTGCGCGAGCGTCTCGCGGAGACCTTGCGCTGGATCGTGAGCCAGCGCCTCGCTCCGAAGATCGGCGGCGGTCGCGTGATGATCCCCGAGATCATGGGCAGCAACATGCGCTCCCGCGAGGCCGTCCAGATGGGCGAGAGCGAGGTGCGCAATCTTCACGACGTCATCACCCAGTCCGCCAATGAAGGCTGGTGTACCTTTGAGCAAAGCCTCTGCCAGAGCTACGAGGAAAAGACCATCACCGAGGAGACAGCGATGCTGCTCTCGGTGAACAAGACCAAGATGCGCCAGTCGCTCGACCGTCTGAAGAAAACGATGGGCGACGACGCAGACTCCGCCCATTCCTTCAAGCTCGCGCACACCGACGAGCACGAGAAAAAGGAGCCCGCTCACGCACAGAGGGCCGGGACATTCGGGACGCCCGGAGCCACGGCCGGCGCAGCGCCGCAGTTCGCACCGAGGCCTGCCGCAGCACCTCAGCCCGCAGCGCCGATGGCCCTGAGGATGAAATGAAGCCCGATCACAGTCCGCGCGCGCAAAGTCGCTGACACGCACCGCCGCCCTGTGGCAGAAGCCCTGCGTGCTCGCCACTTATCTCCATTCACTCGGCCCGTTCGTCTTCCGCATCGGGGAATTCGGCCCGCGCTGGTACGGCCTTTCCTACGTCCTCTCCGCGCTCGTCGGATTCTGGCTCTACCGCCGGCTCTCGCAGCGCGGCTACTCCGAGGTGAAGCCGGAGAAAATCGCGGACTTCATCACATGGTGCGGCCTCTTCGGAGTGCTGCTCGGCGGGCGCGTCGGCTGGATTCTTTTCTACGGGTTCAAGGAGCCGCACGAGAACCCGTGGTGGATCTTTGAAGTGTGGAAAGGCGGCATGTCGGCGCATGGCGGAATCCTCGGCCTGGTGCTCGTGACCTTCGTGCTCTCGCGCCGCTGGAAACTTTCCTGGACCAGCATCGGCGACACGCTCTGCGTCGTCGCGACGACCGGGCTCTTCCTCGTGCGCTGCGCGAATTTCATCAACGGCGAACTCATCGGCAAACCCGCGGACGTTTCATGCCCGTGGGCCGTGCAGTTCCCGCGCGAGCTTCTCGACATGGAAATCGGACGCGAAGTGATCGGCCCGAAAGTCTCCGACGCGCTCGGACTGCCCGTCATCGAGATCGTCGAAAATATCCCGCGCGCCACTGAGACCGATCGCGTACTGCGCGAAAATCTCACGCCGCGGCATCCGTCGCAGCTCTACGAGGCGCTGCTCGAAGGCGTGCTGATGTTCGCCGTGCTGTGGTTCATGCGCACCCGCTGCCGTGTACCGCGCGGCGTGCTCACGGGATCCTTCTTCATCCTCTACGCGACCATGCGGATCATCGGCGAGATGTTCCGCGAGCCCGATCCCGCGTGGTCCTTCGGCCCATTCTCCGCCGGTCAGTTCCTCTCCCTCTTCATGTACGGCATCGGCGCGGCGTTCATCCTGTGGGGAATGAAGACGCGCCATTTTGAAAAAGCCGATCAGCCCGCCACGTAGCTGCGCTTGTCAAAGCGCAGGCTGATTCCCCCCCGCGCGCGCAAAAATGGATCGATCGGCCCGCGCTTTCACAAGCGCGGCTGCGTGCGATTGACGCATGCCCCGCGCAGTGGCACTTCAACCGCCATGAAAATCATCCCTCTCGCACTCGCGCTCACCTTCGTCGCGATGGCGTCGGCCGAGGACGATGGAAAGCTGACGATCGAAATCCCATCGCCCGTGCAGGCGACGATCGCCCGCGAAAAGGGCGACGCCAGCAAGGTGCGTGATTTCCGGAAGGTGAACGAATCCGACGGCACGACCTACATCATCGTCATCGTCGTGAATGAGAAAGCGTGGGAGCTTTCCCTCGACGCTGCAGGCCGCGTGATGCGCAAGCACCGCGATACCGGCGACGGCGGCCCGCGCATGATGCGGGTCGAGGCACTGCCCGCGAATGTGCGCGAGACGATGCAGCGCGAAGCCGGGGCCGGGGTAATCGGCGAGATCGAATTCGTCGAGCAGAAGACGCGCTACATCGGCGAGGCCAAGGCCGGGAAACGAAAGTATCGCATCGAGGTGGACGCCGATGGCGTGCTGCTGAACAAGAAATACGTCGGCGACGAAGACTGAGCCGGCGGCGAAGACGGAGCTAAAAGCGCGCATTCACGAACGGCACGGAGGTTTCCCTTGGCCATCGCAGCAGACTTCCAATCCGTCACGCCGTCGCTCTTCACATGGCAGGCGTACGAGCCATCGGTGAAATGCGATCTGTCCTCGTGTGCCATCGCGACCGATGCGGGGCTCATCTTCATGGATCCGATCGAACTCTCGGAGCCTGCCTTCGCGATGCTGCTCCTCGGACGCAAGCCCGCCGCGATCATTCTCACGAATGGCAATCACACGCGCGCCGCGGAAAAGTTTCGCACACTTCTGCGCGTGAAAATATTCGCCGCCCGCGATGCCGTCGGGCTCGACATCATCCCCGATGCCACTCTCGCCGACGGACAGGATGCTCCGGGAGGAATGAAGGTGATCGCCCTGCCCGGCGCAGGGCCGGGCGAAATCGCGCTCGTCGGCCACGGCATCGCATGCATCGGCGACGCGCTGATCCATCTCCCGCCCGAGGGACTCCGCCTTTTGCCGGACAAATACTGCGCGGACGCCGCGCAAAACCGAGAGTCGCTGAGAAAACTGTTGTCATGTGATTTCCAAGTCATGACCTTCGCGCACGGCGCTCCTGTTGTTGAAGCCGCGCGCACGAAACTCGAATCCCTACTCACATGAAAATAGCCCAGACCCTCCTCGCCACCAGTTTGCTCTGCACGACGGCCCTTGCCCAGGTCGCGACCCCTGCGGTCGTCGCAAAACCCAGCGCCGCCGCTGAGATCGAGCCGGCTCCGACCGACGCGGATGGTCCTGAAAAAATCATCGCGCGTTTCTTTTCCTACCTTCAGCGCAAGGAGGTGGACCAGGCCTACGACCAGCTCACGCGCGGCACGAAGATCGCCGAGCGTGCCGAGGACGTGAAGACGCTGAAGACGAAGACCAAGGAGGCGGTCAACGTGTTCGGCCCGATCCTCGGCTTCGACTCCGTGGTGAAAAAGAACGTCGGCACACGTCTGGTGAGCTACACGATGCTCTCGCTTGGCAAGGAATTCCCACTGCGCTGGCGCTTCTATTTTTACAAGCCCGTGGACACGTGGAAGCTGATCGATCTGCGCGTGGACGACCGGCTCGCGGCGATGTTCGACGAGACGGACGACGGACGCACCCGCGAAGAGCGCCCGTAGATGCTCGCCGACGCGCTGCGGTTCATCCGCTTCTCGCACACGATTTTTGCCATGCCGTTTGCACTGGGCTCGATGGCCGTGGCCGCGGGCGGATTTCCCGGCTGGAAAATATGCGGCCTCATCCTGCTCGCGATGATCCTCGCGCGCACCGCAGCGATGGTCTTCAACCGGCTCGCGGATTGGGAAATCGACAAGCGCAACCCGCGCACCGAGGCGCGGCACCGATTGGTTTCGCGACCCGCGGCCATCGCACTGCTCGCGCTGAGCACCGCCGGGTTCGTGCTCACGACCTGGTTCATCAATCCGCTCTGCTTCTGGCTCTCGCCTGTCGCGATGGCCATCGTGTTCTTTTATTCGCTCACCAAGCGGTTCACCCACGGCAGTCATTTTTTCCTCGGCCTCGCACTCTCTGTGGCACCTGTAGGCGCATGGCTTGCAGTGCGCGGGCATTTTGAATTTCCGCCGCTCGCGCTCGCACTCGCGGTGCTGCTCTGGGTCGCAGGGTTCGACATCATCTACGCCACGCAGGATCAGGAGTTCGACCGCGGCGAGGGACTGCATTCCCTCGTGGTGAAGCTCGGCGTCCCGCGCAGTCTCGCCGTCGCGGGCGCACTGCACTGGCTCATGCTGGCTGCGCTCATCGCATTCGGATGGCTGGCCGCGCTTGGCCGCGTGTACTTCGGCAGTCTCGCATTGGTCGCCGCTGCACTCATCTTCGAGCAACGCAGTGCGCGCACATTGGACGTTCGCCGGATCAACCGCGCATTCTTCCAGAGCAATGCGTTCGTCAGCCTGGTTTTTGTGGCCGCAGTTTTCCTCGACGTCGCAATGCGCGCCCGCTGAGTGAACGCTCAGCCGCGCAGTGAAATCCAGAGCGTCCTCGCACCGTGGCCGGGCGGAAAATCCGGCGGCTGCGGCTCGCGCTGGAGGTCACCGGCACGTCGGTGAAATTTCAGCGCAAACCTCGCGACACGCTCCAGATCACTCTGCTGAAGCTTCGTGCAATTCGTGGAAACCAGCATGCGCGCGGAGGATGCGGCGAGTTCCATCGCGGCAACCACGAGATCCTCCAGATGCTGCTCCACCTGCCAGCGCCGTCCCTTGTTGCCGCGTGAAAATGTCGGCGGGTCGAGCACGATGGCGTCAAATTTTTCCCCGCGCCGCGCCAGCCGCGGCAGGACCTCCAGCACATCGTCCGCGATGAACTGATGGCCTGCTTTCGGATCCATGCTGTTCAGCGCATAATTCGCGCGCCCGCGATCGAGCGACTTCTTCGAGAGATCGATGCTCACCGTCTCCGCACCCGCCAGCGCCGCGACCACGCTGAACGAACAGGTGTAGGAAAATGTGTTCAGCATCCGCTTCGGCGCGGCACGCCGCATGAGCGCACGATTCATGCGCTGATCGAGAAAGAGGCCCGCCGAATATCCGGCGGCGAAATCCAGCCCGTAGCGCACCCCATTCTCCCGCACTTCCCCATTCAGCGGCAGCAAGGCCTCACCGCTCAGGAGCACAGGCGGATCGCGATCCTCGTTCTGCTTCGGCAGCAGCTTGCCGAAAATGCGGCGCGGCTGCCAATGGTTCGCCTCGCACCACTCCGCGAGTGATTCGCGCATCGCATCGAGCGCGATGTCGCTTTTATGCGAAATGAGCACGTCGTCCGCGAGTCTCTCGACCCATCCATCCGCGCCGGAAAACATCCGGTGAGCATCTGTGCCTGCCGTCTCGAATGCGCCAAATTGTGAAAGTGCGATCCAGCCGCGGCTCATGGTTTCGGTGGCGAGAAAAAGAAGCGCGCGTAGGTGTAGGCGATTGTCTCATCGAGGACGATCCGGAAGCCCTGGCTCGAAGCCCACCACCGCTTCGAATCAAAGGTGAGTTCCTCGACATTGCTGATCCCAATTTTCATTTCGGAGCCGAGCGCCTTTTCATAGACGAGCCGTGTGCGCCGGGAATGCGGGCCATTGCCTGCGATGTTGATCCTTCGATCGGTGACGCCGTGCTCGCGAAACCATTGCGCGAGGGACAGCGCCGATGCGTAGCTGCGATCCTTTTCGACACCCGGCGCGGGCACCGCATTCAGCGACTCAGCGGGAAGACCGAGCTTCAGGCACAGCGCCAGTCCGTACGCCGCATAGGTCTTGTGCTCGCTCATCGCATTGCCGAATTCAATCGGCCCGCCGGTCAGGCAGATGCGGTCGAAATGCGATTTCCGAAACTCATCCACGGCCCCCTCGATGACATAGTCCGGCGACCATCCCTCGATCACGAGCGTGCCGCCCGGCAGCGGATCGTGGATGGCCAGAAATCCGTAAAGCCCGCGCACTACGACGATGCCGATGCCGCCTAGGACGAGCAGCAAAAGCAGCCATCCGCGCCACGTCGGCACGATGCACTGCCGGCGTTTCAGCAGGCCGAGGAATGGCTTTTTCGAATTCATGTGGCCGCACTCTCCGCGGACGGCGCAAAGCGATGCAAGGGCGAAACGCGGACAGCTTTCAGTGCTCTGCGCTCAGTTCCAAAATGCGGCCTGGCAGCCAGCCGAGGCCATCCTTGAAGCTGCTCGTGCGCGTGTATTCGAGGATCAGCGCGCGGCCTTTGCCGATGTTCAGGACATCGATCGGTCGTCCTAGCTTTGGAAAAATGCTCTCCGTGTGTGCGCTCCATGATCCGTCGCCTTCTCGCTGCGGTCGCACGGAGAGCACGTCAAAGCCGATGTCCTCCGCGATGCCGGTGCGGCTCTCGCCGAGGAGGTTTCCGAATCGCGTGACGAGGAATGCATTCCGCAGCGGCTCGGGAAAATCATCCCCGCACCAGGTCATGCCCGCAGGCGAGCTATGCGGATCAAATGTCCACAGCCCTTCCGCCTTTCCACCACCGGCGGGGCCGAGGTTTTTCACCGGCATCTCAAATCTCACGCCCGTCGGCGGTGCGGGAGTGTGCGGATACGGGCGCGGCTCCAGCGGCCAGTTGCTGAACTGAAATGGAAAGCCGTAGTGCTTCCCGCGTTCGATGAAGTCCATCTCCTCCGGCGCGTTGATGTCCGGCCCGTTGGTGACGGAAAAAAGATTGCCCGCTGGGTCCCAGGCAAAGCCGTACGCGTTCCGCAGTCCGCGCGCATGCACTTCGATCTCCGGCTTTGCGGCCTTCGGATCGAGACGCCACATGCACGCAGTCGTCTCCACTTCGCCTCCTTTGAAAATGCCATTTGCCGTGCCCGCCTCGCCACCATCCGTGCGAGAGCCGCTGCTCACGTAGAGCATCCCATCCGGCCCGAATGCGAGATGCGACACGCCATGATTGAACGGCCCGACGCCATACGGATAGCGGTGCGTGAACCACGGCTCCATTTTCACCGCGCCCTCCGTCACCGGGGCGCTGCTGCGGAAAATCACGATCTCATTGAGCTTGTGCGGGCCGCCGTCATTGAAGCCGCGGTTCGTCGTGAGCCAGAGTCGGCCATCCGGCGCAAGCGTGAGACCGAGCGCGGCGATGTCGGCATCCGCGGGCTTCACGTAATCGGCAGGCTGCACGAGCGGGAGCAGGAGGTTGTTTGCGATGTCCAGCTTCGACACTGCGCCCTTTTGCCCGAGCACGTACACATTGCCATCGCGATCCGGCCCCGCGAGCCGTGTGGCAAAATCGGTGAGCTGCACGACCTCGCGGAGCTTCATGCCCTTTGGCGCAGCAGGCAGCGGCACGAAGGCGTGAGCGCGCAGGAGCTTCTCATACGTCGGGAATTTCGACGTGCTCCGCACCTTGGCCACCTCCTCGGCGGTCACTGTTTTCCCTACATTTTCCCACGATGAGAAAACGAATGTGAGCACATCCGCCACGCCCCGATCATCGAGCGGCTGCACGGGCATCTGGTTATTGTAGTCCGCGCCATTCACGCGAATCGGCCCGCCCAGCCCTTCGCACAGCGCGCGGATGGCACGCTCGCGATTTGCCTTGATCCAATCCGAGCCCGCGACCGGTGGGAACACCGGCGGCGCTCCCTGCCCTGTCGCCTGGTGGCACACGATGCACGTCTGCTGGTAGATCCGCTCGCCGCGTGCCTTCGAGTCCGGCTCGTCCGCGAGTGACGGCACGACACCGAGGAGCAATGTGAAATGGAGGAGCTTCATGCGGACCGAGCGTAGGATGCATGCCGCTTGCGTCAAGGCGGGCACCCATCCCACCGTTGGACGCGGCACGTACAGCATGTATGGTCATGGCATGAGCACGCTGTCCCCACTTCAGAGGCTCGATGCGGAACATCATCTCCATCCGTTCACGAATCACGACGAGATGCATGCGGCAGGCACGCAGATCATCGGCGAAGGAAAGGGCGTCTGGCTGCACGATCAAAATGGACGCCGCCTGCTCGATGCGCTCGCCGGCCTGTGGTGCGTGAATGTCGGCTACGGACGCCGCGAACTCATTGATGCCGCGACACGGCAGATGGAGCGGCTGTGCTATTACCCGTCGTTTTTCAATACGACGACCGAGCCAGCCATCGAACTCGCCGCCAAGCTTTCTGCGCTCGCTCCGCGCCGACTGAATCATGCGATGTTCAGCAACAGCGGCAGCGAGGCAAATGAGACTGCGCTGAAACTCATCCGCGGCTACTGGAAACTGAAAGGACAGCCGCAGCGCACGAAGATCCTCACGCGCGAATTTGCGTACCACGGGGTGACACTCGCGACTGCAAGCATGACCGGGCTGCCAAGCTGCCAGACGCCATTCGATCTGCCGCTGCCCGGCTTCCTCCACGCGCCCGCGCCGCATGCGTACGCCGCCAACCGCGAATCCGATCCCGACGCCTACGCGGAATGGTGCATCGCCGAGACTGCCCGCCTCATCGAGCGAGAAGGCCCGGAAACGATCGGCGCGATTTTTGCCGAGCCCATCCAAGGCGCGGGCGGAGTGATCGTCCCGCCGCCCGGCTATCTCGCAAAGCTCCGCGCTCTCGCACGGCATCACGGCATCCTGTTCGTTGCCGATGAAGTGATCACTGCGTTCGGGCGACTCGGCGCGTGGTTTGCGAGCGATATCTGGAATCTGGACCCCGACCTCATGTGCCTCGCGAAAGGACTCACCAGCGGCTACCTGCCGCTCGGCGCGACGATGGTCGCGGATGAAGTCGCGGAAGTCCTCACGCATGGCGGCTACCTCGCGCACGGCTTCACTTACAGCGGTCATCCGGTGCCGTGCGCGGTGGCACTGGCGAATATCGCCCTCATCGAGAGCGAGCAACTCCCCGAGCGCGTCCGCGACGATGTCGGGCCTTATTTTGAGCAAAAGCTTCACGGTTTTGCGCAGCATCCCGCCGTCGCGGAAATCCGCGGCTGCCAGCTCATCGGCGCGCTGGAACTCGTGCCGCGCGGCGGCAAATCTGCGCTCACGCCGACATCGGCACTCGGCATCAAGGCATCGAAGCTCGTGCGCGAGGAAGGCGTGATTGTCCGCGGCATCCGTGACCTCATCGCCATCGCGCCACCGCTGACGATCACACGCGAGGAGATTGATCTTATTTTCGCAGCCGTGACACGCGCGCTCGACCGCCTCTGGGATTAGCAGGTAAAGCGATGCGGCATGGAGCGCCCCCGCATCTATCAACTCCTCCCGCGTCTTTTCGGAAACACGAATGAGACGCGGAAACCCAACGGCACGCTCGCGGAAAACGGCACCGGGAAATTTGCGGACATCAGTGACTCCGCGTTGCGCGCATTGCGGGATGAACTGCACATCACACACGTCTGGCTCACCGGCATCCACGCACAGGCCACGGCGACCGACTGGTCCGCGATCGGCAAACCGGCGGATGATGCCGACCTGCTGAAGGGTCTCGCGGGATCGCCGTATGCGATCAAGGACTGCGCGGACGTGTGCCCCGATTACGCAGTCGAGCCTGCGCGGCGCATGGAGGAATTCTCAGCACTCCTCGCCCGCGCCCATGCGCTCGACCTGCGCGTGATCATTGATTTCGTGGCAAACCACGTCGCACGCAGTCACTCCTCCACCCTCGTAAATTTCGGGACGAACGACGATCGCTCGAAGTTCTTCTCACCGCAGAACAACTTCTTCTGGCTGCAGCGCAACTCGCCCGGCGGCGGTCCGCCGCTCCGTCTGCCGACCGTAGTGAATGGCGAGCGCATCAGCCCCACGTGCCGCGTGCTCGGCGCGGGAGAT
>JAYWEO010000228.1:0-4430 GCA_043779225.1 Prosthecobacter sp.
GGCTGGCGATGCCGCGCTTAAAACCCCTGTCCTCCATCAGGTGCAGCAGCGTCACGAGCACACGCGCACCGCTCGCGCCAATCGGATGACCGAGCGCGATCGCTCCGCCACGCTGGTTGAGTTTTTTCATGTCCGCGCCGAGTTCCTTCACGCAGCCGAGCACCTGCACGGCGAACGCCTCGTTGATTTCAATCGCATCAACATCCGCAAGATTCCATCCCGTGATCTCGCACAATCGGCGAATCGCTACAACCGGCCCGAGTCCCATCACCGCCGGGTCGCAGCCGACCGCCGCGGATGCCACGATGTATGCGCGCGATTTCAAGCCGTGTGCCCGCACTGCATCGTCGCTCGCGAGCAGCACCATCGCCGCGCCGTCATTGATGCCGGATGCATTGCCTGCCGTGACCGCGCCGTCCATGCGAAATGCGGGCGTGAGTTTCGCCAGACCTTCGGCGGTCGTGTCGGCACGCGGATGTTCGTCCTGCACGATGATTCCATCGCGGCCACTCACAGGGATGATCTCCCGCGCAAAGGAATCGCGGTTCGCACACACACGACTCTGACTGCGCAGCGCAAAGGCATCCTGCTCGGCGCGCGTGATGCCATGCTTGTCCGCGATGCGCTCCGCAGTCTCGCCCATGCCGATTTTCAGCGTGGGATCCGTGAGGCCGTCCACGAGGATCGCGTCCGCCATCGCGGCATCGCCGAGTTTTTTTCCCCAGCGCAAATCAGCCGCGTAGTGCTGCGCACGGCTCATGGATTCCACGCCACCTGCGAGCACGAGATCATTCTCACCACTCGCGATGGCGGAAGCACCGAGCGCGACGGCCTTCAGCGATGAGCCGCAGGCCATGTTCACGGTGAATGCGGGCACGTGCTGCGGGATGCCGAGCTTCAGTCCGGCCTGACGCGCGACATTCATGCCGCTGCCTGCCTGAAGCACCTGACCGAGGATGACCTGCCCGATGTGTGCGCGCAGTGTTTCCGGCACAACAGCATTCGCCACGGCGCACGCGAGGTCGGCGGCGCTGAGTGATTTCAAGCCGCCGCCGAAGCGGCCGATGGGCGAACGCTTCGCCTCGATGATGTGGACGGTTTTCATAGCGGCATGGGTTTCAGGGATTCGGAAATCGCGGGCGTGAATTGCATCTGCGCGAGCACCTGCGTCTGCAGATCCACCCCGGGCGCGACCTCGATGAGCTGCAGCCCTACGCGCGTGAGTCTGAAGACCGCGCGCTCGGTCACATACAGAACCTCCTGCCCGCGCGCGATCGCGGTGGGCCCGTAAAAGCACACGTGCTGGATCGTGCGCACGAATTTTGGATGGCGGCCCTCCTTCACGATCCCGAGCCGTCCATTCTCCATCGCCACTTCGAGTTCGCCAGCGCGCAAGGTGAGACAGAACACGAGTCGTTTAGCGCTCTGCGCGATGTTCACAAATCCGCCGACTCCCGCGAAACGTCCGGCGAAACTCGCGACGTTCACGCTCCCTTCCGCATCCACCTCCACTGCGCCGAGCGCGGCAATGTCGATCCCCCCGCCGTCGTAAAAATCGAACTGAGCCGGCTGGTCTATGATCGCCTCGGGAAAATGGGAGCATCCGAAACTGAGCCCGGATGCCGGCACACCGCCGGTCGGTCCGCTCTCGACGGTGAGCGTGAATTCGCCAAGTCGCCCCGTCTCCGCCGCGACCATGGCCACGCTCTCCGGCAGGCCGATGCCGAGGTTCACGATGTCTCCCTCACGAATCTCCCTCAGCGCGCGTGCTCCGATGATTTTCCGCTCGGAGAATGGCATCACCGGAAGCGCGAATGTCGCATCGCCCGTCCTCACAAAATCCTCCGTGAATTGCGTCCCGAATGTCTGGTCATGCTGCACACCGCCGCTCTCCACGATGTAGTCCACGAGGATGCCCGGCACGCGCACGGACTTCGGATCGGCGATGCGATCCACGATGCTCTCGACCTGCGCGATCACGATGCCGCCGTGATTCTTCGCCGCCTGCGCGATCGGCAGCACTTCGGAAATCAGGCCCTCGCGTTCCATGCTGAGATTGCCGCGCGCATCTGCGTGCGTCGCGCGGATCAGCCCGACGTGGATCGGCATCGGCTTGTAGCGCAGCCACGTCTGCCCATCGATCTCGATGCGCTCGACGAGCGGCTCGGTCGTGCGCGCATTCAGCCGTCCGCCGCTCTGCGCGGGGTCTATGAAAGTGTTCAGCCCGATCTGCGTGATGAGCCCTGGGCGCTTCGCCGCGATCTCGCGCAGCAGCACGCTGAGCACGCCCTGCGGAAAATTGTAGGCCTCGATCGCATTTGCCAGCGCGAGCGTCCCGAGCTTTGGCGCGAGGTTCCAATGTCCGCCGACGACCCGCTTCAGCAGTCCGGCGTGCGCGAGGTGATTCAGCCCACGCTCGGCACGATCCCCCTGCCCTGCGCAGTAGTAGAGCGTGAGATCGCGCGGTGTGCCGGTTTTCAAAAAGCGCCGCTCCAGCGCGGCGGTGAGCAATTCCGGATGGCCCGCGCCGACGAAGCCGCCCACGGCCACCGTCGCACCGATCGGGATGGCGGCGATGGCTTCGTCGGCAGTCGTGCGAATCGCGAGCGCGCGCATGATTATCCGCGCCAGCCTCCGTTGATCTCGATCGTCTGACCAGTGACGTACGACGCCAGCGGAGAGCACAGGAAAAGCACGACATTCGCAACCTCCTGCACCGTGCCGAAGCGGCCGAGCGGGATGTTTTTCATCATCTCCGCGCGCACGTTTTCTGGAATCGTCGCAGCCATGCTCGTCTCGATCACGCCGGGCGCGATGGCGTTTGCGCGGATGTTTCTGCGCGCGGCTTCGCGGCTGAGCACTCGCATCATCGCCTGCACGCCGGCTTTGGCGGATGCGTAATTGGCCTGGCCGAAGAATCCCTGGATCGCCGCGATGCTGCCGAAGCTCACGATCGCGCCGTGGTTGCGCAGAATTTCCAGCGCGAATTTGCAGCAGTGAAAGACGCCCGAGAGATTCACGCCGATTACTGCGTCCCATTCATCGAGGCCCATCTTCGCGATGGTGCGATCCTTGATGATCGCCGCGTTGTTGATCAGGAAATCGAGCCCGCCGTGCCGTGCCTTCACCTCGCAAATCATCGCCTGCACTTGCACAGCATCGGCGACATCCGCGGCGATCACATGGGCGCTTCCGGCGCGCAGTGCGTTCAGTTCGTCGGCGATGCGCTGCGCATCTTCGCCGGTGGTGCCGATGCCGGGATGGTTCAGCACCACGTTCGCGCCCGCGGACTGAAAGGTGCGCGCGACCTGCGCGCCGATGCCTTGCGATGCGCCGGTGATGAGCGCGACTTTGCCGGTCAGTTCAATGGGGACGTTCATGCGGCACGTTTGATGATTCTTCCGACGATAGGAATTCCGAACTTCACTCCCGCTCCGTCCTCACGGCACGAATACGCTCTTCGCCGACTGCCAGTTCGCCGTCATCGCGAGCGCCTCGTTCGCCTGCTCCAGCTTGAAGCGGTGCGACACCATTTCGTGAAACGGGAAGCGCTCGCGGTTTGCGCGGAGGAAATCAATCGCCTGCCGGAGATGACGCGGCTCGCTCGACCAGGAGCCGAAGACCTGGAGCTGCTTGCGCGTGATCACGTGCGGATTCCACATCACCGGGCCCGCATCGCAATAGTGGCCGAGCACGAGATATTTTCCGCCGTCGCGGCACAGCTCCATACCCTCGGGGACCGCCTGCGGGATGCCCACGCATTCGAGCACCACATCCGCGCCGTAGCCGCCGGTCAGCTCGCGCACGCGTGCAAGCCGCGCGGCGGGCTCGGTGATTTCATCAATGTCGATCACCTCATCCGCGCCGAAGCGCCGCGCCATTTCGAGCCGGTGCTTCGGCCCGCCGATCACGATCACTTTCGATGCGCCCGCGCTCTTCGCCACGGCGAGCGCCGCGATGCCCACCGGGCCCGCGCCTTGCACTACCACGGTGTCCTGCCACGCGATGCCCGTGCGCTCGATCCCGTGAATCGCCGTGATGAGCGCGCAGCCCGCGCCGACGACGGACTCCGTCGGCAAATCATCGGGCAGTTTGAAAATCGTCGTGCGCGGGCGGAGGCAGTGAAATTCCGCATAGCCGCCGAGCAGATGCGGCGGCTGGTCGCACGGCCAGCCGACGCCATAAGCGCGCCGGTGCGGGCAGCGCGTGGGCTGCTTTTTTTCCGCGCAATAATAGCACGTGCCGCACGACACCGCGGAATTCCAAGTCACGCGATCGCCCACCGCGAGCGGCGCATTGGTCCAGTCATGCGTCACGCCTTCGCCGAGCCGCTCGATGCGGCCCACGGTCTCGTGCCCGAGGATCACGGGTAGCGCGATCGGGAGCTGGCCTTTCCACAGATGCACATCGGTGCCGCAGATGCCCGCCAT
>JAYWEO010000229.1:0-4397 GCA_043779225.1 Prosthecobacter sp.
CCGCGGCGATGCTGCTCCGGCATTGGCGCGCTCAGACCCCCGCGCTGCGCTCGGAAGTCGTCTCCGCGATGCTCGGCGGACGGGTGCGCGTGATGCCGCTGCTGCAGGCAATCGAACGCGGCGAGATTCCCGCGAACCAGGTTCCATTCGCAAGACGCAGCCTGCTTCTCCGCAGCGCCGACGCGCAGGTGAAGGAGCTGGCCGTGAAACTTTTCAGCGGCTCCGCGCCCGGCGCGCGCAAGGACACCATTGCGAAGTATCAGCCCGCGCTCTCGATGAATGGCGACGCGGAGCGCGGCAGAAAAATTTTCGAGACAGCCTGCGCGACGTGCCACCGGGCCGGTGACGCGGGCAAGGATGTCGGCCCGAATCTCGCGACGATCCGCGGATGGAATCCCGATCAGGTGCTCATCAACATTCTCGACCCCAACCGTGAGGTCGCGCCGAACTTCATGGCCTACACCGTCGAGACGAAGGACGGTCGCACGCTCTTCGGGCTCATCGCCGAGGAAGGCGCGGCGAGCCTCACGCTCAAGCGCGCCGATGGCGCCACCGACACGGTTCTCCGCAGCGACATCGCGAGCATCAACGGCTCCGGCCTCTCGCTGATGCCGGAGGGCGTCGAGGCGGCAGTCAGCATCGAGCAGATGGCCGACTTGATCGCATTCCTGCTCCTAGCGCACTGAGGCCACTTCGAGGTTCAGATTGGCGAACGCCGAATGTGGGGCCGACGATTCGTCGGGCCAGCTTGTGCCGCGATGGGTGATGCCTCACTCGCTCCCACCGCCGCTCTCAGACTCGCAGCGCACTCGCCGGGCCGCCCCGCCACCTGCGCCCATCGCCCCTGACCGACGAATCGTCGGTCCCACATTTCAGTGCGCATCTCGCGCACTGCATCACTTCTTCGCGCCGGGCTTCGCCGGTTCGGCAAGGAGCGTGAGCCAGAGCTGATCGGTGGAGGGAATGACCAGCTCGGTGTAGCCCTGCGGCACGCCGTTGTTTTCGGAGCTGACCGTCATGAAAAATCGCGCGGCATGCTCGGTGCCGCTCTCTGTTTCTCGCAGGACGACGGTGAAAGGCTGGGCTGCGGATTTTGCATCGGCGCTTGCGGCGAGCTTCAGCGTCACGTCGCCGTCCTTGTCCGGCGCATCCGCGGGCGTTGCGGTCACGCCCTCGGGAAGATTTTTTGCAGTGAGTTGCAGCTTGGTCTTGAAACCGTTCGCGCGCTTCACGCTCACCTTCATCTCCGCGGTCTTCCCAGCCTGCACGGTGAGCGAGTGGACGGTGACTGCCGCGGTGGCAGACGGCGCGGCGTCGGTGATCGCGAGGCGGTAGAGGAAATCGTCGCCGCCGTGATGCGAGACATCGCCGATGGCGACGGTGAACGCGCCGTCCGCGGGAGCCGTCCACGTGAGCGCGGAATCGCGCGAGCCCGCATCGTCGTTCATCGCGAGCTGCTTGCCGTCCTTGTTTTCGATCTTCAGCCACGCATCGAGCGGTGAGCCGATGCGCGCCGCCGTAACTTTGCATTCGTACGCGCGCCCCTTCACGGCGGTGAAGGTGAAACGATCCTCGTCGCGCGGACGATGGATGCGGCCCGTGATGCCGGTGGGAATTTCGACAGTCTGCACCACGCCCGCCGTGTCGTTCGGTTCCTTTTCCAAGATCTCGGGAATGTCGCTGACGATCACCGGCTGCTCGGAAAGCACGCCGGGCAGATCGAGTTCCGCTGTCGTCGTGTTTGCGGCGAAGTGTGTGCCGTCAATCTCCGCGCGCGGCGACGCGAGGTTCCATCCGATGAGTCCCATCGATGACCTTTTTCCGCGCCCGATTGCGAGCGGCAGCGTGTAGCGCACGAACGGCCCGTTCGTGAGATGCAGCCGATAGACGCAGCCTTCGCCGCCGGTGAAACGCACGTCTGCCGTCGCGGGGTAAACAAAGCCCATCGTCTGCACGATGAACGTGCCGTCGCGCGGCGCGGTCCACGCAAGGAACGGATCGAGCGTGCGGCCGTCGTGATTGAAGGCGAGCACGTGGCCCCCGGCGTCCACGATGCGCAGCATCCCGTCGAACGTGGAAGCGAGCACATACGCCTCCATCCACGCGACGATCGTCTGCCCACGTTTGAGCGTCACGCCGAACGAATCCACGTCGCCGGACTTGTCGAGCCTGCCGTTGATCGTCGCCGGTAGCGCCGCGATTTTTTGCGGCGCGTGAAAGTCATCATTCGGCTCCGCTTCGAGCGTCTGCGGTTCGCGCGCGACGATGAAGAAGCGCGGAGCCGACGCACCGCTCGCGTTGAAAATGCGGACGAGGTGCGGCCCCGGTGCGGCGTCCTTCGCGATCTCCACGTCGAATTTTCCCGCGCTCTTGCCGGGTTTGAAAATCACGTCTGGCGCATCCACCCACACCTGCGGCGGCCACGCGTCCCACTTCCCCGTCGCGGTGACGGAGGCCGTCGTGCCCTGCTGCCCCGCGACGGGGCTCAGGTGATTCAGCACGGGGTCGGCTGCGGATGAGAGCGCGGCGATGAAGTGAAGTGTGACGAGAATCGCGAGGTGCCTGCGGCGCTTAACGTCCAACATCCAATAAAAGACAATGCCGCGCAGCGATCCGAACTTTGGACGTGGAGCGTTGGACGTTCGACGTCGGACGTTCATCCCTTTCTTCCGTCCCAAGTTCACGCTGCGCTCCCTCAAGCGAACAGCTCCTTGATCAGCCGCCCCTCGTTCACGAGGTGGACGGGCTTGCCCGTGGCCGCGTGCAGCACCTGATTCGGATCAATGCCCATCTTCGTGTAGAGCGAAGCGGCGAAGTCCTCGGGGCGATACACATTCTCCGAGGCGTGGTAGCCCTTCGCATCCGTCGCGCCGACGATCTGCCCGCCGGGAATTCCCGCGCCCGCCATCAGCACAGACATCGCGTGCGGCCAATGGTCGCGGCCCGCGTCCTTGTTGATCTTCGGCGTGCGGCCGAATTCTCCGAGCGCGAGCACGAGCGTGTTTTCCATCAGCCCGCGCTCGTGCAAATCGGTGAGCAGTGCGGAGAGGCCTTGGTCGAAAGTCGCGAGCCGCTTGCCTTTGTAAGTCTCGAAGAGCTTCCGGTGATCGTCCCATCCGCCGAAATTCACCGTGACCCACGACACGCCGACCTCCACGAGCCGCCGCGCCATCAGCATCCGCTGGCCGAAATCATTCCGCCCATAGCGGTCGCGCATCTTCGCGTCCTCACGGCTGATGTCGAAGGCCGCCTGCGCCTTCGTCGAGGACACGAGATCGAATCCCTGCTCGTAAAATTTGTCGAACACCACCGCCGGATCGTCCGTCGCCTTGTCGGCAAAACGCACCATGCGATCCAGCGACGCACGCAGGTCGCGGCGCGTGTGCGAGCGGCCCTCGGCGATGTCCGCGGGCACGACCACGTCGCGCACTTGGAAACCCTGCGAATTCGGATCGCCGCCGATGACAAACGGCGCATGCTGCCCGCCAAGGAAATTCGGCCCGCCGCTGCGCGTGTTCGCGGGCATCGCCATGTAGGCCGGCAGCCCGCTGCGCACGCCGCGGTCGTAGGACACCATGGAGCCAAACGACGGATGGAACGTGACGAACGCGCCGCAGCCCACCGGCACGGGCGTCGGCGCACCGGTCATCATATAGTGATTGCCGCCGCCGTGGTTCGGATCCTTGTGCGCGATCGATCGGATGACCGTGAACTTGTCGAATGCCTTCGCCAGCTCCGGCACCGGTTCGGAAAAATGCACCCCCGGCACCCCCGTCGGGATCGTCTTGAATGTCCCGCGAATCTCCTCCGGCGCATCCGGCTTCGGGTCAAACGTCTCGTAGTGCGACGGCCCGCCATCCATCCAGATCATGATGCAGTTCACATTCTTCGCCGCGGGAGATTGGGCCGACACCGCAGCCGATGCGCGCATCCGGAGCAGGTCGCACAAGCCAAGCCCCAGGGTGCCCCCGAGCCCGACTTGCAGGAAGTCGCGACGGGAAATGCCGGCACAGTTGCGGTGGATGGAAGACATGGGGACAGTGGTTAAACCCGCGCCTGCCCGCGTTTCGTAGGGAGGAAAAGCGCCCCACTGCGGAGGAAATCCACGCTATCCGTACCGGGCTGGTCTGCACGCAATCCGAATATGCAGCGATGCTGAACGTGCATGCAGTCCTATTCAACCGCCGCAGGGCAGTGCGAATGTTGGAGGCGGGATTGGTGGATGATTTCAAAGCGTTACTCCGCGTGTCCTCACCCGCAAGCTTGTCTTGTCCGCACTCGGAGTCCATCTTTCGCACATGAGCACATTGGCTGAGATCGAATCGGCGGCCTATCGCCTGCCACTGGCGGAGCAGGAGGAACTGCTACGCCAGCTTGCCAGGAGATTGCGCGCGAAA
>JAYWEO010000230.1:0-5958 GCA_043779225.1 Prosthecobacter sp.
AAGGATCCGAACGTGGTCATCCAGGTGATCGGCACGGCGAAGGTGCAGAATTTTCCCGAATGGGAAAAACTCGCGCAGCTCACGATCACGTCGACGAAATCGCAGGGCGTGCAGGAAATCGGCAAGGCGCTCATCACCGTGCCGAAGCCGATGGACACGAATATTTTCAGCAAGGAGCAGATCGTCGTGCTGAAAAAGGGCGAGGCGATTTACAAGGAGCTGTGTTTCGCGTGCCACGGATTTGACGGTAAAGGTATGCCGATGCAGGGGCGCGCGGGCGTGACGATGGCACCGCCATTCGTCGGATCGAAAACGGTGAGCGGGCATCGCGACGGGCCGGTGCTTGCGCTGTTGCACGGGCTCGCAGGGCCGGTGAATGGCAAAATGTATGAGGCGCAGATGGTCTCGATGGCGGGAAATTCGGATGACTGGATCGCGTCGGTCGCGAGCTTTGTGCGGAATAGTTTCGGGAACAGCGGCGCATTCGTGACGCCGGAGGAAGTGAAGCGTCTGCGCGTGGCGACGAAGGATCGCACGCAGCCGTGGACGCAGAAAGAACTCCTCGACGCGCTGCCGAAGCCGCTCGGAGATGCGAAAAAATGGAAGCTGACCGCGAGCGTGAATTCCGCGGGTTGCAGCGCGGCGATTGATGGCGATGCGAAGACGCGCTGGGACACGAAGACGTCGCAGGCACCGGGGCAGTGGTTCCAGATCGAGCTGCCCGCCGAGACGGAAGTCGCGGGCGTGCGTCTCGACGCGGCGAAATCGGGGAACGATTTTCCGCGCGGATACAAGGTCGAGCTGAGCGCGGACGGCACGACGTGGAGCAAGCCGGTCGCCGAGGGAAAAGGCGGCGGGGCGATCACGGACATCCCATTTGCACCGGCGAAGGCGAAGTTCATCCGCATCACGCAGACAGGCGCGGTGCAGGGGAAATTCTGGAGCATCCACGAGATCTCGGTACTGAAGTCGGGCGGGAAATTCTGAGCGGGAGCCGCGTTTGCAAAAATAGTCCCGCGCTTCAGCGCGCCGTGACACACGACAACAGCTTTCGTGCGATTCGGCATTCGCGCGCTTTGTCCGGGCTGCAGATCGTTGCGGGCTGAAGCCCGGGACTACTTCGCCGCCGGGGATTGCCGCAGCGCCTCGCGGAATTGTTTGTAGAGCATGTCGAGGGTGGGTCGGATTTGATCAGTCCGGTTGGACCACTCCAGCTTCGGACGGGCGGCCATCACGGCGGCGTTGGCGTTGGCCTGGCCTTTGAGTTCGGCGCGCTGCGCGTTTTCGCGGGCGAATTGCGGCCAGCTCATCTTGTAGTTCCGCCGCGCCTCCAGTGCGTCGCTCGTCACTCCCGTACGAGCCTGCGCCTCCACGGCGCGGAAGCCGGTGCGCACCAGCGTCCGATCCCGTTCATCCAGCGCGGCGATCATCGTGTTGCAGAGTTGCTCGCCGGTCTTGTAGGCCTCCAGGCTGGCCTTTGGTTTTTTCGCGGCCTCGTCCAGCAGGTCTTCGCGCAGATAAGTCACATTCTGCCGGATGTCCGGCGGCACGCCCGCATCCAGCGGCGCGAGTACCCACGCACTCGCGTTTGGGGCCTGCTGGGAGAGGGTTTCGAGCAAGGGTTGGTTTGGATCAACGGCGACGCCGCCTTGCGGTGCGGCAAAAGCCGGTGCCACTGTAGAGAGATCTTTGATGCGGACGTTGCGGAACTGAACGGGGCCGACGCGATGATTTTCAAGACCGATGTAGCCGCTCAGAAGTCGGCTCCCAGTGAACTCATTCACAAGCACGCCATTGAGCTTCACAGTGAATTTCTGGCCAATAGCCGTGATCTCAAATTCATTCCAACTGCTGTCCCGTTGTGGGAAAGCTGACGCTCGTTGGAAACCGTAAATGGACCCAGAGGGGAACGGAGCATCTCCTTTCGGACTGCCACTCTCAATCGCCACCTCATAGCCTTGGTCGGTAATAGATTTGGGATCTTCCTTGGGATCAGGAAATCGGAGTCGTATTCCAGAGTTAAACACAGGCGCATTGCGCGTGAACTCGACCTTCAACACGAAGTCACCAAATGTCCTCTTGGTAAACCAAGCCACGCCGTAGGAACCTTTTTCATTCGGAAACCATGTGGTTCCCACACCGTTTTGAATGTTCGTCCCGCCCTTTCCGCACTGTTTCCATCCATCCGTGTGTTCACGATCCAGCAACGAAATGAACCCCGGTTCGACGGCGCATGAGCTTTGTGTCTGCGTAGTGCAGCAAAGTGCGATGATGGCAAGATGGCGGAGGATGGATTTCATGCGGTTGGATTTGGTTTCACTCAGAAATACGGGGAAGGCGCGGCGGGGTTTCAAAAGGGATGGGGGTTTTTGCTCTGATCAATCGGATGCCCCCGGAGGTTCTGTCAGTCGCCGGGGGAGATCGCGCATCCCGTGCAACACGCGGAAGACGACGATGGCATCGCCTTCGACCCGATAGAAGGCGAGATGCACGCGGAATGCGCCGGGGAGTTGCAGTGAACGCAGGCCCGCCAGCCGGGGATCGCGGAAGCGGCGCGGCGCACCCGTCTCCGGCGCGAGCAGCAGCGCATCAGTCGCGCGTCGGAACGCCTCCAGATATCGCTCGGCAATCCGCTCACCGGCCTTCTCCGCATACCATGCGTATTGCAGCGCGAGATCGTGCCGCGCGTCTTCCGTGACCTCGCAACGCCGGGGTGACATGGCCCGTGTTCAACGCGGGGCCTGCCGGGCTGTGGCGCGGATGCCGTCGAAGAACGCGTCGTCCACCGGATGTCGCGGGCTGTCGAGCGCGGCGAGCATGGCTGCCTCCAGTTCCGGCGCTTCAAATTCCGCGGACGACAGAACCGCCAGATGCCTGTCCGCCATCCAGCCCAGCAGCGTGAAGAAATCCTGCGCTGGCAGGGTCTCGATGGATGCTTCGATCTGCGGAATCGTGGCCATGCGCGGAGTGTAGCGACGGGTGATGGATTGGCAATGCAGGGTTGCGTCGGCTACTTCGCCGCCGGGGACTGGCGGAGGGCTTCGCGGAATTGGGCGTAGAGGGTGTCGAGGTTTTTGCGAAGGGCGGCGGTACGGGTGGCCCATTCCACCTTGGGGCGTTCGGCCATCACGGCGGCACCGGCGACGGCGTGGCTCTTGAGTTCGGCGCGCTGCGCGTTCTCACGGGCGAACTGCGGCCAGCTCATCTTGTAGTTGCGCCGGGCTTCCAGTGCGTCGCTCGTCACGCCGGTGCGCGTCTGCGCCTCCACGGCGCGGAAGCCGGAGCGGACGAGGGTCTGGTTCCGCTCTTCGAGGGTGGTCAGCAGCGTGTTGCAGATTTGGGAGGCGAGCGCGTAGGCGGCGGGGCTGGCCTTGGGCTTCTGTTTGCCTTCGTCTAGCAAGTCCTCACGGAGAAAGGTCAGGTTCTGCCGGATGTCGCCCGGCACCATCTGATCCAGCGGGGCCAGCGCCCACTCGACGGCGTTCGGGGCCTGATCCTTGAACACTTCGACGCGCGGCTGGTTGGCGTCGGTCTGGATGGCAGGAGCCACGTTACCGGGAGCGGACGGAGACGGCTGGACGGTGTTGGCAAGAGCGGGTTGGCCCGCTTGCAGGCGCTTCAGCTTAAGACCTTTCAACTGCACCATGACTGGCGGCCCTTTGTGAATCTGGAAGCCGAGCAGGCCCGTCCTCGCTCCGATGCCGCTATCGTCGATCACATCCACAGTCTGAAGGCCGTTGATGAATTGCTGAATATGGTTTCCGACGGCAATGATCTTGTAGTCATTCCACGCGCCACTCTGGATCGGGCCGTTGATCGCATCACACTTCGGAAGCGTTCCTACCACTTGGACTTCGCCCAGTTTCGTTTCACTGCCTCCAGGACGGATCTCCAGCTTTTGCCCCTGCGAAGCGAGGATTCCGCGGCCTTTCTCTTCGTAGAGAATCCCATTGTATTTTCCGCCTGCCTCGAAATCCGCCTGATATCCGCTCGCGACAAACTTTCCGGCGTCGATGAGTCTGCTGCGGAATTGAATGCCGGAATTCCCCTCTGTGATCCGAAACTTGCAGTTGAATTCGAAGTCCGACACTTCGCCGCCTGTCCACACGAGCACCGTGTTGTCGTTCACACCCTTCGTCTTCGTTGTTCGTCCAGTGATTGCCCCATCCTTAACTGACCAGAATTCCTTCAATCCATCCCAGCCGGTAAGGTCGCGACCATTGAAGAGACTGATTTCCTGTGCGTGGGAGTATGGCGCGGCGAAAATTGCGAGGCCGATGAGAGTGAGCAGGCTTTTGTGCATAGGGTGGTGGGTTTGAGTGGTTGACGCGGAAATGAGTTCGATGCCGGGGAATTACTTCGCCCCCTGCCGCAGCGCGGCGCGGAATTGGGCGTAGAGGTTGTCGAGGATTTTGCCGAGCTGGGCGGTGCGCTGGGACCATTCCACCTTGGGGCGTTCCTTCATCACTTGCGCGTTGTTGATGGCCTGGCTTTTGAGCTCGGCACGCTGGGCGCCTTCGCGGGCATGTTGCGGCCAGCTCATCATGTAGTTGCGGCGGGCTTCGAGGGCCTGGCTGGTGATGCCGGTGCGCGCATTGGCCTCGACTCCGCGGAAGCCGGCGCGGACCTGTGCCTGGCTCCGTTCGTCGAGGATGGCGAGGAGCTGGTTGCAAAGCTGCGTGGCGGACTGGTAGGCGGCGAGGCTGGCGGCGGGCTTGCGCTTGTATTCATCCACGAGGTCTTCGCGGAGGAAGGTGAGATTCTGGCGGATGCCGGCGGGCACGGTCTCATCGAGCGGCGCGAGCACCCAGGCGGTGATGTTCGGAATCTGCTGCGAGAAGGAAGGTAGCAGGCTGGGTGCGGGTGCGGGAGTGGCGGCGGGTGGCGGGGCCACGGGAACCGTTGCGCTCTTCACGACGACGGTGGCGGGCATGGGAGTAGGCGTGGGCGTGGGAGTCGGCGCCAGAGGCGTGGGTTCAATTTTGGGCGGCGGAGTGGCCGTGCTGGCGATGACTAATGTTGGTGTCGGCTGCGGCGTCGGCGATGGTTTCGCGGACGCGGGCGTCGGGGCGGATGTAAATGTGGCGCTCTGCTCCGCTGTGGCCGTGGTGGTCGCACTCGGATGTTCCATTTTCCAAATGAGAAAAGCGATGATGCCGAGGAGCAGCGCGAGGGCGGCGGCGAGCGGAACACGGCCTTCCAGGCGGTGCGGCCGACGGGCATCCTGCCTGCCGGGGCCGTCCTGCGCAGGCTGGAAGCCTGCGGGCCGCACAGGCTGGAAGCCTGTGTTCCGCAGCGGCGTGGTGCGGATGCGATCCACGTCGGTCTGCATCTCGCTCACCTGCTGGTAGCGGCGATCCGGCTCCTGCTGGAGGGCCTTGGTGACGACGGCGTCAATGCGCGCATCCACGGCGACTTTCCGCGAGGGCATCTCGAAGATTCCCTGCGGGCGCTCACCCGTGAGCATTTCGTAGAGCATGACGCCGAGGGCGTAGATGTCCGCGCGCAGGTCGGTGTGGCCGCGCTGCTGCTCGGGGGCCATGTAGGCGGGCGTGCCCATGACCATGTTGCTGAGGGTGAGCCTGCCGGAGTCGTCGCCCTCACTCGCGGGGCGCGCGATGCCGAAGTCGGCGAGCTTCGCGCGGCCCTCGCAGGTGAAGAGGATATTGGCGGGCTTGATGTCGCGGTGGATGACACCCTGCCGGTGCGCGTAGTGCAGCGCCTCGCAAATCTGGCAGATGGCTTCGAGCGCCTGCGCGGGCTGGAGCGGCTCGCCGCGGAGCATTTTTTGGAGGTCCGTGCCGTCCACATACTCCATGACGAAATACAGAAGGCCCGCGGCGGTCCGGCCAAAGTCATACACGGAGACGATGCCGGGATGCTGGAGCTTCGCGAGCGTGCGCGCCTCGCGCTCGAAGCGCGCGACGAATTCCTCGTCCCCGGCGATCTCCGCAGGGA
>JAYWEO010000231.1:0-4534 GCA_043779225.1 Prosthecobacter sp.
CCCTGCGCATCCATTCCGTCGCCAAGCCTGCGCTCGATCTCCCGTCCGGGCAGTCCGCGCCGTCAAACCGCCGGGGCGATCGGGAGGAAAATGTCCGCACGTTTTGGATGACACAGACTCCTCAGTCGCACCATATCGTCGAATTCAACAACCTCCGGGACATCAAAGTGAGCACCAAGAAAGGCAAGGGTGAGATGGATTACAAACGGCTCCCCGCAGTGCTGCTCGCGGCCGAGTTTCACCAGCGTTACATCAGCGCGTTCCTCAAGCAGATGCACGGCATGGAGGAGAAGGAGCTGCGTTCCGTAATGCCGAAGCTCTATCAGGCCCTTTACCTCGACCGCAGCGATCTGTTCCGCCCGCTTTGGGATGTCTCGGAGGTGCTGCTCCGCGAGGCAAAGGTGTCCATTTCCCGATAGCACCGTCCCTTTTTTGCTTGAGCACGCGGCTCCCGGAGGGCCACAGTGCCGGAGCACTTCAACCCACAACCACAACCATATATGAAATCGAAATTTCTCATCCTCGGTCTTCTCGCGCTCCTTCCCGGCTGCGCTTCGGTGCAAACGCTCCAAATCACGGCCGAGGGCGGCCTGGCTGCGGCTTCCATCCAGGTGGACGTGGCACCGGATTCCCCCGGGATCCAGTCGGTGCCGGTGAGCCAGTATTTCCTGCCGGGCAATGCGATCCGCGCGGGCAGCAGGGCCAAGTCTGTGCGCTTCGGCCAGGGCCAGCCTTCCACGCAGTCCGTCTCGGCGTCCGGCCTTGGCGGCAAGGCGGTCATCATCGCCCAGCTTCCCGGTGGCCGCACCGATGCGCCCGGTGACTCGGATTCCCGCCGCAAGACGATCCCGCTCTCGGGCAAGCTGGCCAGCGGCGAGAAGGTCACATCTGTGCTGCGCGTCAGCATTTCCGAAGGCGGCATCACCGTCAGGCCGTCGAAGTAACCGGAGCGGCGCGTTCGCAAAAGGCGGCGTGCCGGGTTCCCGCACAGGCTGCGGACTTCCAGAAGAAGCATGGCGACGTGCGGTGAATTCGAACTCGAACGGGCAATCGGCTGGGGTCGGCGATCGACCTTTTTTTCCGCCCGCGCGATCAGTGACCGCGGCCCGGCGCTGATCGTCATCCGGCGCGCACGCACCGTCGAGCGAAACCAGCGCCATGCCTTTCTCCGCGCGGCGGCGGAACAGCAGACCGCGGTCGGCGCAGGCTGCCGCAGGCTCGCGCCGATCCTTGCGTTCGACTGCGACGAGACGGGGTTCGCATTTTATGCGACGACGCGTTTCGAGACGAGCCTTGCGGAATTCCTGGAAGCCGAGTGCAAGGTGGACGGCGCGCTGCTGCGTGAAATCGTCACCAGCGTGCTCGGCGCGCTTGCGGAGCTGCAGGAAAAATCGCGCCGCGCGCACGGCAACCTGACGCCGGGCAACATCCTCCTCGATCCGCAGGGACGCATCTTTCTCACCGATCTCGCACCTTCCGCAAAGGACGCGACCGCGGCAGATGATCTCTTCGCCCTCGGCGCACTGATTTATCAGCTTGTCCGCCGCACTGCGCGGGTCGGCACCCTGAATCCGCCGCTGGACTATTCGCCCGCGTGGACGGAGTCGCTCGGCGACGATGCCGAGGGCTGGCTCGCATTCACAAACCGGCTGCTCAACAAGCCGCAGAACTCATCGCCCGACGCGATCAAATCCGCCCTTGGCGATCTGAAATCCCTCTCCGGTCTCGCCGCCAAGGCGGCCAAGGCGGCGGCCATCGTTTCACCACTCGAAAGCGGTGCCACTGCCGTGCAAGCCGCGGTCCGCAGGCCGCCGCCGAAAAAGAAAAGCCCGGTGCCGGTGATCCTTGCGGCGCTGCTCCTGCTCGGCGGAGGTGGGGGCGGATTTGTCTATTACAAGAAGCAGCAGGCAAAGAAGGCGGAGGAAGAACGAATTGAGGAGGAGAAGGAACGAATCAGGAATGTCCAGAAACTGCTGCCGGGTGCGATCAAGAACCTGGACGAAGAACTGAAGCAACTGCCGCCCGACAAGGTCACGGATGGCACCGCCCGCTCGCTGCTGATCCGCATCGGGAAGAGCCTCGGCAATTCGACCACTCCGGAAGGTGCGACCTCGGGAATCAATTCTCTGATCCGGAACTGGGATCTGCCGGACAAGATGAAAGCGCAGGCTGCGGTGTGGCGCGAAGCCCCGCGCGAATGGACAAATCTCGCGGGCGAACTCCAGAGTGCCGCGGAGGTGGATGCAAAGGGCGAAATATCCATCATCACCCAATTTGAAAACGCCATCACGGCACGCGGCACGGCGGTTGATCTGGATGTGCAGTGGGAGGACATCATCCGCCTCCTCCGCGACCACAAGGCGGAGGGCAACCAGCGGCTGCCGGATTTCACCCCGTGGGCGGAAAATGAGATCCGCAACGCGCGGAACATGAAGGACGCTTCGGATCGTGCGCAGACCGCACTGAAGACCCTGCGCGATGTGCTGGTCTTCCAGCGCGACATGGGTTCGCGAGTGCTCTGGACGCGCTTTGAAAAGGAAGTGCCGGAACTCCTGCAGGTGCCGAGCAGCGATCTCATGCCTGTCTGGCCGAAGAAGTGGATCAGCGAGGCGAAGGCTCGCGTCGCGCCGGAAGCCGGGAAGCGCAATGAGTGGGAGACGAAGTTCGCGGCCATCGAGAAACGGATCGAACGGCTGAATGCCAAGGATCCGAAGCTGCCGGACTGGAAGAAGAAGCTGGGAGATTCGCGTGCGGCAGCGGCGGAGGCGATGGAGACAGATGTCTCGAAAATTGACCAGGACCTTTTGAAGTTCAATGCGCTGGAACTCCCTGCGGAAATCGCGCACAAACAGTACAAGGCATTTCTCGAAAAGTGGAAGGCCAAGGTGGAGGCGATCGCCCTCGATGACCCGGGTGCGGCAGGTCAGGCGAAAGGATTGGTGAAGGACTTCACCGACGAGACCGATAAGATCCTGAAGAACTTCCCCGAATACAGGACAAGCCTCGGCAGCAGCGCGCTGATGGCCGATGAAATGAAAAAACGCCTGGCGACGCCGGATAAGATCAACCTGATCTTTGCCGGTCCCGACGGAGCGCCCAATCCGGACAGCCCGTGGAAGCCCGCGCAGGCACGATACAATGATGCCAACGCGGCATTCCACGTCTTTATGAAAGACGGCAAGCCGGCCGCGCAGATGCACTTTCTCAAGATCGACAATGAACATGCCATGGCCGCATGGGAGACCCCGCTGGTGCTGGCGAAGCTCTCCGGCGTGAATGCGACGCCTCTCCCCCGCGACCGGGACGGCCGACAGACCAATGGCCCGCAGACTCGCAAGGATGACTTTACCCCGGCGGACGACTGGCTGTGGAAATCGCCGACGGACCTCATCAAGAATACCGGGATCACCAGGAAAGGGCCTAGGACATACTTCGCAGGGGGGGTTTTGCCGGGAGACAGCAACGACTACACGCCGGTCACCTGGCTGACATTTGATGATGCGCAGCGAATGGCTGCTGCGCTCGGAGGACAACTGCCCACCGCCGAGCAGTGGAAGGCCGCATACAACAAAAAAATGGCCGGACCGGAGAGGCGCCTGCGCTCCGAAGGGGCATGGTCGAGGCAATACCCGCTGCTGAAGGACTGGACAGCACAGACGGGAGACCTTCTCGTCGGCTCCTCGACCCCGGACTACGGGAGTTTCAGCAGACAGCTCAAGGAGTTTGAAAACGACAAGAATGCCGCCGGCGGATCGGCCAGTGACAGCAAGCTATGGCTGACGCAGGTGACGGGGCAGAATTGGGAACCCAAAAACGGTTTCACAAACCTCGTGGGCAATGCAGCCGAGTGGGTGAGTGACAATGGGAAACCTGCCGTCATCGGCGCATCTGTCGTCTCGCCGAAACTTCCCGTGGATACTGCGTTCCCGATGAGCAACTCGGCGGCATATTTCGATGTGACGTTCCGCCTCGTGGTCAAGCTCGGCGAAGGCGGTGCCGGCGTCGGCCTGCAAAAGTTCAAGGAGTACGCGAGGGACGAGGTGAAGCTGCCTCCGGATCCCGTGGTGCGATAAGCGCAAACGGCGCTTCCCAAAATCGGTGCGACCTGTGTAGCGTCCGGTGCTGAAGGCGAGTCCAATCATGCCAGCGATCCATTTCACTCCAGAAGAACACGCATGGGCTTCGAAGTCCGCAATGAAGCTGCGTTTTGTGCAGGCGGATTTTGCCGATCGACCGGCGGAGGAACGGCGCAGTTTTCTGGAAGACGAGGTGCAGCGTGCGCTGAAGGACATCGCGCCGGACAGACGCGGTCGCTACGCGCAGGCGCTCGCGGAACATTTTCCCACAGGATTCATCAACAACGCCCAAGCCGTGGACGCGACGCCCTCTGAAAATTCACCCGAGGCGCTCATCGAGGCGCTCGTCAAAATCGCACCAAAGCTCCCGAAGAGCCTGCTCGCCGACTTCGGCCTGCGGCTGCAGGAGGCGGGCTACATGGAGATCAAATCCACGACGCTCATGGATGCGCCGCCGG
>JAYWEO010000232.1:0-4180 GCA_043779225.1 Prosthecobacter sp.
CACGGCGTTCGTGCGGTGCAGTTCCGTGCGCTGACGCAGCGTGAGATTTCCGACCTTGTTCTTGTCCTGCTTTTCCAAGGCCGGGACGTTCGGCGGCGCGGGCGGCACGTGTTCGCCGAGCACTTGCTCGAGCACCCACACGCCGCGTTTCACGGCGCTGGTGCGATTCGGAAACGAAGTCGTCGCGAGGATGCCGGGCATCCCCAGGATGCCGCCACGATTCGCATCGGTGAGCTTCACCTTGCGCATCTGCGGGCCGGTGACGCTTTTTTCGAGTCCGTACAGCGTGGCGAGCGTGCCGTTGAGGAACGTGTAGTCGCTGTCCACGAAATGGATGACGCTGCGATTTTCGCGCACGATGCTCTCGAAGAACAGCCGCGCCTCGTCATACATCGCCGCACGCATCGCACTGGTCATCTGGGGGAATTTGGCGGTGTCGAAGGTCTTGCCCTTCAGCTCCCCGAGTCCCAGCCACTGCGAACCAAACCCATCGAACAACGCCCGCGAACGCTTGTCCGCGAGCAGACGCTTCACTTGCGCCTTCAGCACCTCGGGCTCGTGGAGTTTTCCGCCATCGGCCAAGGCGGACAGCTCGGCATCGGGCATGGTGGCCCAGAGCAGATACGACAGGCGGGAGGCGAGCTGGTAGTCATCCAGCGGAACAATGGCCTGATCCGATTTCGCCTCCGTCGCTGGCGTAATGAAAAGGAACTGAGGCGAAACCAAGACCGCCTTCAGCATCAGGCGCAGCGCCGCCGGGTAGGCGAGTTTGTTTTGCCGCGCGAGATCGAAGACCCCGAGCAGCACGTCCACTTCCGCATCGGACGCAGGCCGGCGATACGCCTTCCGCGCGAGCGAACGCGCGACGTTCTTCGCTGCTGCCCGGGCGTCCGTCCCCTGCGCGGGCGGTTCACCGAAGAGATGCTTTTGCACCTCCGTCGGCGGCGCACCGGCTGGTGCCAGAATCCGAGCCAGCACGTCATTCGCGATCCCGAGATACTGCTCCGACTGGAGCGGCGACAGCGTGTTCAGATACCCCTCGCCAAACACCTCATCCGGCAGCTCGCGCGCGACCGATGGGTCCACGCCGAAAAGATCATGCAGCGTGTTGCCATACTCGACCTTGGTCAGCCGACGGATCACGAAGGGGCCGGGATCCTTCGGGCTGAGAAACCGGACCTTGCCGACCCAATCCATGAACACCTGCCGCTCCTCATCGGTCGGCTGCTTCTCAAAGTCTTCCGGCGGCATGTCGTGCGCCTTCACATTGGCTAGCGCCTGCTTCCACTTTTTGCCGGAGGCCACGCTGCCGGGGTTCTTGAGCGCGGGTGAAAAGGTGATGCCGCCCTTCATCTTCTTATCGCCGTGACACTGCGCGCAGTACGTTTTGACAAAGGGCGTCACACGCTCGCGAAACGTCTTCTGAGTCTCGGCCTGAAGCGCGGCAAAATCCGCATCGCCCGTCGGCTCGGCTTTGCAAGGCATGGCCAGCGATAGCGAAACGCCACCGATGATCACGGCGATAGCGCCACTGCGAAAGGTTCCGGTGGTTGTCATTCGATACTCATCTTTGGATTCGCACTCCTACCACGAGCGGACATCGATTGCTTTCTTTGAATCGAAGCGATTGCAGGACTCCGCCATCGTTTGTTCGACGGCCCGCGGCATGGCGGGATAGACTCACGTGAAATCGCACAACCCCATGAACAGAAAACTCCCATCCCTTTGCGTCGCCACGCTGCTCAGTTGCCTTCCGGCATTCGGCGAGACCAAGCCATTGCCCGCGAGCGATGCGCGGCTGGCCGCTCTGCGCGAACTGAAAATTGACGCCGCGACGATCACACAGGTGGAGCGCGATCCGTCCGGGATGCGGACCATCGTGAAGATGGTGCTCCGTCCCGCGAAGGGCTCGAACATCAATGTCGAAGTCTGGCTGCCCGATGCCGAAAAATGGAACGCTCGCTTTCTCGGCCTCGGCAATGGCGGCGCTGCGGGGAAGATCAATCCCGCCGGTCTCGCTTCGATGAGTGCCGCGGGTTACGCCGTGGCGACGACGGACATGGGCACCGCGCCGAATCCCGACTCCGGCGTCGGCAATCCGGAAGTGTGGAAGGATTTCGGCTTCCGCGCGACGCACCTCATGACGGTCGCGGCCAAGCAGATCGTTCGCGCTTATTACGGCAAGGAGCCGGAACTTTCCTATTTCAGCGGCGGCTCGACGGGAGGCCAGCAGGCGCTGCAGGAGGCGCAGCGTTATCCCGAGGACTACGACGGCATCGCCGCCGCCGTCGCCGCGCATTGCCGCACGCCGCTACATGCTTATTTCCTGTGGAACGATCAGATCGTAAAAAAGTGCCCCTTCACGAAATCGCAGGACGCCAGCGTCATCGCCGCCGCGAATGAGTTCATGACGGTGCGGGAAATCCCGGCGGCGGCGGGGAAATTCGTCTCCGACCCGCGCAGCAACGCGCAGGACATCGAGGCCGTCATCGCGCTGGCAGGGAAAAAAGACGCGACGCTGACCGACGAGCACGCTGCGGCGCTGCGCAAACTCTTCGACGGACCGCGTCATGCCGTGACTGGCGAACGCATCTTCAACGGCATTCCGCTGGGCAGTTCCATCGAGGCCTCGCATGGGCACCTGTATCTTTTCAAGTGGGTCTTCGGCGCGGACAAGCCGCTCGATGAGATCAATTTCGGCACGGACATCGAAACCTACACCGCCAAGCTCGCGCCTTATCTGAACGCCGAGAATCCCGACCTGAGCGCCTTCGAAAAACGCGGCGGAAAGCTGGTGATGACCCTCGGCACCGCGGATTCCGTCGTGCCCTACCACGCGTCGCTCGACTACTACGAGCGGGTGATCGAGCGCTTCGGCGGACTCGAAAAAGTGCAGTCGTTTTTCCGCTTCTATCTCGTGCCCGGCCTCGCGCACGGCGGAGGCCCGGGGATCAACCAGCCGCCAAATCTCCTCGATGCGGTGCGAGCGTGGCGCGAGAAAGGCGCAGCGCCGAACGCGCTGCAAGGTAGGCATGTCGAGAATGGCAAGCCCCCATGGGAGATGCCGCTTTACCCCTATCCAACGCGCACCGGATGGAACGCCGCGACCTCCAGCTTCCAGCCGGTGGAAGGCCCACGCGGCGGCGTGGAGCGAATCGCCGAGCGATTCCGTCCGCCCGCCGTCGAGTGATACCATCTTTCAGAATTAACGAGACACCCGGAAACTCGCGCCTGCGGGCGCAGGCGGAACCTTGGACTGCGGTGGCAAGCGTAAGCGCGACACCGCCTTGGCGACGCGCATTCGGATCACGACGCCGGTGCGAATGCCTAACCCTTCCCCACCCGGAATCCCCTCCGAAGGCGGCGTGGCGCTTACGCTTCCCGCCGCACTCCAAGGCGCCAGACGCACTTCCAAGTGTCCTCTTAATTTTGAAAGTTTGTATGAGGCGGAATCCTCCTGCGCTACCTCACTCCACGCGGTCCCGTCGCCGGGACGTTCAGACCACCAAGGCACGCAGGCTCGATGCGGCGAAGACGGCGCGCAATTGCTTCACCTCCGCAGCCGACAGGGCGCGCAGTCCGGCGGGGAATTTTTTTTTGCGTGCCACAAAGTGCCGCAGTGCCGCCAGGAAAAGTAGCGGCTGATTTTTGATCGCGATCTCCATCGCCTCGGGGAAATGCGCATCCAGGATCGCGATGCCGAATTCCGACAACTCCGCCAGCTCTTCCGCCCAGCGCAGGACGGTTTCCACCGGAGATTTCTTCGGGAACCGCTGCGCCACCAGCGCGAGCAGATCGGCTCGCGTCGGAACATTCATCAGCAGCGCGAGGAAGAACCGGTGCTCCGGCTCCGTGATCGTGTTCCGCAGACCCTTGATGACATCGCGCCGCACGCATTCCTCCAGCGTCGCCCGCACGCCTGCTGCCAGCGCGCCGTGCTTTTTCTGAAAAGCCCCGAGCACCGCCTCCCACGCGTCGAAGTTCTGCAAATGGCCCATGCAGTTTTGCAAAATGAAAAACCCGCGCTCGAAGTCCAGCTCCGCGACCATCCCCATCACGAGCGCCGGGTAGGCGGAGTCTCCGATCTGCTCCAGCACGTCGAGGAGCTGCTTGCGGCGCATCGTGAGCGCGTCGTCAAAGACCGGGTCCATCGCGATGTGCGGCGGCAGGTAGTTGAACT
>JAYWEO010000233.1:0-14819 GCA_043779225.1 Prosthecobacter sp.
AAATGCGCGCGCGAGGATGCGGACACTTTACGCGGAGAAGGGCGTGGTGCGCTAGAAGGTGATTTCCGGAAAGGAAGAGGAAGGCGCGAAATTTAAGGATTACTTCGACTGGAGCGAGCCTGCGTCGAGTGTGCCTTCGCACCGCATCCTCGCGATGCGTCGCGGCGAGGCGGAAGGGTTCCTGATGGTGCGACTCACGCCGGAGGAGACCGAGGCGGTATCGTTGCTGGAATCCATTTTCGTGAAGAACAAATCTGCGGCGGCGATGCAGGTGCGCGACGCGGTGCATGACTGCCAGAAGCGGCTGCTCGGTTTCGCGATGGAGGGCGAGGCGCGGCTCACGGTGAAGAAGCGCGCGGACGAGGAGGCCATCCGAGTCTTTGCTCAGAATATCCGCGAGGTGCTGCTTGCCGCGCCGCTCGGGCAGAAGGCCGTGCTGGGCATTGATCCCGGTTTCCGCTCGGGCTGCAAAATCGTGCTGCTCGACAAGCAGGGGAAGCTCATCGGCAACGATGTGATTTTCCCCGATCGCGAGCCGGAGTTGGCGACGCGGCTGATCAAGGCGGCGGTCGAGAAATTTCACGTCGAGGCGATCGCAATCGGCAATGGCACGGCGTCGCGCGAGACGGATGCGTTTGTGCGTTCGCTGAAGCTGCCCGCGAGCATCCCGGTCGTGATGGTGAACGAGAGCGGTGCGAGCATTTACTCGGCGAGTGAAATTGCGCGCGAGGAATTCCCGGACAAGGACATCACCGTGCGCGGCGCGGTAAGCATCGGGCGCAGGCTCATGGATCCGCTCGCGGAACTCGTGAAGCTGGATCCGAAGAGCATCGGCGTCGGCCAGTATCAGCACGACGTGGATCAGACCGCGCTGAAGAAGCAGCTCGATGATGTGGTCGCGTCATGCGTGAACAATGTCGGCGTGGAGCTGAACACCGCGTCGAAGAATCTGCTCGCGTATGTGTCCGGCCTGAATGCGCGTGTCGCCGGAAACATCGTCGCGCACCGCGATGAGAACGGGCCGTTCAAGTCGCGCAAGGAGCTGCTAAAAGTCGCGGGCCTCGGGCCGAAGGCATTCGAGCAGGCGGCGGGATTTTTGCGCATCCGCGACGGCGGGAATCCGCTCGATACGAGCGCAGTGCATCCCGAGCGATACGACATCGTGGAGAAAATGGCGGGCGATGTCGGCTGCTCGATTTCGGACCTGCTCACCGACGCGCAGAAGCGCAACCGCATCGATCTGAAAAAATACGTGAGCGAGGAAGTCGGCCTGCCGACGCTCACCGACATCGTGAAGGAACTCGCGAAGCCGGGACGCGATCCGCGCGCGCAGTTCGAGGCGTTCAACTTTGGCGACGTCCACACGATGAACGATCTCAAGCCCGGCCAGAAGCTGCCCGGCATCGTCACTAACGTCACCGCGTTCGGCGCGTTCGTGGACATCGGCGTGCATCAGGACGGCCTCGTGCATGTCTCGCAGCTCTCGGATGATTTCGTGAAGAACGCCGCGGACATCGTGAAGCCGGGGCAGAAGGTGAACGTCACTGTCGTCGAGATCGACATCCCGCGGAAGCGCATCGCGCTCTCGATGAAATCGAACGCGAGCGTCGAATCGCAGCGCAAGCCCGGCGCACCGAAGGAAGCAGGCAAGCGTGACATGGCGAAGCACACCGGCGGTGGCGGGCAGGGCGGGGGAAATGCGTTCGGCGCGGTGGACTGGTTTACGCTCGCGCAGAAGAAAAAGTAGCGCGCTGGTTTCCATCGCAGTTCCGTGCTCGCCAGTGCCGCGACTTTTTGCTGAGTGAGGCGCACCGAAGATGATCCCCGCAGACCTGCTCTTGCACGCATACCGCAGCGGTGCGTTCCCCATGGCGACTCCTCGGGGTGAGATCGCGTGGTTTTCACCTGACCCGCGGGCGATCATCCCGCTGGACGCGCAATTTCACATCCCGCACGGACTGCAGCGCACGCTGAAGAAAAACGTCTTCGAGATCCGCATCAGCACGGCGTTTGAGGACGTGATGCGCGGGTGCGCGGGGCGTGATGAGACGTGGATCAACGAGGAGGTCTTCGAGAGCTATGTGAACCTGCATCGGCTCGGCCACGCGCATTCAGTCGAAGCATGGCGTGATGGCCGGCTCGCCGGCGGGCTTTACGGTGTCACGGTCGGCGGGGCATTTTTTGGCGAGAGCATGTTTCACCGCGAGACCGATGCCTCGAAAGTCGCGCTCGTGGCGCTCGTCACGCGGATGCGTGAGCGGGGGTTCGCTTTGCTCGACACGCAATGGAGCACACCACATCTGCGCACTTTCGGGACTGTGGAGATACCGCGTTCGAAATATGTCCGGCTGCTGAAGAGCGCCGTGGCGGCGGAGTGCCGATTCGGGTGAGGCGGGCCTATGGCGCCGCAGCGTCCTTGGCCTCGTACATGGGATCCCAGCGCTGCTTTCCCAGCTCGCTGGCGTTCTCGATGTATTTGGTCCAGTCCATCTGCTGGACGTGGCTGTCGCCAAAAAGCACGTTGATGGCCTCTCGTGACTGATGGGTGCCGCAGGAAAGGACGTCCGTATGCTTGATCGTCACATTCATGTCCGAGGTCGCCTTCGCATCGAACTTCACGGTCTTGCCTTTCACTGAAGTATCCACGGCTGGCGCGGCGAGGATGACCGCCGATGGCGAATTCACCCATTTGGCGACAAACCGCGCCTCGTCCTTGAGCACCGTCTCGTTCAGTCCGTAGCTCACCGGATACGGTGCCGTGGAGACGCTCGGGCGTTTGTCAAATGGCGAGCGGAATGCGTTCCAGTCGGTCACGTATTTTTTTTGCAGCACCGTCGGCCAGGTGCTCCCGTCGGTGGGGTTCAGCTGGAACATCGAGTCATCCTGGTCATTGAGATACATCCGGATGCCCTTGCCGATGGAGGAGAGGTTGTTCTGGCAGTTCGTCGCCCGTCCTTTTTCCATCGCGCGGCTGAAGACCGGGAGCGCAAAGCCGGCGAGGATGGCGATGATCGAGATGACGACGAGGAGTTCGATCAGGGTGAAGGCGTGAAGTTTTTTCATCGGTTCAAATGGGGTTATGAAGCGTACGGGCCGTGCCGGAAAAAGCACGCGCTGATTTCCAAAATATGCCGTTATGCGAGATTCCACCTGAATGACGGTTGTCGCCGCGCGGGCACTCCGCTATGCGCACACGCTTCCATGAAACGCGTCCTGATTCTGACTGCCGGATACGGCGAAGGCCACAACGCCGCCGCGCGCGGGCTCGCGGCAGCGCTCACCGAGGCGGGCGTGGAGGCCGAGGTGCGCGACCTTTTCCGGGAGACGTACGGGCGCAGGCAGAAGTTTGCGGAGCGGCTTTACATCGAGTGCATCAACCGCGCTGCGCCGATCTGGGCGATGGTGTATCGCGCGCTCGATCACACACCGCTGCTGCGCTGGACGATGCCGGCGATGGGCGCGCTGAAGCGGAAATTTGCCGAGGTGCTCGCGGAGCGGCAGCCGTGTGCGATTGCATCCGTGTATCCGGTGTACGGCTGGCTGCTGGATCGCATTTATCCGGAAAAAAATCCGCCTTTTGCGTCGCACACGATCGTGACGGACAGCATTACGGTGAACTCCGTCTGGCTGAAGTTCCGCTCGGATTCCTGGATCGTGCCGAATGAGGCGACCGCCGCAGTCGTGCGCAATGGCATGGTGCCGTCGGAACGTGTGCATGCGCTCGGCTTCCCGGTGCCGATGAAATTTGCGGACTCGAAAATCGTGCGCACTGCTCCGGGCAACAGCGAGCTGCTGCGCGTCTTTTACATGGTCAACCACGGCCACGCCGTCGCCGCGCGACTCGTCGGGCGGCTGCTGGAAATCCCCGGCATCCGGCTCACCGTCGCATATGGAAAGGACGAGGCCGTCGGCCGTGAAATCGCCGGAGTCGCAAAGGCCGCCGGGCGAGAGATCGAGCTGCACGGCTGGACGCCGCTGGTGCCGGATCTGCTCATGCAAAATCACATCCTCATCGGCAAGGCGGGCGGCGCTGCGACACAGGAAGCCATCGCCGCGAAGACGCCGATGATCATCACGAAAGCGGTGCCTGGGCAGGAGGAGGGGAATGCGCGGCTCATCGTCGAGAACGGCTGCGGCGCGCTGTGCGAGACGGACGACGCCATCATCGAGACCGTGACGCTTGCCGCCGCGGACAATGCCGCGCTGTGGCATCGCTGGCATGCCGCCATCGCGAAGCTCTCCCGCCCGGACGCCTCGCGCGACATCGCGCGCTTCATCCTCGGGAAAAGTTGAGGGTTGAGAGTTGAGGGTTGAGGGGAACCTGAGAAACGAATTGAAACTGACGGGAAATTTTCCGCCTGCGTCCTTTCAACACTCATCTCTCAACTTTCCCCATGATCCGCGCCTTTCTCTTCGACATTGGAAACGTCCTCGTCCGCTTTGATTTTGCCCGCGCCGCCCGCGCGGTCGCTCCGCTTTGCGATGTCGCCGATGCTGCGGATCTTCTGAGCCGGATGGATTCGGTGAAATACGGCTACGAGGATGGCCAAGTTTCACGTGCGGAATTTTTGGCGAAGGCATTTCCCGCGCTCGGCTATCGCGGCACCGAGGCGCAGTTCATCGCGGCGTGGCAGGGGATTTTCACCGAGAACGAGCCGATGACCGCGCTCGTCTGCTCGCTGCACGGAAGATTCCCGCTCTATCTGCTGAGCAACACGAACGACATGCACGTCGAGGGACTGTTCCGCGATTTCCCGGTGTTTGGAAAATTCACCGGCACGACATACTCGCACGAGGCGAAGGCCTCGAAGCCGCACCGCCTGATTTATGAGACCGCCTGCCGCACGCATGGACTCGATCCGCGTACGACATTCTTTATTGATGACCTCGCGGCAAATATTGCGACGGCCCGTGAGCTTGGATTCGAGGCACACCATTATCATCCCGAGCGTCACGGCGAATTGCTCGACGCGCTGCGCAGTGCGGGGCTGGAGGGGTGCGGTTCCACGGCGCGGACTCATTGAGACGTTGCAAAATTAAGCCGCCACGTTTTTGAACCCGCGCTAGACACCGGGCTTTGTGCCGATCATTCTCCCGCACTCTCATGAAAGCCATCCTGCTTCTGCTTCTCGGGGCCACGGTCCTGACGTTCACTGGTTGCGAATCCGACGTGCCGCGCGATCCAAACCAGCCGCCCGTGAAATTTGGCAACGATCAGTTCCGCGATGACGCGCTCGACCGGCCTGCTCCGGGGGCGCGTGCGATGGACCGCGACAAGACTGCCTGGTAGAGCGAAATGGCCGCACATTCCTGCGTCGTCATCCTCGATTTCGGCTCGCAATACACCCAGGTCATCGCGAGGCGAGTCCGCGAGTGCCAGGTGTATTCCCAGATCCTGCCTCACGACACGCCCGCGAAGGAAATCGCGGCGCTGAATCCGAAGGGCATCATCCTCAGCGGAGGCCCTTCGTCCGTGTATGCCAAGAACGCGCCGCATCCGGATCGCGCGATTTTTTCACTCGGGCTGCCCATGCTCGGCATCTGCTATGGCGTGCAACTCATGGCGCATTTCCTCGGTGGAAAAGTGGAGCATGGCGGGAAGCGCGAATACGGCCACGGTCAACTGAAGCTCACGCACAAGTGCGCGCTTTTCGACGGCCTCGGCAAGACGATGGACGTGTGGAATTCGCACGGCGACAAGCTCACGAAGCTCCCGCGCGGCTTCCGCGCGATCGGACGGACGGACAACTCGCCTTACGCCGTCATCGAGGATCCGAAGCGGCATTTCTACGGGCTGCAATTCCATCCCGAAGTGGTGCACACGCCGCGCGGCAAGGAGCTGCTGGAAAATTTCGTGTACGAAATCTGCGGCGCGAAACCGGACTGGACGATGGGCTCTTACATCGAGGAGATGTGCGCGAAAATCCGCACGCAGGTCGGCGGGGATCACGTGATTCTCGGCCTCAGCGGCGGCGTGGATTCTAGCGTGGCCGCGGCGCTTTTGCACAAGGCCATCGGCGACCAGCTCACCTGCGTCTTCGTGAACAACGGCCTGCTCCGCGCAAACGAAGCCGAGGCGGTGCAGCGCATCTTTGGTGAGCACTTCAAGATCAAGCTCAAGTATGTGGAAGCGAGTGATCGCTTTTTGAAAAAGCTCAAGGGCGTGACTGACCCGGAGAAGAAGCGGAAGATTATCGGCAATGAGTTCGTGTACGTCTTCGACGACGCGGTGAAGTCGCTCGCGGCTGGCAAGCCGAAGCGCGCCTCTCAACCCTCAGCCCTGAACTCTCAACCTGCCTTCAAGTGGCTCGCGCAGGGCACGCTTTATCCCGACGTGATCGAGAGCGTCGCCATCGCCGGCAATCCCGCCGCACTGATCAAATCGCATCATAACGTCGGCGGACTGCCCAAGAACATGAAGCTCAAGCTCCTCGAGCCGTTGCGCGAACTCTTCAAGGACGAGGTCCGCGAAGTCGGCGCGCAGCTCGGCCTGCCGAAGGAAATCGTGCAGCGCCAGCCCTTCCCCGGTCCCGGACTCGCCGTGCGAATCCTCGGCGAAATCACGCCCGAGCGCCTGCGCGTGCTGCGCGAGGCGGACACGATCGTCGTCAGCGAGATGAAGGCGAGCGACTGGTATTACAAAGTGTGGCAGTCGTTCGCCGTGCTGCTCCCGATCAAGAGCGTCGGAGTGATGGGTGACGAGCGCACCTACGAGGACACCTGCGCCGTGCGCGTCGTCGAGAGTCAGGACGGCATGACGGCCGATTGGGTCCGCCTGCCGTATGATCTCCTCGCGCGCATCAGCAGCCGCATCGTGAATGAGGTGAAGGGCATCAACCGCTGCGTGTACGACATCACCTCGAAGCCGCCTGGGACGATCGAGTGGGAGTGATTCGGACGCTCGCGGTCGCCTGAATTTAAGCGCTTCGTCAGCGGGCTTTTCCTTGCGGATGGGGCCGTGCCTGCTTCCTTTCGCGACGGTTCCCCACCACACCAAATCCGCCCTTTCGTTCCATGAAGCACCGTCCCCTCATTGCACTCGCGTCCCTGCTTTCACTCATCAGCCTCGTCGCATGGACGCTGATGTTTTTCACCGGCGACACAGCCCGCCCCGATGCGGAATCGCACAACGTCGGTGCGCTTCCGGAAATGTCCGGCAAGACGGCGAATCCGCGGCAGACCGCCGCTCAGGCATCGCATTCTTCCGCACCTGGTTCGGCGAAAGAGAATGGCACCACCGATACGGTCGCATCTTTCCGGACGTGGTATGAAAGTTACCTCTCCGCGTCCCCGGCGGAGCGGGCGGAGATGGTGGCGGACGGTGTGGAATTGGCGAAGGCGCGACGGCCGATTCTCAAGCAGCTCATCAAGGACGATCCGCGGCGTGCGCTGGCGGATGCGGTGCCGATGGTGGTGCGGCAGCAGTTGCCGCAGAGCATCCTTTCGCAAATCGAGGGACGGGTGAATACGCGGGCCGCGGTGACGGTTTACCAAGGTGTGCCGGCACAAGGAGAGCCGCTGCCTGCACCGGGCAAGACGATCACGCATCGCATCGCGCAGACGGCGACGGAGGGCGCGTTCAATCTCCACGTGTATGGCCGTCGCGCGGAGTCGGTGCTGAATGTTCCGAATGCGGCACTCAATGGCATCGTGATCGATCGCGAGATCGCGGCGAATCAAGAACCGCTGCGTGTGCTCGAAGTCGGCGAAGTGCCGAACCCGGCGAAGGTGGCCGTGACCGTGTGCCCCGTCTCGGGCAAGACGACGCTCGCCGCGAAGGACGCCGCACTGCCGATCACCGAAGCGCAGCAGGAGAGTGTGATCGAGACTCCCGAGGAAAACATTTACCTCTGCGGCCCGTTTCACGCGACGTTTGTGCGGGCGCAATTGGTCCAGGGCGAAGGCTCGACGGGAGGGCCGACGCCACTCACCGGCATCCTGCCATCTGCGCCGACGCCCGCGCTCGGCATGTGCAAGGTGCTCTATATTCCGATGACCTTTCAGGATCAGAACAACGTGCCAGCCACGGAGTCGAAATGCTACGAGGTGATGCGCGATGTGGCGGACTATTACCTGAAGTCTTCCTACGGCAAACTCACCACGATGACCACGGTGACGCCGCCGGTGATTTTGCCAAAAAACGAGGCGTGGTATATCCAGCGCGATACCTCGAATGGCGGCGACGTGGATGGCCTTGGTCTCGAAATGACTCACGCGCGGGATGCGGCGCGGCGCATGGGTTTTGACTACAATGACTACGACGTGACCGTGCTCCGCATGAGCGGCGGCGCGCGTCCCGCCGGAGGCTGGGGCGGCGGCAGCACGGTGTGGATCTATGGCGACAGCGTGGGTGTCACCGCGCATGAAATCGGCCATGCGTTCGGACTCGCGCACGCGAACTTCTGGGACACCGCGGGCACCAGCGCCATCGGGCCGGGCGCAAATGCGGAATACGGCGACTCGTACGATGTGATGGGCGGCGGCGGCGTGCCGAAGGATCACTACAACGCCGCGGCAAAGGTGCAGATCAAATGGCTGCCGGACAATTTCGTGCAAAACGTCACGGCCAGCGGGCTGTATCGCATCTATGCGTTCGACCAGCCTGTGCTCGAACCGCGCAACCGTTACGCGATGACGATCACGAAGGACTCGCAGCACACGTACTGGGGTGAGGTGCGGCAGAACTACAACGGCGACACCACGCGCCCATGGGCGGACAAGGGGCTGATCCTCGGGTGGAAATATTCGTCCGGCGGCGGCAGCAATATCCAGCTCCTCGATACGACGCCCGGTTCACCGTACGGCAAGGACGACGCGGCGATCGCGCTGGGCAGCACCTTTGGCGACACCGAGGCCGGCATTTTTCTCACCACGGTCGGTGTCAGCAGCACGACGCCGAAGTATATTGATGTGGTGGTGAACATCGGCGACTTCGCCGGCAACCACCCGCCGACGATGACGCTCACGTCTTCCGCTGATGTCGTGCCGACGGGTGCGACGGTGACTTTCACCGCGACCGCCAGCGATGCGGACGGCGACACGCTGGCGTATCAATGGCAGCACTGGGGAGACACGAACATCCGGCTCGTCTCGCCGAATTCGCCTTCGATCACACGCACCTTCAGCACGGCGGGCACGTATGTGGTGAGCTGCACCGTGAGCGACATGAAAGGCGGCGCTGTCACGCGCACGAAGCTGATCACAGTGGGCAATGGCGGCGGCAAGTTCACCATCAGCGGTCGCATCATCGCGGGCGGCGTGGGGCTGGCCGGCGTGCTCGTGAATGCCAACGGACTCAACCCGGTGGTCACCGACGCCGACGGCTACTACACCGTGGCGAATCTCTCGGCGAACACCTACTCGGTCACGCCGCTGCTGTACGGATATTCGTTCGGCGAGCTTTTCAACAACAGCATCACTGTCGGCCCGAACTTCGCCGGCGCGGACTTCGAGGCGACGGCACTGCCATCCGTGGCAATCTCCTCGCCGGATGCCACGGCGACGGAAGGTGCCGCTGACACGGCGACCTTCCGCCTCACGCGGAATGGCGACCTCAGCCAGCCGCTCACGGTGAATGTGAATCCCGCGGGCGGAACGGCGACCTCGGGGGATTACACGCTCGCGCCTGGGCTCGCGTCGGGCTCCGGCGGTTTCAGCACGTTCACGATTCCTGCCGACAGCGCCACGCTCGATGTGGTCGTCACTCCAGTGAACGACACAACGGTGGAAGGCCCCGAGACGCTGACCTTTTCGCTCGGCGCGGGAGCGGGCTATCTGATCGCGAGCGGCGGCGGCAGTGCGACGATCACGATCGAGGACAACGACACGACGTTGCCGAAAGTGAGCATCGTCGCCACGACTGCCTTTGCAGATGAAGGACTCGGGACGCCCGGCATTTTCACCATCAGCCGCACTTCGACGACCACGGCGCTGACGGTGAATTACTCTGTGAGCGGCACGGCCACTTCGGGCAGCGATTTCACGGCGCTGTCGGGCTCGGTCACGATGGCGATCGGAGTTCCGAGTGTGACCGTGCAGATCGCTCCGGTGAACGACGCCCTCGTGGAGCCGCTGGAGACGGTGAAGCTCACGCTGACTGCGGACCCCGGCTACTTCATCAGCCCGACGACGGGCAACGCGACGGTGTACATCACGGACGACGACACGAATGTCGTCTCGGTCATCGCCTCCGATCCGATTGCGAAAGAGGTGGACCTCAGCGTGCCTGGCGCCATCGCCGACACGGGCACTTTCCTGATCACGCGAACGGGCGACACGACGCTGCCGCTCACCGTCTATTACTCGCTCGCGGGCACCACGACCGCTGGCGCTGTCCCGGCGATCCACGGCGTGGATTATGAAGCGCTTCCGGGCGTGGTGCAGATCCCGGCGGGCGCGACTTCGGCGAGCGTCACGATCATCCCGCGCTGGGATGCAATCGGCGAGACGGCGGAACAGGTCGTTCTCCAGCTCGGTGCCGGTCCCACCGATTACAAGCTCGGCGCGAGCACGAGCGCCACGGTGACCATCAACGACAGCGACACGAGCAACGCGCCTTATGTCGAAGTGATCGGGCTCACTTCCGCGACGGAAGGCGGCACGGCGGGCAAGTTCCGCTTCTCAGTGAAGGGCACGGTCGCGGGCACGATCAGCGTGCCATTTTCCATCGGCGGCACGGCGATCGTGACCGCCGATTACACGGTGGCGATGCCCGCGTCGCCGACCGGCAGCACGTTCAATCCCGCCACTGGCACCGGCACGCTCGTGATGACGGGTACGGGGACCAACGTGCTCGATGTGACGATCAACACCGTGAACAACGCAGTGCTTGAGGACATCAAGACCGTCACCTGCACGCTCACGCCGGGTGCATCATTCACCTCGTACGGTCCCACGTCGTCCGCGAGCATCTGGCTGCGCGACGATGACCAGCCCAACGTGTGGGTGGATGCGCAGGTCAGCACGGGTGGCAGCGACCGCGTGACGGAAGGCAGCAGTACTACACCGATCAAATTCTACATCTCGCGCACTGGCGCGACGACCGGCGCGCTCACGGTGAATTTCTCCCTCTCCGGCACCGCGACGCCCGGCACGGATTACACGGTCACGACCGGCGCGACGCTGACCTTCGACAATCCGACTGGCACCGGCGTGCTCACCATCCCCGCCGGCTTGCAGGGTGCGGATGTGCCGCTGAGCATCAGCACCACGAACGATGTGATCTTCGAGGGAACGGAAACGATCGTCTTTCATCTCACGCCCGGCGCGTACTCGCGCACGCCGGATGCGACGATCTACCTCGATGACAATGACACGAGCACGCAGAAGGTCGCCTTTGCGACTGCCGGGGCATCGGGATTGGAAAGCGTCACCACGGTGAACGTGCCGGTGACGCTCACGACGCCCGCGAGCGTGGCTGTCACCGTGGACTACGTCGTGGATACCGGCAGCCGCTCGTCATCGAGCAACACCACTTCGACATCAACGCTGCCGTACTGGGTGCGGGTCGTGCGCGCCGGTTCGTCGCTGAGCAGCTATTACTCGACCGATGGTGTGATCTGGAATCAGACCGGCACTACGCAGACGATCAGCATGGCCAGCACGAGCTTCACGGCGGGCCTCATCGCGACCTCCGGCACCACGGCATCGACGTGCGTTGCAACGATTGACAATGTGACCATCACCGGTCTCGACGGCGGCGGGGCCGCGGGTGCGGCGACGGCGGTGACGATCGGCACCACCACGCCGGTCAGCTCCAGCAGCGAGGCGAGCGGTGTTTACACGCTCACGGCGGGAGGTACTGATCTCGCGCAGTCCGGGACGACGGGTGATGTGGGCCGCTACGTCTATTTTCCGATCACGAACTCGGCGAACTGCACCATCACCGCCCGCGTCTCCACGATCACCGGCGGTGCCACCACGGCCCGCGGCGGTGTGATGATCCGCGAGAGCACGAGCACCACTTCGCGGCACATGGCGATGAGCGGCCAGCGCGATGGCACTGCGCGCATGATCCACCGCATCACCACCACCGCCGCGACCGTGAGCACCACATTGCTGCGACCTTACTGGGTGAAGCTGCAGCGCGCGGGCGACATCTTCAGCGCGTACGCCTCGCCCGATGGCAGCACGTGGACGCAGACGGGCGCGAACCAGACCATCGCCATGAGCGCGGACTTGCTCGCCGGCCTCGCAGTGTCGGCCCGCTCGGATGGAAATCTCAGCACCGCGGCCTTCGACAACGTTACGCTCAACGGCGGCGCTCCGCCGACGCTCGCCGGTCGTACGGTCGGCTACGTGAATGCACAGGGCTCCGATTCCGTCGCGGGCGGCGTTTACACCGTGAATGGCTCCGGCGCACAAATCGGAGGCACGGAAGATGAATGTCACTTCGTCGCCGCGCCGGTGACCGGCGACTTCACGCTCGTCGCACGCGTGGTCTCACAGAGCGGCGGCGCTGCGAATGCGCAGGCCGGCGTGATGGCGCGCGAACTTTACAACTACCGCGCGCGCTCCGCCTACATCGGCTTGGTGGCAAACTCGATGAGCGAGTTCATCTACCGGAATTCCACCGTGACCAATGCATTCGGCACCGCCGTCGATCATTCGCTGGCCAGCGGCACGATGACGTTCGCGATTGGCGAGCAGACGAAGAATATCACCTTCAACGTCACTAACGACACGATCCCGGAGCCGAACGAGGCCATCACGATCCTCCTGCGCAATCCCAACGGCGCGCAACTCGGCACGAACACGACATTCACCTACGTCATCAATGACGACGACACGCTGCCTCCGCTGCCATACGTGGGATTCGCTTCCGGCACCGGCAGCGCGATCGAAGCCACCGCGGGGACGCAGCAGATCCCGGTGTCGCTGAGCGTGGCTGCGGCGGGTCCGGTGACGGTGCAATATGCGGTGACCGGAGGAACGGCCACCGCCGGTGCGGACTTCATCACCACTTCCGGGACGCTCACCTTTGCAGCGGGCGAGACGGTGCAGTCGATCCCCCTCACGATCCTCGACGACAGCATCATCGAGAACAGCGAGACGGTGATCCTCACTCTGAGCAATCCCGTGAACGCCGCGCTCGGCACGCTGAGCACTCATACATTCACCATCACGGACGACGATCTGCCGGTCGTCTCCATCGTCGCGAATGATCCGGACGCCTCCGAGGCCGGACTCGATCCGGGGCAGTTCACCATTTCGCGCACCGGGCCGACGACGGGCAGCCTCGCTGTCACGCTTGCTCGCAGCGGCACTGCGACGAATGGCACCGACTACACGTCCATCAGCGCCAGCACGCCGTTCACATTCACGATCCCCGCCGGTGCAGTCTCGGCGGTGATCAACATTGTGCCGATCCAAGACACGACAAACGAAGGAAGCGAGACTGTGATCCTGACCGTCAACGCGAGCGCCTCCGCCTATGTCATCGGCGCATCGAGCACCGGCACCGTGACGATTGCTGACGATGATCGCAGCACCGTCACCATCACGGCGACCGACCCGGTGGCTTCGGAAACACCGGGCAACACCGGTACTTTCACCGTCACGCGCACCGCGCCGACGACAGGCACGCTGAGCGTGGCCTTCACCGTCTCCGGCACGGCGACGAGCGGGAGCGACTTCACCGCGCTCGTGTCGCCGCTGACCTTCGCCGCGAATGAGGTGAGCAAGACGATCACCGTCACGCCCATTAACGACACATTGATCGAAGGCGACGAGACCGTCGTCGTGCAGCTCAGCGCCGGTAGCTACACCATCGGCGGGAATGGCTACGACACTGTGACTATTCAGGACAACGACATCCCGCCCACGGCCTTCATCACGAGCCCGACCGCAAGCGGTGCGCTCATCGCGAGCGGCAATGGACTTGTCGTCAGCGCGAGCGTGGCCGACGACGGCACGCCGCAGCCGCTCTCGCTCATTTGGACGCAAGCGAGCGGCCCCGGCACGGCGACGTTTGAGACACCCACGCTCGCGACGAGCGCGGTGACCTTCAGCGCGGATGGCGTGTACGTGCTGCGCATCACCGTCACGGATGGACAGTTCACCGTGAGCGATCAGGTGACCGTCGTGGTCGGCAGCGCCATCGCACCCGCCGACTGGATCGCGCAGGACATGAGCCCGACGACCCAGCAGCGCGGCCAGAGCGCGAAGGTCGGCAGCAGCTACGTCCTCACCGGCATGGGCGCAGGCTACAGCGCGACCGCGAGCGATGGCGCGCACATCATGTCCCGGCAGGTGACCGGCGACGGCAGCATCGTCGCCCGCATCACCGGACTGAGCGGCACCGCGGCAACGCCGCTCGCAGGCGTCACCATTCGCGACAGCCTCGCGCGTTCCTGCAACCGCGCCGTGCTCGGCTACAGCGCGGGCGCATTGCAATTCCGCACGCGCACGAGCGTGAGCGCGAACGACACCGTCGTTTCACAAAGCGGCATCACCTTGCCTGTCTGGATCAAACTCGACCGCGTCTCCGCGACAAATGCGATCACCGCATCCTACGCTCCCGACAACAATGGTGCTCCGGGAACGTGGGCGCCGGTCGGCATCGCGACGACGATGACGATGGCGAACGACATCACGCAGATGGGCCTCACCGCCACCGGCAACAGCAGCACCGCCGGTCAGTTTTGCACCGCCACGTTCGACAACGTGACACTCACTCCGGTCCCGAACGGTCCTGCCTTGGTGACCGAGGACTTCGGCACGGGCACACCTACCGCGAGCACTTTCGCACTGAACGCCGGCACCTACACGATTGGTGGCAGCGGCAGTATGGATGGCAGCGGAGGCTTCTACGGCTGGCA
>JAYWEO010000234.1:0-3259 GCA_043779225.1 Prosthecobacter sp.
CTTCGCAGCGGTGGGTTTGGCCATGCGCCAAGGATAAGGTCGGATGCGGCGTAAGCGAGGGCTATTCCCAGGCAGCGTGACACGGGAGGACGCGGTTGCTTTATTCGGCGCGATGAAACCATTCACCACCCTTGCGGCGCTCACTGTTTTTCTGATCTCGCTGCCGGTCGCGCATTCGGACGCAGCATCGCAAAAAGCGGAGCCGACACTCGGTACGTATCACTGGCCGAATGGGACGGCGGGCGTGGACGCATTCGCCTCGTGGCTCGGGCGCGATGCGGTGTGGGGGCTGGACTTTGTCGGTGGCGAGTCGTGGTCGAATGTGGGCTGGCCAGTGTTCTGGCTGGAGCATTGGTCGAATTGGGTGAAGGCGAAGCCGGGACGCAGGCTCGTGCTTTCCATCCCGATCCTCGCGGGGCCGGTGGATGGCAGCGGGCCGAAGCAGGGCGATGTGGGCGCGAATGTGCCCGTGTCGCTGGAGCGCGGGGCGGCGGGCGACTATGACATCCACTTTCAACAGCTCGCGGAGAATCTCGTGAAGCATGGACTTGCGGACACGATCCTGCGGCCCGCGTGGGAATTCAACGGCGACTGGTACGCGTGGCGGGCGAAGGGGAAGACGGCGGCGTTTGCGGAATACTGGCGGCAGATCGTGAAGACGATGCGCGCGGTGCCGGGCGCGGCGACGCTGAAGTTTTGCTGGAACCCGACGCTCGGCGATCAGCAATTCCCCGCTGATGAGGCGTGGCCCGGCGATGCATTCGTGGATTTTGTCGGCGTGGATGTGTACGATGAGACGTGGCACGAGGGCACGTATCCGTGGCCCGCGGATGCGGACGTGGCGGAGATCGCGCGGCGTCAGAAAAGGGCGTGGGACGAGTGGATCATGGCGAGCCCGCGCGGGCTGGCGTTCTATGTGAAGTTTGCGAAGGAGCACGGCAAGCCGCTCGCGATTCCCGAGTGGGGGCTGGTGTGGTCGTCACACCAGCACGGGGGATTGGACAACGTGCATTTCATCGAGCAGATGCACGCCTTCCTCAACGACCCGGCGAACAACGTCGCCTTCCACTGCTACTTCGACATCAACGAGAGCGACCACGGTCACCAGCTTTCGCCCGGCGTGAGCGGGACGGGGAAAAAGGAAGGCACGGAGTTTCCGAAGTCGGCTGCGCGGTTCCGCGAGCTGTTTTCCACGAAGCGCTGAGCACGATTCCAGGAAGCGTCGCGTGCGGTCAGTCAAAGCGCTGCGCGTAACTATTTCTTCGGCTCGGGCTTCGCGGTGTAGATGCGCACGTTGCGGAAGCTCGCGCTCTCGCCGGCGACGGTGAAGCCGGGGTTCGACTTCGCATTTGCGGCAAAGGTCGGGTCGCTGCCTTCGCCGGTGATTTTGCCGTCGAGCGTGCCGACCATTTTGTCGCCGACCATTTCGAGGACGACGGTGTGCCACGTGCCCGGCGCGAGTTCGACGGGCTTGGTGAGGAAGACGATGGCCTTGTCCGGGCCGTCATGATCCTGGTCGTCGCGCTGCACGATGAAGCGATTCGGCGAGACCATGATCCGCGCGAGGTGATCCTTCGGGCCGTTGATGGAGAGCGAGGTCATCTTCGCGCCGTCGAGCTTCACCTCGTAGGCGATGACGATGTTCTGGAGTTTCTGCGCGGTGCGGAGGACTGCGCCGTGCTTGTCGGCGGCGAGTTCGCTGCCGCGCAGCGCACCGTCGGCGGCCTCCCACTTGCCCTTGGCGGCCTTCCACTGCGCCGAGAGCGCGGAGCCTTCAATGGGGTTGCCGAGGACGAGCTTGTCGATCTGCGCGAGTTTCGTCTGAGGCAGCTCAGGATCGGCGGCAAATGCTGCGGAGGTGAATGCGGCGAGGAGGGCGAGGGATGTTTTCATGCAAGAGGGGAATAGCGAGGGGTGGGAAAATGTGGACGCAAATTTGCATCTCGTGAAAAGTGGCGGGTGTCACTCGGCGGCGGCGGCCGCGGGCGGCGGCGGCCGCGGGGACTCTGCGATGGATGCCGACATTGGCAAAGAGCACCCTGCCGAGGAATTCACGGCCCGGTGCGGTGCGCTCCGGGTGAAGTCGCGCTCGTTGGCCCAGAGAATCAGCAGGATGACGAGGACGAGCGTGGCGCGCAGGATGGGGGGCAAGGCGTGCCCTCGCGTCCTCGCGCATGGAGCGGACAAAGAGGGCAAGCAGTGCGCGCATTTTTCCCCGCTACTCGTCCGCCGCCGCGAGGGCGATGCGGTGCGGAATTCTCGAGGCGATGACGGCGATGCCGATCCAGCCCAGCCCTGCGATCGTGAACATTTGCGAAGTGCCGTCGCGATGCCGGAACATCGACGAGAAGGTGAAGCCGACGAGAATATAGATGAAGAACATTACGCAGAGCCCCGTGGCGAATGGCGCGCGGCGCATGCGGAGCGAGAGATACATCACGAGCACCGCGAAGAAGATGTAGCAGGTGACCGCGAGGGTGAGGCCCGCGAGAAATTCGTCGTTGATCCGCAGGTTCCAGTGCGCGGAGCCGTTGAACATCAGGGTGAGCCCGAGCAGGGAGAGCGCGACGGATGGGATGAGCTGCGAGAGAGAGCCGAGGATCTTGTGGCGGATGAGGCGTCCGGTGCCGACCGGCAGTGTGTAGAGCGCGCCGAGGGTCTTGCTCTTCCGCTCGGAGGCAAACATGCGTGCGCCCATCAGTCCAAACTCCATGCTGAACGCGATGAGCCCGCAGACCCAGAACATGATGCCGAGGCCTTCAGGACGCACATTTTCGTGAAGGATCGCGACCATCCACCAGACGAGCAGGAGGCAGATCGCCGCATACGAGACAAAGCGGATGAACAGTCCGCGGAAACCGCCTCCGAGAAACTGGAAATCCTTCCATGCAATCGCGCGGCGTCCGGGGCGCGGGCGCTGGGTGCGGCGGACGGAAGCGGGCGCAGGCTTCTCGCGACGCTGCGGCGCGGTCTCTGCGCCAGAGTTGCAGCACGGGGCGAAGAGCATCCATGCGAGGCCAAAAAAAATCACGCCGCCGACGAGGCTGGGTGTGATGGAATCCCCAGAGAATGGCGCGCCGCGCGGCGTGACGGATCGGGCGAGGTCGAAGATTGGGTTGATGCCGATCCATATTTGCGCAAACGACTCCAGCCAGGTCGCCGTGCGGCGTCCGTTGAATCGCGATCCCATCGCCAGCGACCACATGAACATCGGCAGCAGGTAGAGCACGAATCCCGTGAGCGTGGTCATGGAGGTCGC
>JAYWEO010000235.1:0-3832 GCA_043779225.1 Prosthecobacter sp.
GGCTCGCACTACCTCGACATGGCGGCGGACATCTACTCACCGCCCGGCGTGAAGCGCCCGGCGAAGAACAGCTACGAGGCGGAGATCGAGAAATTCGACGCGCGCTTCCGCGAAAAAAATCTGCTCGGCCTGCTCTGCATGGGCTGCGATCCCGGCGCGGTGAATGTCTTCGCGCGCTGGGCGATGGACCGCCTCGACACGGCCGAGAGCATCCGCATCCTCGATGCGGACAATGCCGATGTGAAAGGCTACCGCTTCGCCGTACTCTTCTCGCCGGAGACACTTTTCGAGGAACTCGGCGCGGTGCCGTACTTCGTGAAAGACGCGCGCGTGATGTCCGGCAAACCGCTCGAAACGGAAGTCGAATGGCACCGCTTCCCGCCGCCGCTCGGGCTCATGAAAACGTATGCCGTCGCGCACGAGGAGGGCGTTTCGCTCGGGCTCTACAAGCCGTTCGTCGAGAAGGGCGTTCGCTATTCCGTTTTCAAATACACGCTGAGCGACAAGGTCGTCTCGCTCGCGAAGAGCCTCGCACTGCTCGAACTCGACTCGTGGAAAAAAGTGAAGGTGGATGGCGTCGAGGTGAGTCCCGTGCGCGTCGCCTGCGCGAATCTTCCCAAACCCGCGACACTCGGCGCGACCGCGGACGGCTACTCGTGCGTCGGCGCCGAGGTGCTCGGCATGAAGGACGGCAAGCGCGTGGAGTACTTCATCTACACGATGGACAGCCACCACGAGACGTACGAGCGCTACGGCTATTCGCTCACCGTCGTGCAGACGGGCATCCCGCCCGCGCTCGCCGCGCGGCTCATCGTCGAAGGTGCGATCCCGGAGCGCGGCGTGATGATGCCCGAGGCGCTCGCGCCCGACGCGCTGATGGACAACTTCTCAAAAGAGGGCCTGAAGATTTTCATCGAGAAACGCGAAGTCATCGAAAAATAGCCATGCAAACACGACTCTTCATCGGCGGAAAATGGATCGACACAGCGGGTTCATTGCAGGTGCGAAATCCGTTCACGGGCGATCCGGTCGCGCGCGTCTCGCTCGGCGACGAGAGCACGCTGGACTACGCGATCACGGCGGCGCACGCGGCATTCCCGGTGACGCGCGCGGTCCCGGCGCATCAGCGCGCAGAGATGCTCCTGCGCGTGGCGCGCGGGATCGAAGGGAGAAAGGATGAGTTCATCCGCACGATGATCAGCGAGGCTGGAAAGCCGTTCACCTACGCCGATGCGGAAGTCGCACGCGCGATTTTCACATTCACCATCGCGGCCGAGGAGGCGCGGCGATGGAATGGCGCGAGCGGCGAAGTGCTCGCACTCGACGCGACGCCCGCAGGCGCGGGTCACATCGGGATGTCGCGCAGATTTCCCATCGGCGTGATCAGCGCGATCACGCCGTTCAATTTCCCGCTGAACCTCGTCGCGCACAAAGTCGCGCCGTGCCTCGCGACCGGCAACACGATGGTCGTGAAGCCTGCGGCCAAGACGCCGCTCACCGCGCTTCTGCTCGCCGAGGTGCTGGCCGAAGCAGCGGTGCCCACAGGACAGGTGAACTTCGTCACCTGCTCGAATGAACACGCCGCGCGCCTCGTGACGGACGAACGCGTGGCGATGCTCAGCTTCACCGGCAGCCCCGATGTGGGCTGGAAGCTGAAGGCACTCGCCGGAAAAAAGCGCGTGTGCCTGGAACTCGGCGGCAACGCCGGCGTGATCGTGCATTCCGATGCAGACCTTGCAGCCGCGGTGCCGCCGATCGCGATAGGAGGCTTCAGCAATGCCGGGCAGTCGTGCATCAGCGTGCAGCGGATTTTTTTGCACGAGTCGCTCTACGACGACTTCAAGAAACGTCTCGGCGCGCACATTCGCGAGAAGATCAAAAAGGGCGACCCGCGCGATCGTGCGACGGTAGTCGGGCCGATGATCACCGCCGAGGCGCTCGCAAAAACGCGCGCGCTGATCGCCAGCGCTGTCACCGCAGGAGGTCGCATCGCGTTCGGCGGCGAGGCGAGCGGGCATTGCCTCGAAGCGACGGTGCTCGAAGACGTGCCGCTCTCGCACGAGGCATGCACCGGCGAACTCTTCGCGCCGGTCGTCACGCTTCACCGCTACGCTGATTTTGACGAGGCGCTGCGCCTCGTGAACGACAGCCGCTTCGGCCTGCAGGCTGGCGTTTTCACAAACGACATCCGACGCGCGATGCATGCCTACGAGGTGCTCGATGTCGGCGGCGTGCTCATCAACGAAGTCCCGACATGGCGCGTGGAAAACATGCCCTACGGCGGCATCAAGGACAGCGGCTTCGGCCGCGAAGGCGTGCGCCATGCGATGGAGGACATGACGGAGATCAAGACGCTGATCCTCCGGGTTCAGTGAGAGAGTGAACCGGATCTCTGAAAAACGCAGAGGCGCGGAGGGGAAATGAGAGTTCCGCAGAGGAAAATGGGATCCCTTTCCTCTGCGGAACTCTCATTTTTTCTCTGCGCCTCCGCGTTAAAAATGTATTCCCGGCACTCGCCATGCGCCGGTCGCGCGTCGAGCGTCTTTACATCGGTGGCACTTTGCGGGAAGAAGCTGCGGCGATGGGTCTGCTTGCACAACTTTTCCGGCATAAAAATGAGCCCCACGGCGGACATGCGTCGCCGTCGGATGCGGGCATGCCCGATGGCGCAGGCGAAGTGCGCGGGATCGGCGCGATTGCCGCCGCCGCAGGCGTGCGGACGGCGCACGGGATGCCTGCGGAATTCTCACTTTCGCTCGGAGAAATCATCGCGCGTGTGCCGGGGCATTGCGTATGGCCCGGCGGGCATGACGCCGGCCGCATGCTGCGCATTCCCGCCGCGGATATCGCACCCGGACTCGAACTCGGAAAGCCGCAGATTCCGCTCGCGCGGCTGGTCGCGCTGGCACCCGAGGTTTTCCGACTGGAACGCGGCGTCTCCGAAGCGGCGCAGGTGCGCCTGCCGATTCAGAAACTGCTCCAGCAGATTCGCAACGATGAGTCATCGGAGTATTCCCGTGTAAGTGCTGATGTTCACGGACAGGCGATCCATGGGGAGGGAGCGGCAGCTGATCCGAATCTCGCAGCACAGTCGTCCGCGGATCACGTGTCTGCCATCGCCGCGGAAATTCCCGCACCCGCGGTGAAACTGCCGCCGCCCGGTGCGCCGGAGGTGATGCCGTCGGTCTCCGTGATCGCGACCGAGCGTTCAGAGCGCATGCTGGAGTTGCGTCCGTCGAAGGATGTCTCGATTTCCACCACCCTGCGCGCCGTGGTGCTCGGCGGAATCACGAACGGACGATCTGCGAGTGCGCAGCCTTCGGCAGATAATGTTCTCGCGCCACGAGTGATACCCACGACACCTGTCGCAGAGTTGCCGAAGACTTTCAGCCCGTCGGTGGTCCATTCGCCGGTCGCAGCAGTCCCTCAGCCCACGCCGCCCAAGGCTCCGGATTTTGCAGGCCTGCAGAATCTTTTCATGACGGATGCAACGCTCGATCTCGCCGGAGTCGCGGCGCTCGCGGCGACACTGCCGGGCGTGCATGCGTGCGTGATTTCCGGCACGGCAGGCAGCGCGACTGCCGGTGATTTTGCACGCGGCGTGAGTGCGGAGGAAATGCGTGGAGCCTCGGAAAATCTCCCGCGTCTCGAAGGTGCGAGGAGCACCACGGTGCAGCGCGGTGAATCCGACATCGCGCTCTTCCTCCACGGCGAGGTCTGCGTCGTGGCCCTCGTCAAAGCGGGAGGATTTATCCCCGGTGTGCGCGAGCGCCTCGCGCGCATTGCTGCGCTGCTCGCAGGTGCGTCGGCCGCAGCATAAGAACCATTTTTC
>JAYWEO010000236.1:0-4664 GCA_043779225.1 Prosthecobacter sp.
AGATCAATGCGCACGCCATAGTTCCAGCTCTCGCCTTTGGGCGGCGGTGATTCCGCGTCCTGCCACATGCCGTGCAGGCCGACCATGACGTTGCCGCGATTCCACAGGCCCGCGCCCATGTGCATCTGCTGGCCTTTGACCGGCGGATTGGCGAGCTGTCCCGGACGCGCGAAGGCGAGCGCCTTGGCCTGCGACCACGTTTTGAAATCCGGCGAACGATAGGCGAGCATCACGCGGCCCGCGTCGCTGCCATCCGCGCGCCACGACCACGGCGAGATGAGCTGCCCGGTCGTGTAATAGAAATCGCCGAAGCGATAAAGGCTGCTCGCCTCGAAGCGTTCGCCGCCGGCATTCGCCGGACGATCCCCGACGACTTTCCAACTCAAGCCATCCGCGCTCGTCGCGCAGACGGTGGAGCAGACAAGGCGCTCCTTCGTGCCGACCTTGCTCATGCCGCCGCGGATCTCGTCGTAGGGCATGTGCGCGATGTAGGCGGCCTTGAAGCGGCGTGCGGGATCGGGGTCATTCGGCTCGTGCAGGATGGAGAGAAAATCATTCACGCGCGTGAGCGGGAACGGCTCGCCTTCGATCAGGCAGATGTTGTTTTTCCTGCTGCCGTTGAAGTCCACCAGGCCGAGTTCCGGCTTCGTCCAATGCACGCCGTCCGCGCTCTCGGCATAACACATCGGCCGCCACATGCCGGGCGCATTTCCCTTCACGGTCTGCGATTCAAACATCCCGAGATACCACATCCGGAACTTCGCGCCGTCCTGGATCACCGTGCCATACAGCACCGCGTGCCCGTGATCCGGCGCGCCCTCCGGCCCGCGGCGCAGCACGGGATTGTCAGGATGCTTCGTCACCGGGACGAGCGTGAGTTTCAAATTGTGCTGCCACGGGATGCTGTGGTCATCGAAGGCGAACAGCACGCGCTCTTCGGCGTGTGCGGTGAGCGATAGGCTGATGCCAAGCAACAGGGTGGTGAGGTATGCGGTGTTCATAGGTGTGGAATGGCCCTGGTCATTTTGTCAATTTCCAGCCGGCCTCATCAACTATCAAGCCGGTGAAGCCCTTGTGCTGGTCATACACCTCTTGCATCTGCTCCACGGAGTCGAAGTAGCCGACGATGAAGGCGGTGCTGAAAGATTTGCCCGCTTTCACCGGACGCGATGGGCCGACCTCCTGGATGAAGCAGACGTAGCGGACGTTGTTGCACCAAGCCTCGTGCGTGCCGGCCGGGTTGAGCGTCATGCCCGCCAGCCACGGCCCGTCGGAGCCGGTCTTCGGATCACGCAGCCGGTAAGCGCGGATGAAACGCTCCGGCACACCGTCGCGGTCGCGCCGGTAGTTGAACTTCCCGTCCGGCGGAAACTTTTCGTGAAACTGACTGGACGGCAGCCGCGAGCCGTCCGGCCCGCCGTGGTAGCTGAGGTAAATCTCACTGAACGTGTCCCCGTCGTTGTGATAAATGTGCCCCGGCATATCGAGCCGCAGATACACCTGCGCGTAGTCGTTCGCGCAATCAACGCGGTCCATCGAAATGAAATAGCGTTTGCCCTTTTGGAAGACGAGACGCTGCGTCCATTTCGAGCCGGGTTTGTATGGCGGGACGGCGGTGGTGTAAGTGTAGCTCGTCTCGACAGCGACGAAATCCTTTCCCCGGATCACCCGCGGGTGCAACTCACGCGCTTGGGTGCAGATCTGCGGCCCTTCGAGTTTCCGCTTCGGGCGGTCGCCGTGGATCAGATGGAGAATCTCCGGCGCGTGCCGGTAGCGCAGGTCTTCGGGCAGCTTGTCCTGATACGCGTCGTCCGAGCCGTCCTGCAAAATCCAATCCGCGATGTCCAGCCCGTGCCCCGGATCGCGGAAGCCCGTCCGCTTGTCGAGAAACGACTTCGCTTCGACGCCGGAGACGTAGCCTTTCTTTCGGAAAGTCGCCGTCAGCGTGTCGGTCTCCAAGTGGATGGCCGTCTCATCTTCCGTGATTTTCGCCCAGCCGTCCGGGTCGGCGGGCGGATCGGCGGCGAAGATGGAACCGCAGAGGACGCCAGGAATCACGAACGGCAACAGCGAGAGAAGGGTGTGGGATCTCATGGGAGGAACATCCACGGAGAGTAGTGCCCCGATTTGTTTTTGTTTGGCAGGAAAAAATCGCCCTGCCCGGTTCCCATCTGCGCCGTTTGCTGAACGGCTCGCAGCATTCTTGGGATCCTTTCGCTGGCACTCAATGCGAAAAGCATCCAAACCACTTGAAGCAGCCAGCCGATTGCTGATAGCGTCCACCCCATGAACACGATCATCGAGGTCGAAGTAGCTGCCGCACATCTGCCCGCTGCGGTGCAGGAGGAATTGCTGCGGTTTCTCACCTCTCGGTTCGCCCGCTCCGCCGTGTGACCCTCGCCGATGCGAATCTCCTGATTATGAGCACTCCCACCCGATCAGCTAAAATCCGTTCTATTCTCAATGCCCGACAACCGATGGCAGATCGGGCCGGCAAGGCTGCTGAAAATCTCAACGGGATCGAAAATCAACTCCGGTCATTTCGTGAATTCATACCATCTTACGTCCGCCGCTTAGACTCAGAAGTTGCGTCCAGAATAAGCGCCCTCCTGCCAGAGATCGAAGAACTTCTCGCCAGCATTGCTGACGAAAAAGGCAAACTCGCTCTCCTCTCTGCTCGGTTCATGCGGCCGACCCTGAACATTGGCGTCACGGGACGTGCTGGGCAGGGAAAAAGCACTTTCCTCCAGATGCTGACCGGGCTGACCACCGACGAGATTCCGTCTGGCGACAAGGGCCACTGCACAGGCGCACCGTCCATGATCGTCAATCATGATTTGGATGAAACTTTCGCTGACATCGCATTCCACACCCCGGACAGTTTTCTCGAAGGCGTCATCCAACCTTTCTTCCAGAGACTAAAAATGGGCGCTGCCCCGGATACGCTCGATCAGTTTTTTTCCACGAGCATTCCTCAGACACCATCAGCCGATTCCACCGATCGAACTACGGACGAGGAACATCTGAAAAAGCTCCGATTCTTTCAGGAAAACCTCCCGCATTACAGGATCCTGCTCAAGGGCGGGAAACGCCGTGTCACGAGGGATGAAATCCGCTCTTATGTTGCACAGGAAGATCCCGATGGGGAACGCAAACTGAGCAATTGGGTCGCTGTTCAGATGGCGACTCTCTACTGCAAGTTTCCCAATCAGAATGTTGGCGACGTCGCCGTGGGCGATACGCCCGGTCTCGGTGACTTTTTGAGCGGTGCTGAGGAACGCCTTGTTGCGACCGTCGGGCGGAATCTGGATGTCGCGATTTTCCTGCGCCGCCCACCGGCGGACCGTGCAGTGATCGACCCACAGGATACGGCGCTTCATGGCCTGATCTCTCGCGCCATCCCAGACCTCCCTGTCGAGGATTGGTCATATTTCGTCATCAACAAGGATCCGGTCAACGCCAAGAATCTTGCCTTGTTCGAGAGGGAACTAAAGAAAAGCGCCGTGCGTACGCGTCGAGCATGCCCTGTTGATTGCTCGAATGAGGCGGAAGTTGCCAATTGCCTCGACCAAATCTTGGATGATGTCTCAGCGAACCTCCCAACACTCGATGAAAGGCTCGCTACACGCCAGAGCGTGAGGCTGCGAGTGCTTGCTTCAGCCATCGAAGCATTCTCGGAAAAAGCTGCGAAGGCGTTGCCCAAGGTGGCAGTAGTCGCACCGGACCTTGCGCTCTTGGACCGCCTTTTCGGAGCGGTGTGGAAACGCATTGGCAGCGCGTTGAGTAACGCCGTCGGCGACAAACGGGTCACACGCGATGATCCGGACCCTGATTTTGTTGGTGCTGTAGAGACGATATTCAAAACGCTTGAAGAGGGTCCAGGGCTTCCATCACCCGACGAGATTTCAAAAGAAGCAGCCGCCGGAGGTCTTCAATTATGGCATGCGCACAGGCTTCACGAGATTCGTATCAAATTCTCGAACTCTTTCGACCAACTGAATTCATGTCTCGATTCCAGCTTTGACCGTCTCCGTGATGATTTGCTGCGCGCACTAACGGCTGAAGATGGAGGAATGCTGGCGCGGTTGAGCAGCCCATCCAAGAAGGACAAATGGCAGGATCTCATCGATCGTTGGGCTGGACACGAGGATGGCGAGATCATGAACCGCGCCATCGAGACTCTGCGTTCGGCGAGACTCTCATATCGGGGCTTCATCTTACCGCGAATCCGGCTATGCTTGGATGTCCTCGATAGCGACGCCGAGGCAGCGAAGGATTTTGCGTACCTCCCTGGTGATTCTACGAAAGAGCTGAGAGACAAGCTTGAAACTGCCTGGAGCAACGCGTGTTTCAATTGCAAAGCCGCCATCGAGGAGATGTCACGAGAACCTTCGACCGCTCGCTTTGCCGTTGCTGAGGAATTCATGGACGCAGTTCTGCGCACGGGGGGGGAAGACCACGCGAGGGAGGTGTGGAAGCGATTCTATCACGAAAACCGTAGCGACATTTGGCCCGATCAATTCCAGAAACTAGAGGCTGATACTCGCCTCCGAAAAGAATGGGAAAATGCTGTCCGTATGTTGAAGGACACTGCTAACTCCCTTTCCACCACGGTCTGAACTGACGTGTCCAGATTCCTCCACGCATCCATTTAATAGCCTGAC
>JAYWEO010000237.1:0-9723 GCA_043779225.1 Prosthecobacter sp.
GGGTTTTGCCTCTGCGGCGGCGGGCGCTGCGGCAGCGGCGGGTGCAGCCGCTTCAGGTGCGGGTGCGGGAGTGTTATCGGTGTCAGCCATGATTAGGAATTCGGTGAGGTTGTAAGATTATGCCTTCGCGGGTGCATCCTTCGCGCGCTGGACGCCGACGGTCTTGCGCGGGCCCTTGCGGGTGCGGGCATTCGTCTGCGTGCGCTGTCCGCGGACAGGCAGGCCGCGGCGATGACGCAGGCCGCGGTAGCAGTTGATCGCCTGAAGGCGCTTGAGATTCATCTGGAGATCGCGACGAAGGTCGCCCTCGATCAGAATCTTCCGTGCGGAGATGGCGTGGATGATCGCGTTCAACTGCTCCGGCGAAAGTTCCTTCGCCCGCATGTTCGGATCCACGTTCGCATCTTCGAGCACTTTCTTCGCATTGCTCGGCCCGATGCCGTAAATGTATGGGAGCGACACTTCGATTCGTTTGTCGCCTGGGATGTCAACGCCGAGAATTCGTGGCATGGGTATTGTGTGTTAGGAATTAGCCCTGGCGCTGTTTGTGGCGCGGGTTTTTGCAAATGACTCGGACGACGCCTTTGCGGCGCACGACGCGGCAGGCTTCACACTGCCGTTTGACTGATGCTCTGACTTTCATGATTGTTTCTTAGTTGGTTTCGAGAGGACAAAAAATCGCCCGGGGTGCGCCGCTTTGGAGTGCGGGCGCCTCGTGCGCTAGGTGGCTACTTGCACCGGTTCGCGACCGGTCTTCGGTGATGCCTTGCGCGTATCCGTAACAGAACTTCGCATCGTGGCAAGATGTGAATGCACGGAATTGGAAATTTTTTCAGCGGCGGAAAAGCTCATGCTATTTGGCGAGCACTTTCTCGCGCCACGTCAGGATCTGCGACTCACCCTTGGTGACGAGCACAGTATGTTCAAAATGCGCACTCGGCGAACTGTCCGCGGTGACGACGGTCCAGCCATCTTCCAAAGTGCGGACTGCGGCTGTGCCCAAATTCACCATCGGCTCGATCGCGAGCGTCATCCCGGCTTTCAGTCGCGGCCCGGTGCCGGCGCGACCGAAATTCGGAATCTGCGGCTCTTCGTGCAAATTGCGCCCAACGCCGTGCCCGACAAATTCGCGCACGACGTTGTAGCCGTTGGCGATTACTTCATCTTCAATGAAGGCCGAAATGTCACCAAGGCGGCGGCCAGCGGTGACCATCGGAATCACGCGATCGAGGATGTCTTCAGTGACTGCGAGCAGACGGGACCAAGCTGGCTTGACCGCTCCGACCGGAACAGTCTTCGCAGTATCGCCGACCCAGCCGCCTTTGATCACACCGACATCGAGTTTCACGATGTCACCGTACTGAATGCGGCGGGTGCCACCGATTCCGTGGACCACCTCCTCATTCACGGAGATGCAAATGTTGCCCGGAAAATTCCGATAACCAAGGAATGCGCTGCGGCATTTTTCTTCGGCCATGAAATCAGCAGCGGCTTCGTCAATCTCGCCGGTCGTCACACCAGGACGCACGAGGAGTCCCAGTTTGTCGAGCACGCAGGCGGCACTTGCACATGCCTCCCTCATCTTTTCGATGTCGCGCTCGGATTTGATGGGAATCATCCTTGGGAAAGCGCGCGATGAAAAACTTGGGCAGTGCCGATCAGCAAAAAATTCAACTGACGGCTAGTTTGCAAAGCGCCCCATGAAGAACGCGACGACACCGGCGAGAACCAAAAGCGCGGCACCGACGGCAAGCCAGACGAGGGTCGTGTTTCCCACGGACTCTCCACGCTGCTCCGGCGAGCGTTCAAACCGTCCGCGAAGCTTACCCTTTCTAAGAAATCCGTCGTAATGCCTCTGCAGCAGATGCGTCTCGATCTGGCGCATCGTGTCCAGCACGACACCGACCACGATCAGAATGCTCGTGCCGCCGAAGAACTGTGCGGCCAGCGCCGGCACATTCGCCTGTCTGCTGAGCATCGAGGGCAGCAATGCAATCACCAGAAGAAACATGGCGCCCGCAAAGGTGAGGCGAGTCATCGCCCTGTCCAAAAACTCTGCCGTGGGCTTGCCAGGACGAACGCCAGGGATATATCCACCCGCCTTTTTCAAATCATCGGCGATCTGCTGCGGCTGGAACTGCGTCGCAACCCAGAAATAGCTGAAAAAGAAAATCAGCAGGCTGTAGAGCACGTAATAGGGCCATCCGGAATTGAGCGAGTCTGCAAATGCCTTGGCCGTGGGGTTGTTCGGCGCGATCATCGTGATCATCGTTGCCGGGAACACAAGCAAAGCCTGACCGAAGATGATCGGCATGACACCCGCATAGTTGACCTTCAGCGGCATGTATTGGGCGACTCCGCCATAGACTTTCCGTCCCACCACGCGCTTCGCATATTGGATCGTGATGCGCCTTTGCGCCTGAGTGAGACAGATGACGCCGGCGATCACCAGAACCAGGAATGCCAGCATGAGCACGAGTTTCATCGGCGCGACACTTCCGGCAGCGGCACCCGTGGGCACGACCGTCTTCCACGCCTGCACCAGTGCCGCGGGCAGGCGCGCTACGATGCCGACCGCAATGATGAGCGACATTCCGTTGCCAACACCCCGGTCGGTGATCTGATCACCCAGCCACATGAGCAGCATGGTCCCCGCAGTGAGGCTGACGACACACACCAGTTCAAACCAAAATCCAGGCTCCGGCACCAATTGCCCATAGTGAGACATCGTCTCCGTGATGCCAGGCAGGATTGAATTCGACGGACTGACAAACTGCTTGGTCATCAGCCATCCCTGAAACACGCACAGGATAATGGTGACGTAACGGGTATATTGGCTGATCTTCTGCCTCCCACCCTCCTCTTTCGACAATTTTCCTAGCTGTGGAATCACCGCCGTCAGCAACTGCATCATGATGCTGGCACTGATGTAAGGCATCACGCCTAGTGAGAAAACAGCGCACTGCTCAAGCGCGCCGCCGCTGAAAATATTAAAAAGCGCCGCGGCACCGCCACCGTCCCCGCTGGCAGTCATCCGTTCGATGAAGTAATGCTTCAGGACACTGGCATTCACTCCGGGACACGTAATCGTGCAGCCGATCCGGTAGAGAACCACCATCAGCAAAGTGAACAGAACCCGGTTCCGGAGTTCTGGGATTTTGCGGATGTTGAAAAATGCGGAAATCATTCGGCGGCTTTTGCTGGGGTCCCTGCTAGGAACGTCAACCTCGTCATGGGACAGGGGCGGCCATCCACATGAGGGTTCCTCATGCGCTCCTTATTTGATAGTCAGCGTTCCGCCCGCCTTTTCGATAGCCGCTTTTGCCGCGGCACTCGCGTGGTTGGCCACCACGGAAAGTTTCTTCGTCAGTTCGCCCGAGGCGAGAATCTTGACGCCTTCAAACGGTCGCTTGATGACTCCGGCATCGAGGAGCGCCTTCTGATCCACCGTTACTCCGGCTTCAAAATGATTGAGCGACTCCAAGTTGACGATGGCCCACTTGGTCTTGAACACCGCATTGTTGAATCCGCGCTTTGGAACGCGACGGATGAGGGGCATCTGTCCGCCTTCGAATCCGAGCCGGATGCTACCGCCGCTGCGCGCCTTCTGACCCTTGTGGCCCTTGCCGGAGGTCTTTCCATGCCCGCTGCTTTCGCCGCAGCCGAGACGTTTCACGCGATGTTTTGCGCCGGGACGGGGTTTGAGATTTGAGAGGTTCATCGTTTGGTTTTCTCTTTTAGGTTATCTCCAGTCACCATTTTTTTGCGGTGTCGTCTGGAAATGCACGCGTTCGTGCTAGCTTGCGAGTTGGGCCTTCGGTGTGATGCCGCGGATTTTCATCACGTCGTCACGCTGGCGGAGCTTGGCGAGCGCATCAAGAGTGGCCTTGAGCACGTTGGCATGATTGGAGGACCCGAGGCTCTTGGCCAAGATATTCTTGATGCCGACCGCATCACATACAGCGCGGACTGCACCGCCCGCCTTGATTCCTGTTCCAGGACTTGCGGGCTTGAGGATGACGTGGCCGCCGCCGTGATTGCCCACGACTTCATGCGGGATCGTCATGCTGCTGATGGCAAAACGCTTGAGATTTTTGCGGCCTTTGTCACCGGCCTTGCGAATCGCCTCGGAGACTTCATTCGCCTTGCCGAAGCCGACGCCGACGCGTCCCTGCTTGTCACCGATGACGAGCAGCGCGCTGAAGCTGAAGCGGCGACCGCCTTTCACCACCTTGGCGCAGCGGTTGATGAACACTAGCTTTTCGATCAGCTCGGCCTGCGGCTGTCCGGCGAATACGCCTTCGAGCACAGTGCCGCGATCCACAGGCTCGGACGGGCGGGTCTGCTGCGGGCGACGGCCCCTCGGGCCGCGGGAATTGGAATCGTTTTTGGAGTGAGCAGCCATAGTTGATTAGAATTGCAAACCACCTTCGCGCGCTGCGTCCGCCAGCGCCTTCACTTTGCCATGATAGATGAAACCGCCGCGGTCAAATACAACCCTGTCGATGTTCTTGGCCTTCGCACGCTCGGCGACGAGCTTGCCGACGGTCGTGGCCGTGGCTGCATTGGCTTTGGGCTTCTGGGCTTTGAGGCCTGCTTCTGTAGTGTTTGCACTGGCAATCGTCTTTCCGACCGTGTCATCAATGACTTGGGCGTAGATATGCTTGCCGCTGAAATGGACGGCGAGACGCGGACGTTCCTGCGTGCCGGAGACGACCTTGCGGATGCGCTTGTGGCGCATCTTGATGCTTTCTTTTTTGATATTCTTAGCCATGGCTTACTGGACGGTTTTGCCTTCCTTGCGGATAATCTTCTCGCCCGCATAGCGGACACCCTTGCCTTTGTAAGGCTCCGGCGGGTAATAGCCCCGCACCTCGGCGGCGAGCTGTCCCACGACTTGCTTGTCGATTCCCTCGATGCGCACCTTCGTGTTGTCGGTGACGGTCACCTTCACACCCGCAGGGATCGGGTGATTGATTTCATGCGAGTAGCCAAGGTTGAGCTGAATGATGTTGCCCTTCACTGCAGCCTTGAAACCGACGCCTTGAATCTCCAGATCCCTCACGTAACCATTGGCCACGCCATTGACCATGTTGTTGATCAATGCCCGGCTCAGGCCATGCAGCGCATTGGCACTGGGTGTGTCACAGGCGACGGTCACCGTGGTGCCGTCCACCTTGCCGCTGACTCCGTTCGGGAGCTGCCATGCGAGTTTGCCCTTGGGGCCTTCGACGTGGACCGTACCATTGGCACCGATTTTTACGGTGACTTTGGCCGGCAGTTCGATGATTTTTTTTCCGATTCGGGACATAGTCTTTACCAGACGAAAGCCAGCAATTCACCGCCGACATTCTGTTTCTTGGCCTCACGCCCAGACATCAATCCTTTCGAGGTGGACAGGATGCTGATGCCGATTCCGCCGAGGACGCGCGGAATCTCGGTGGATCCGACATAGCGGCGGAGACCGGGCTTGGAGACGCGCTTGAGGCCGGTGATGGCCGGAGTGCGATTGACGAATTTATTGACCACCTTCAGCTGTGCATGGAGCCCGGTGCCAGTCTCGACTTCAAAGCCGGAGATATAGCCCTCCTGCTTGAGGATGCGGGCGATCTCCGCCTTCATCTTCGAATAGGGTGCCAGGACTTCGGACTTGCCTGCACCGCAGGCATTGCGAAGGCGGGTGAGAAAATCTGCGATGGGATCGGTAAGTGCGCTCATGTCTGATTAAGCGGTCGGTTGCTCCTGCTGCTGTTGCGCGCGCTTCAGGCGTGCCTTGTCTGAAAATGGCATGCCCATCTCGGTGAGGAGGCTTTTGGCCTCCGCGTCGGTGCGGGCGGTGGTGACGATGGTCACATCAAAGCCGATATTGCGCTTGATGCGGTCGAGTTCGATTTCCGGGAAAATGGACTGGTCTGAAACGCCCAATGTATAGTTTCCGTTGCCATCAAAGGCACGGGTGCTGACACCGCGGAAGTCACGGATACGGGGAAGGGCCGTCTTGATAAGACGCTCCAGGAACTCATACATCCGGCGGCCACGCAGGGTGACTTTTGCGCCGATGGCCTGGTCTTTGCGGAGCTTGAAATTGGAGATTGCCTTCTTTGAACGCGTCTCGGCGGGCTTCTGACCAGTGATGGTCGCGAGCTCATTCTTGGCGTCTTCAAGCGCCTGCTTGGCGTCACCTTGATTGAGGTTAACACAGGTGTTTACAACAACCTTGTCGATCTTAGGCACCTGATTGATGTTCTTATAACCGTGCGTCGCCTTGAGGGCGGGGATCACGCGGTTCTTATATTCTTCGTGGATTTCGACGGGCATGGCTTACTTTTTCTTCTTGGTCGCCTTCTTGGCCTTGGGCTCCTCGATTTCGACGAGCTTCACATTGGAGACGTGAATGGGGCCCTCGCGCTCGAGGATGCTTCCATTCGGGTTGTCCTGGCTCTTGCGAGTGTGCTTCTTGATGATGCGGACGCCCTCGACCAGCACCTGCTGTTTCTTCGGCAGCACTGCCAGGATCTTTCCACTGGCACCCTTGTGGTTGCCACTGATGACGGTGACGGTGTCGCCCTTTTTGACGTGAAAGCTAAGACGGCTGGACATTTCAGAGAACCTCCGGTGCAAGTGAGATGATCTTCATGAAGTTCTTCTCGCGAAGTTCACGGGCCACGGGGCCGAAGATACGGGTGCCGCGAGGATTCTCATCCTTGTCGATGATGACGATGGCGTTGTTGTCAAAGCGGAGATAGCTCCCGTCCTCCCGACGAATCGCTTGTTTTGTGCGGACGATGACAGCACGGACGACTTCACCTTTTTTGACCTGTCCGCCTGGCTGAGCCTCGCGGATGTGAGCGGTGATGACGTCGCCGATGTGCGCGGTGAGTGTCCGCTTGCCGATCACGCCGATCATCTTGGCCATGCGGGCACCGGTGTTGTCAGCGACATCGAGTCTGGTACGAATTTGGAGCATAGGAAATTTGCTGCCCGGTCGGGCAGCGGTGTTTGTTAGTGCTTGAGGATTTCAACGACACGCCAGCACTTGAGTTTGCTAAGCGGGCGGGTTTCCACGATGCGGACGAGGTCGCCAATCTGGGCCTTCTGCTCCTCATCGTGAGCATAGAACTTTTTGACGCTCTTCACGATCTTGCCGAACTTCGGATGGGGCACACGCATGGTCGTCTCGACGACCACGGTCTTTTGCATCTTGTTCGAGACGACCTCTCCGACGCGGGTCTTGCGGAGGCCGCGCTTGGAGGTTTCAACTGGTGCAGTTTCGCTCATGGAATTTGGTTACTTGGCGGCAGCGGCCGCGGTCTTGTTCTTTTGGGTCAGCACCGTCTCAATGCGCGCGACCTCGCGGCGCAGGCTGCGGAGTTCGCTCGGCTTCTCAAGCTGGCCACCGGCCTGCTGGAGGCGAAGGTGGAATATTTGCTCGCGCAGTTCCCGTTTGCGTGCCCGGAGTTCGTCAGGCGTCAGTTCGCGGATTTCTTTGTTCTTCATGCTCGGCGATTAGTTATGGCGCGTCAGGAATTTGGTGCGCACCGGCAGCTTGTCTGCAGCCAGTCGGAGCGACTCACGGGCAAGCGTCTCGGAGATGCCGTCAATTTCAAAAAGGATGTTTCCGGGGCGGACAGTCGCAACCCAATACTCAGGCTGGCCTTTGCCCTTGCCCATTCGGGTTTCGGGCGGGCGGGCCGTCACCGACTTATCGGGGAAAATGCGGATCCACATCTTGCCCTTGCGCTTCATGTTGCGGGTCATGGCGACGCGCGCGGCTTCGATTTGGGTGTTGGTGATCCAGGCGCGCTCGATGGTCTGCAGTCCGAACGATCCGAAATCAAGGTTGACGGCGCGGGAAGCCATTCCAGCGCGGCTTCCGCGATGGGTCTTCCGATACTTTACACGTTTTGGCAACAAGGGCATTGGTTTTCCTCCAGTATGAAATTGCTATTAGGTTAGGCAGCCGGCTGCTGCTCGGCGGACTCGGTCTTCTCAGGGCTGGTGCCGGCCTTTTTTTCTTCCGGCGCGACGACGGCAGGTTTGCAAATCCAGCACTTCACGCCGATGATTCCATAGGTCGTCCGAGCCTCGGCAAAGCCGTAATCAATCGGAGTGCGGAGCGTATGCAGCGGGATGCTTCCCTCGCGATACCATTCCGAGCGGCTGATTTCGGCCCCACCCAGACGGCCTGCGCAGCGGACTTTGATGCCTTTTGCACCCTGTTCCATCGTGATCTGCAGCGCCTTCTTCATAGCGCGGCGGAAGCTGATGCGGCGCTCCATCTGCATCGCGATGTTCTCGGCGACGAGTTGCGCGTCGAGGTCCGGCGACTTGATTTCAATGATGTCAATCTTGACCTGCTTGCCACCGGAAAGCTTCGAGATTTCCTCAGTCATCTTTTCGATTTCCGAACCCTTGCGTCCGATGACAATGCCAGGACGCGCAGTGTGAATAGTCACTCGGAGACTGTTCCAAGCACGCTCGATGACGACCTTCGAGACAGCGGCGAGGCGCAGCTTTTCCTTGAGCGTCGCGCGAATTTTGATGTCGCTCGCGAGGAATTCAGGGAACTCCTTGCGACTGGCAAACCATTTGGAGCGCCAGTCCTTGTTGACTGCAAGGCGGAAGCCGATTGGATTGGTTTTCTGTCCCATGATTATTCTTTGGATGTCTCTGCGGGTTTCTTTGCTGCACCTTTGGCTGCCTTCTTGCCTGCCGGCCTGGTGCCCTTCTTCTCCCGCTGCTTGACTTTGATTTCGTCGGAAAGCGTGATGAAAATGTGGCTGGTCCGCTTGCGGATGGGACCTGCGCTGCCCCGTGCTTTCGGGGTAAAGCGCTTGATGGTGGTCGATTCACCCGCGACCGCTTCCTTCACGACGAGCGTGTCGGCGCGCAGGTTGTGATTGTTCTCAGCGTTGGCGATCGCGCTCTTGAGCGTCTTCTGCACGAGGAATGCGGCCTTCTTCGGGCTAAATGCCACGATGTCCAGGGCGATTGCGACAGGGCGGCCTTGGATCTCACGCGTGACATCCCGGAGCTTGAAGGCCGACATGCGCGCATTTCTGTATATGGCTTTGACTTCCATTATGCGTTAAAGTTGTTAGCTGTGGTTGTTGATTAAATGTTAATTGAGCTGGGCGTCCACTCTTACGGCGTCACCGAGCTTTATCGGCTCTTTGTCTGAAATAAGATTCTGTATCACTGTGCCTGCGAAACTCTGCCTGGCATCGACGACGCGGATTGTCGCGATTAACTTGGTTCCGCGTCTTACTTGGAATGGCATCCCGACCTTGACACCGTGTTTGGTGCCCAGATTGATGACGACACATCCAAGCTCTGGTTTGACCGCACTGATTTTCCCGCTTTGAAGATCCGGCTGTGGCTCCGTCGCCTTGTTTTTAAGTGCGGAAAAGTCACTTACGGCGGCCTTCACAAGGGTTTCCTCGGCGTTTTTGATCTCAGTCTCCAAGACTAGCTTGGATTCCGCGTCGGTCTTTTCCAGATAGGCCTGCGCCAACTGGAGCATTCGCATCAGCGATGCGCTCAGTCCTTTTCGGTTCCGGTCGCTCAGCTGAAGATCATGCACTGCCTGAAGAAGCCTTTGCTCGAGCTTCGACGGATCAGTGGTGCTGCTACCCACCGCTTCCATTCGGAGGATGAGTTCCTGCACCTGTCTTTTGAAAATCTCGGATTCAGCAGTCGAGGCGGCAGCCAGCTTTCTGGCTT
>JAYWEO010000238.1:0-4971 GCA_043779225.1 Prosthecobacter sp.
CGTCATCGAGCCCGGCGCGCAGGCCGCGGTGAAGGCCACGCGCTCGGGAAAAGTCGGCGTCATCGGCACCCGCGCCACCATCGCCAGCCGCGCCTACGAACGCGCCATCGAGGCCCTCGACTCGAATGTGAAAGTTTTCACCGAGCCCTGCCCGCTCCTCGTCCCGCTCATCGAGGAAGGCTGGCTCGAAGACCCCGTCACCGACTCCATCATCGCCCGCTATTTGGAAAAATTGCTGCGCTCCGGCGTGGACACCCTCGTCCTCGGCTGCACCCACTACCCGCTCCTCCGCGAAGCCATCCAGCGCCACGCCGGCCCCGATGTCACCCTCGTGGACTCCGCGCAAAACACCGCCCTTGCCGTGCAAAAACTCCTCCGCCAGCAAAAGCTCGCCGCCCCGCGCGCCAGCATCGGCAAACTCCAGGTCGCGCTCACCGATCAAAGCAGCCCATTCCTCCGAGTCGCCGAGCAAGCCCTCGGCCTGCAAGTCGGCGACACCAAGCTGCGCGCCGTGCAGCACGCGGTTCATTAAATTTACGCCGCTTTCGCAGCCGCGAGCACCGCTTCCGGCTCGCGCGCAGCGACTGCCAGCAGCACACGCGCAGCCCGGTTCGGCTCGCGACGGCCCTTAGCCACCGCTCAGGAAAGCCGCCTTGATGGCAGGGCATTTGCTGGATAGAGTCGCCGAATCACGCCCATGAAAACCGTCCGTCCGATCCATTCCGTAGCCGCCGCACTCGTGGCCTTCCACCTTTCCGCGTGCTCCGATGTGAAAATCACGCACGTCGCGCCGGGCAAGTCCGCGCGCGCATTGCTCGCGCAGAATCAGAAGCCGCAGGGACCGGCTTCCGGGCCGGACATGGCAGACCTGAAACCTCGCACTGCTGCGATGCCAGGCCAGCTTCCACCCGAGGCGCTGCCGCCACTGCCTTCCGGCCAGGTGAGCATTCCCTCGGCAAACGGAGCCGAAGGCGGCATCGCGGACAGCTATTCACGCGGCACTTTTGCCATGCAGGCCGGACAGACTGCGGAGGCCATCACTGCGCTCGAGAAGACGGTGAAGCTCGACCCGGATTTCACCGACGCATGGGGAAAGCTTGCGATCCTTTACCAGAAGAACGGCGACAGCACAAAGGCGACCGAGGCATTCAAAAAGGCGAAGCGGCTCGGCGATGCGAACGGCGGCACCGTCTCGCGCGACGCAGTCGGCGGTCTGCAGCTCCAGTAAGAGGGTGTAATGGAATTCACGCCTGGCCTGTGCGCCAAAGGCGCAACCCATGCCAGCCCTGGGGCAACGCCCCAGGAAGAGTGATGGAAAAGAAACGTGGGCTGAAAGCCCGATCCATCCAGCACGATCAACGCAATGGATCGGGCCTTCAGCCCTCTGACTCGTCTCGACCGGGCATCCTGGGGCGTTGCCCCTAGCTGGTATGGATGCGGGCCTTTGGCCCTCCCGGAGTTCCGCCGCACCTGCTCACGCCGCAGACCCGTCAGTTCAGGTAGCGGAAGTCCGATGTGGCAAACAGCGCCCGGCAGAAGCTCGTCCACGCGGCGCGCACGTCCTCGGCATCCTTGAGTCCCGGCGAAGACTTGTCGCCCTTGCTCCAGTTGCTCGGGAATTTCTGGAAGAAATTCCAAGCGGCCGCGCGCTCACTCTGAGTCGGCGAGCGCCCGAGCGTGATCCAACAGGCGAGCCCGAGACGCTGGTCCAGGTTCGCGCTCACGCCTCCGGTCGGGCCGCCGGGATATGCGGACATCACGCGCTCCGCCAGCTTGCGCGATGCAGCGGCGACCATGTCTCCATTCAAAAGAAAGAGCGCCTGCGCGGGCACGTTCGTCGTGTCGCGTGCGCCGGTGACGAGGCTCGCATCACTGAAATCGAAAACGGCGAGTGCATCCGGCGGCACGTCGCGCGCGATCGGCAGATAGACGCTGCGCACCATCGTCGTCGCGCCGCTGTTCGTGAGCTGATCCTCCGTGACTCCGCCGGGGCGGAAGCGTGGCCCGCCGATGGGCGCATCGCCGGCCTGGCCGATGATCGAGGCGAGCGGAGCCGAAAGCTGGAGCTGCTGGCTCGCGGAGAGCATCGCATCGCGGATGCACTCGGCATCGAGGCGGCGCTTGCTCATGCGCCATTGCAGCGCGTTTTCCGGGTCGGCGGAAAATGCCGCAGGCTCGTAATCGGAGGAAAGCTGATACGCGTGGCTCATCACCAGGTCGCGCACGAGCTTCTTCACACTCCAGCCGTAGCCGCCCTGCTCGGTCGCTGCCTGGAATTTCACCGCGAGGAAATCGAGCAGCGCCTGGTTGCTCGGCTTCTTCCCCGTCGTGCCGAAATTGTCCACGCTCTCGACGATGCCGCGGCCGAATACCGAGTGCCAGATGCGGTTCACCATCACGCGCGAGGTGAGCGGATTCTGCGGCGAAGTGATCCACTCGGCGAGTTCGCGGCGTCCGCTTTCCTTCGCAGGAATGGCGGGCGCGGTGCCCGGCGTGAGCACGGCGGGGAAACTGCGCGGCACCTTGTCCGTCGGCTTGTCGGCCTCGCCGCGTGCGTAGAGCGCGCTGTCGCGGATGCCGGTAAATTCCGGCGGGCGGCCCATGCGCGCCTGCGGGCCGCGGCGCATGGATTCTCCGAAACGCGCGAAGACGCCCGGCGGCGTCAAAGGCAGATCCTTCACGCCCATCGCGAGCGACTTCGGCCGGCCGTTGTCGTCCACACTTTTTACCATCGCCTCGAGCGAGCCGAGCTGCGTGGCGATGACCAAAATGCGCTGGAGCTGATTGCCCGCAGGCGGCGTGGCCCCGGCCCCGCCCTTGAAGCGTGACGCGATAAATTCGCGTTGCTCCTTTTTCAAATCCTCAATGCGCTGCTTCGACTTCGCGAGTTCGGCGGCGGGCACGGCCTTCACCGCGGTGGGCGTGCCCTGCGGCAGTTCGAAAAGATCCGTCGCGTGCCGGTTTTGGATTCCACTCGCGGTGCCGATGAGCGTGTCGGTGCTCAGGAAAATTCCCGCGAGGCCATAGTATTCGCGCTGCGAAATCGGATCAAATTTGTGATCGTGGCATCGCGCGCACGAAATCGTGAGGCCGAGGATGGACTGCGAGACCGTGTCGATCTGCTCGTCCGCGAGGTCGAGGCAGTATTGCCGCGGGTTCTGCTCATTCAGTCCCTTCGGCCCGATGGCGAGGAAGCCTGTGGCGACCGTGTGATCCGCCTTCTCCTTGCTGTCCGAAGCGTGGATCAGATCACCCGCGAGCTGCTCGCGCAGAAATTGATCATACGGCTTGTCCTGGTTGAATGCCGCGATGACGTAGTCGCGATACCGCCACGCGTGCGGGAACGCGATGTTCACATCCTTGCCGCTGCTCTCGGCATACCGCGCGACATCGAGCCAGTGGCGGCCCCAGCGCTCCCCGAATTGCGAGGACGCGAGCAGCTTGTCCACCCACTTGCCCAGCACCGCCTGCTGCTGCTTCGCATCGGTGCCTGCGGCTTTCCAGTCGTTGAAAAATTGCCCGACTTCGACAGGCGACGGCGGCAGTCCGGTGAGGTCGAAATAAATCCGGCGCAGCATCGTCGCGGGATCGGCGTCAGCGACAGGCTTGAGCTTTTTCTCCTCCAGCGCAGCGAGGAGGAAACAATCCGCGTCGCTGTGCGCCCACGCGGAATTCTTTGGCTTCGGCACGGTCTGCGGCTTCGGCGGCTGGAAGGACCACCAGTTCTTCGCGTCCTCCTTGCTGAATTTTTTCACGACCGCCGCCGTGCCTTCGCGGGGATCGGGCGCGCCCATTTTGATCCACGTTTCAAAGTCCGCGATCACCGCCGCAGGCAGCTTTCCGCCGCTCTTCTCGGGCGGCATCGCGAAGTCCTTGTTCGTGTAGCGCAGCGCCTCGATGAGGATGCTGTCGTCGAGATTTCCCGGCACCACCGCGGGGCCGCTGTCGCCGCCGCGCCGCGCACCTTCGCGCGTGTCGAGCACGAGGCCGCCCTTCACCTTGTCCGCTTTTTCCGAGTGGCACTTGTAGCATTTCTCGGAGAGCACCGGCCGGATTTTCTTCTCAAAAAAATCGGCCTGCTCCGCCGTCGGCTTGGGCTCGTGCGCAGGCTGCAGGGCGGGTTCATCGGCCTTCGATGCCGCGGGCTTTGTATCCTGATCGATGGCGGCCCAGAGTGCGCCCGTGGTGGCGAGTGAGAGCGGGACGAGAATGCGGAGTTTCATGGCGATGGCGGTTCAACCTCGGCAGACGTGACAAGTTGCTCGCAAATTACACGCAACTCGCGCACAGCATCGGGGATGATTTCAGACGACTCCGGAGTGGACGCGCAGGCGATGCTCACGCCCGAGCACGTGCGGCTCAGCACGGAGGCGCACCGCGACGCGAATTGGAAACGCTGGGGCCCTTACCTCAGCGAGCGGCAATGGGGCACGGTGCGCGAGGATTATTCGGCGGATGGAAATGCGTGGCGCTACTTTCCATTCGAGCAGGCGCGCTCGCGTGCGTACCGCTGGGGCGAGGATGGGCTCATGGGCATCTGCGACCGGCAGGCGCGGCTGTGCTTCGCGCTCGCGCTGTGGAATGGGCGAGATCCGATTTTGAAGGAGCGCCTCTTCGGACTCGCAAATGGCGAAGGGCCGCACGGCGAGGACGTGAAGGAATGCTACTGGTATCTCGACGCGACGCCGACCTCGTCCTACCTGCGCGCGCTCTACAAATATCCGCACGCCGAATTTCCCTACGCAAAGATCCGCGAGGAAAATGGACGCAGGAAGAGCAAGGATCGCGAGTATGAGCTGGCGGACACAGGGGTCTTCGATGGCGAACGCTACTTCGATGTCACCGCCGAATATGCGAAGGCATCACCGGAGGAAATCCTGATCCGCATCACGATCGAGAATCGCGGGCCCGAGACTGCGCGCATCCACGTGCTACCGACGCTGTGGTTCCGCAACACTTGGAGCTGGAGCA
>JAYWEO010000239.1:0-8547 GCA_043779225.1 Prosthecobacter sp.
CGAACAGCCGCTCCAATCCCGCGAACGACGGAAAAGTCGCCGACCTCATCGAGGACGGCACCGGCATGCTCTGGGGCTGGTACGACAAGTATGGCCGCACGATGGTCCCTGAGGATGAGCGCGCAAGTGCCGGCATGGCCGAGGCCATGGCGCTCCCGATGCTGAAGGATCTGTGGGCCTCCGGCCGCAAGCTCTCCAAGGCGCTCGGCAACGAGACCGCATTCATTCTCGATCTGAACGGCAACATGCCAAAGATCCCCAACCTGCCCCCGAATCTCGCCGAGGGAAAAGTGCCGCGCATCGCGTGGGTCGCACAGATGAAAGACCGCGCAGGCGTGAGCGAGGCTTGGGCTGGATTCAGCAAAGTGATCAAGCAGCTCGCCGCATTCGCCCCCGGTGGCGTCCCCGATCCGGTGATGAAGAAGGACGGCGAAGTGGAGCTGCACTATCTCGAACTGCCCATCCCGACCGACGACCTCCTCCCGCATGTCGCCATCTCAAAGGACCGCTGGATCATCAGCACCTCCCCGAGCTTCACCAAGGAACTCACCTCGAAGGCACCTGCAACCGGCGGCTCCCCGCTCGGCGCTGAGATGCGCATGCAAATGCCCGCCGTCTGCGATCTCGCCGACGCATGGCTCAAGGTCGTGGACAAGGATCCGAACGCATTCTTCCACGGCAGCCACGACCAGAAGGAATACGCGGAACTCCGCCCGACCTTCGGCGACTTGCTCAAGCTGGGACGCAGCATCCGGTCTCTCGAATGGCGCATGTTCAGCGAAGAGGGCGCCTCACGGAACAGCATGCACCTCAAGCTCGAAGACGTGAAGTAGGCTTGTCGCTGCGCTCGTGAGAGCGCGGGCTGATTTGCGCCCGCTTCAATAGCGCAGCACCTTCGCCAGAAAATCACGGCACCCTGCCGACTGCGGCGCATCGAAAAGGTGCGCCGCAGTTTCTTTTTCCACGATCTTCCCGTCCGCAAGAAACGCCACCGTGTCGCCCACGCGGCGTGCGAAACCCATCTCGTGCGTGACGAGGATGAAGCTGCGGCCCTCCGCTTTCAGCTCCTCGATGAGTTCAAGCACCTCTGCCGTCATCTCCGGATCGAGCGCCGAGGTCGGCTCGTCGAAAAGCAGCAGCCCTGGCTGCGCCGCGATCGCGCGCGCGATCGCCACGCGCTGCTTCTGCCCGCCCGAAAGTTCCGCGGGTTTCTTCATCGCGTGCGCGTCGAGTGCAAAACGCCGAAGCGTGCTCATCGCCACCTCCCGCGCCTGCTCCGGCGTGTGGCCATGCACCTTTTCCAGCGCGAGCGTGATGTTCGCCAGCGCCGTGAGATGCGGGAAAAGATTGAACGCCTGGAACACGATCCCAAGCCGTCGCCGGTGCGCGCGCAACTTTTCCTCCGACGAATAATCCACCGTCTCGCCGTCGAACGTCACGCCGCCCGCATCCGGTGCCTCAAGTCCCGCGATAGTGCGCAGCAGCGTGCTCTTCCCGCCGCCCGACGGCCCGATGAACACGACCGCGCGTGCGTCGCCGAAGTCGGCGGAGATCCCGTCGAGCACCGTCTTCCCCGCGAAAGACTTCCGCACGCCATCGAGCCGCAGCTTCATCGTGTCAGGCCGGATTCGCGCGGAGGATTTCCGCGATGACTTCGTCGCTCGTGCGGCCCTCGGCCTCGCCCTCGAAATTCAAGATGATCCGGTGCCGCAGCGCCGCGTGCGCGGCCTTCGAGATGTCCGCCTTCGCGACGTGGCAGCGCCCGTCGAGCAGCGCGTAGATTTTCGCCGCGAGGATCAGCGCCTGTGCGCCGCGCGGGCTCGCGCCGTAGCGCACATATTTTTTCGCGAGAGGCGTCGCGCCGGGATCGTCGGGATGCGTCGCCAGGACGAGCCTCACCGCGTGCTCCTGCACTTCGCGCACGATCGGCACCTGCCGCACCGCGTCGCGCAGCGCGAGAACTTCCGCCGCGTCGTTCACCGCTTTCTCCACGCGCGGCGTGGCTGCACTTGTCGTGCGATCGAGGATCGTGTGCATCTCGCCGCCGCTCGGGAAACGCACCTTCACCTTGAAAAGAAACCGGTCGAGCTGCGCCTCCGGCAGCGGATAAGTGCCCTCCATCTCCAGCGGGTTCTGCGTCGCGAGCACGAGAAATGGCTGCGGCAATTCGTGCCGCACGCCACCCACGGTCACATGCGCCTCCTGCATCGCCTCGAGCAGCGCGCTCTGCGTCTTCGGCGTCGCGCGGTTGATTTCATCCGCGAGCAGCAGGTTCGCAAAGACCGGCCCCGCGCGGAACTGAAACGTGCGCCGCCCATGCTCGTCCTCGTGGATGATGTTCGTCCCCACGATGTCCGCCGGCATGAGGTCCGGCGTGAACTGGATGCGGGAAAACTGCAGATTCACCGCCTCGCCGAGCGTGCGCACGAGCATCGTCTTGCCCAGCCCCGGCACGCCTTCGAGCAGCACGTGGCCGCCGGTGAAAAGCGCGGCCAGCACGCTCTCGATCACATCATCCTGCCCGACGATCATCTTCGCCATCTCCTGCTGGATGCGGCGGAACGTGGTGCGGAATTGCGCGAGGCGTGGTTCGAGATCGTTCATCCTGGAGGCGTGATTGGAACCACGAATGAACACGAATGGACACGAATAAGAAAAGATTTCCTGAAGGGAGATCCACGCACGAAGGCCGGAGCGTTGCAGCCGCGCTGGTGAAAGCGCGGGCTGATCTTTCTTCGCGACGGACGCCCAGGAGAAAATCGGCCCGCGCTTTCACAAGCGCCGCTACTGTTTCGGCCGGATCGCCTCGAAGTAACGCCTGATCAGAAACCGCGCGCCAAGCGGAATGTTCTCCTGCGTCACCGCATCCTCCGCGGCAAACGATGCCGCATCGTAGAGTTCGCGATAGCGCCGCGCGGCCTTCTCATCGCCAGCCGCCGCGCTAGGAATCAGCGCGGAAAGCGACTCGCCTGCGCCGAGCTGCACGGCGTCCTGCTCCTTGCGCGCAGCAGATTTTGGCGCAGCGGAATTTGCGCCGAACGGATCCTTCGTCGTGTCCTTGTCCCCGTCATCGCCCGGTTTTCCCGAGGGAGAATGGATGCTGTCCTGCGAATCCCTGCCCGGCCTTTCGCCAGTCGAAAAATTCAGCATCGCCACCTTGCCCTCGCCGCTTGCGTCGCCTTGCTTCGGCTCGCCCGGCTGCGGCGGGCCAACTTGCGGGCCATCGCCTTCCTGCTGCCGCCGCTGCTGATCCTTCATGCCTTCCAGCGCGCCGAGCAGCCGCCGCAGATCATCGTCGGTCATCTTCTTCTGCTCGCCCTTCGAGCCGGCCTTGCCTTCGCGCGCGACGTTCTTTCCCTGCTGCGCGAGATCGTTCAGCGCATCCGCGATCTGTTTCATCAAATCCTGCCGACCGCCCTCGCCGCCCTGCTGGAGTTTCTCGATCTGCTTCGACACTTCCTCGCGACGCTCCGCGAGATGATCGAGCGCCTGCTTCAAAGTTGCATTCACCTGCTCCGCCAAAGGTTTGTCCTGCGCAGTCTGTGCGAGCTTCTTCGCCGCTTCGGCGAGATTGCCGCCCGCGATGTCCTTCGCCGCGTCGCGCGTCTGCTCGTGCTTCGCCAGCGCATCCGCGAGCGCCTTCAATTCCTCGGGCGTCGCGGCCTCGGGGCGGCGAAGCTGCTTCACGAGGTCTTCGAGCAGTGCGAGTTCGCGCAGCGCAGTCTTGCGTGCGTCCTTGCCGTCTGCGGCGTCGGCGCGCATCTGCTCCGCGCTCTGGCGCAGGCGATCGGCCACGAGCTTCAGCAGCTTGTCCTCGTTTTCCTGTGAGAGTCCGTCCGTGAGCTTGCCGAGCTGGTCGAGTTGCGCCGCAGTCTTGGAAATCGCCGCAGTCTCCTGCGCCGCACGCGCGCCCTGGATCGCGTTCGCATTCATCGCGTTCCACCACAGCAGCGCGAGCATCCCGACAGGCGCAGCGATCCAGGGCAATTCGCGAGGCAGGCGGACCGGCAGCAGCAGCCCGAGCTTCCGCGAACGCGCGTAGCCCGCGATTTCCGCCAGAGCGATGGTCTCCAGTTCGTTCGTCCGTGGTTTTTCCGCCAGCCGCAGCCCGGTGACAAAACGATCCCGCGTCGCGCCCGCCGCATCGAGCGCCAGCGCCACGCGCTCCGACTGTGGAAATTTCAGCGCAGTGATCACCATCGCCGCGAGCGCGCCGAAAATGAACGGCCAGGTGAGCATGATCGGGATGGCCGCCAGATCCGGACGGAACCCGCCGCGCCACCATGCCGCCGCATTGAACACCAACAGCACACCGAAAAAGAACAGCGCCGCCCGCGACGCGCTCCGCAAGAAATCACCGAGCGCCATCCTCCATCGCAGCGCGCGGAGAGTGCGGAGGATTTCAGCGGCAGGCTTCATGCGCGAGTGACGCTAGACGAACCCGCAGGCCATGCAACCGCACGCTGACTCCCGCTTGCCCCGCGAGGCCTGCCCGTGCGAAGGATGTCCGCATGAGCATCCCCATCACCAACCTCACGCAACGTCCCCCGCGCAGCGTCCGCACCCGCCTCGGCGGCTATGCGCTGCTTCCCCGCATGCTCGACAAATGCCGCGCCGAACTCGCCGGCACTGCGGGCTCCTTCCATTACGCCTGCCCGAACGACCAGCGCATCCTCACCTTCCTCGGCATGGAGGCCGGCGCGCTGAAGGCCGAGGTCGCGAAAGGCAAGGGCGACGGCGACCTCCTCGCATGGATCACGGCGAACCAGCGCAACAGCCACACGCCCGACGAAATCGAGGCGTGGAGCGACTCGATGGACAAGCGCACGCCCTCGCCAGAGGACCGGGAGTTCTTCGACAAATATCTCGCCGAGTGCGGCCCGAACCGCCCCGACATCCATCGCTGGCCCGACCTGCTAGACCTCGACGACTTCGTCTCCTACGGCGGCAAGGCGTGAGTTCGCATCAAGTGATCGGTGTGTTAGGCGCTTGCACACACTTTCTGAAAAGATGATCGAGCAGAATAAGCGACTCGCTGACGAGGGCTATCATCTCGCAGAGGAGATTCGCGACGGACGCTGGCTTCATGTTGCGGACTTGTCTAGGAAGCCCGCACCAGCATGCACTGAACTGCTTGAGGAGTTTCAACGCCGTTGTCCTGGGTTCTCGGTTCCCGACTATCAACGCGCCTTGGCGCAAGGGCTTCAAGACTCGCGATGAACGCACGAAGACACATGTGCTTTCACCCCGAGACGCCGCCTACTTTTTCACCCCGCTGAGCGGGTGCGACGTCACCGCGTCCCATGCGAGTTCCTGCAGCAGGCGGTTGAGTTTTTCCGCCTCGGGCTGCTTCGCGAGGAATGACAGCACCGGCAGGCCGATGGGATTCGTGCGGTAGATCACGGCGAAGTGGCAGTAGTCGGCCAGCGCCTTGATGTGGACCTGCGGATGGCCGAGCACGTCGGTGAAAAGTTCGCTCTGTTTTTTTACGCCGGGCACTTCGCCCTTGATGAGTTTTTCGCGCAGCGCAAGCACGGCCTGGCCCACGGGCACCACGTTGATCACTGTCTTGCCAAACTGCTTGTTCAGCGCGGCGACGTGCTCATCCATGCTCTTGAAGTAGTCCGCGTGCGCCTTGCGCAATTCCTCGATCGTCTTGCTGTCGCGATCGATCTCCTTCGGACGGTTTTTCCACGAGTCCACATCGTCATACGGCAGCCAGAATTCCTGCACGGTCACGCGCATGTCCGGGTTGTGCGCCAGCCCGAGCTTCGTGAGTTTTTCGATGCCTTCGTCCGGCAGATAAATCGGCGAGAGCGTGAGCACCTGCACCTTTCCGGTCATGAGCGCGGGCTTCACGGTGTTCTTTTCGTCGGGCAGATTCCAATGCTGGATCACCTGCGAGCCGCCGATGGGCTGCAGGCCGAGCTGCTCGTGTCCGGCGACCTTTGCATTTCCGGCGATCTCCGTCAGGCCGCCCGGCATCCACACGTGAAAGCTGTGCCCCGCGGTGAACACCCGCTGTCCTGCGACCTGCACTTTCGCCGCCTCATCGGCATGCGTGATGCCGGTCGCGATGAAAAGTGACGCTGTGACGATTGCTGCGAGGCGACAGAGGAAAATGGATGCCGGTGAAGCGAGGGAATTTGGTGTGGTCATGGGGAGAACGAGTGGCATGGGCATGGGCATCTTAGGGGTTGCATAAAAAGTCTGCGAAGAGGTGTCGCGCCAAGCCGCAAAGGCGCAAAGCTCTGCTGCATGCGATTTTTTCTTTGCGTCTCTGCGCCTTTGCGTGATCTGAATCGAAACAAATGGTGAAAGGGAGTTCATGCGATTGGGTTGACAGCCGCCATGCGGGCGAATAGCGCGACAGCCAGCACCCACCACCCACCATGACCTCACTCCGGCGCATCCCTGGCATCTCGCTCATCCTCATTTCGGCAGTCACACTCTCCGGCTGCAAGCATCACTATAAAGGATACTACCGGAATTATTGGAGGATCCCCTCGCATGCCCGCAGTTCGAGCACGACCCAGAATACGAGCAATGTGTCGCAGCCGTCATACCGGCCGGCAGCCGATCCTTTCTATGCCCAGCAAAACGCCGCGCGTGAGGCGAACCTGCGCGCGGTGCAGCAGCAGCAGACCAAGAACGACATGTATAACTATCAGCACGGCTACACGAACAAGCTGCCGCGTTGATCGGCTGCCCGGTTCCGGGGCTCAGTCCGCCGTGCCCGTGCGAAAGGTGCAGAGGTCGGCGCCCTTGAGCAGGAATTCCAGCCGGATGATTTTCCCCTTCAGGTCATCGAGCGACTTGCCTCCCCACTTCACTTCGTGGGCAACTTTGTCGCCGGTGAAGGCGGGCATGTCGCTGTAGTCGAAGCCCGCGATCGGCTTTCGCACTTCATCCGACACGCGCACCTGCATCGAACCCGCGTGCATCGGGAGGCACGCGAGAACCAACGGAAGCGCCGCGAGGACGGAACGCATGGCCGCGCCTATTTCGTCTTCGGAGCGATGCAATAGACCGTGCTCTGCGAGCGCGCGAGCCACTGGCCTTGGATCGGGCTCAGGCTCGCGCGGAAAATTTCGTCGCTCGCGGAATCCACCTTGTTGCGCGAGACGATCTCCAGTGTCTTGCCGGGCTTCACCACGATCACCTCGCCATTTTCCATCTGGAAATAGACGAGTCCGTTCACGACCGTGGGTGATGTGGAGACCTGCGAGCCGAGGCGCTCGGAAAAATGGATCGCGCCCGTCTTTGTGTCGTAGATCGAGAGCATGCCGGAGAGGCTGGAGATGACGACGAATTCGCCGACCACCGCGGGCGTCGGTAGATCGCGTCCGCCGATGCGCTTGGCATTCCACACACGGTTCGTCTCGCTCACGTCGCCGCTGCCGCCGGGCCTCACTACATAGGTGTTCCCCGGCTGTCCGTTCACCACGTAGAGCAGGCCGTGATCAAAGACCGGGATCGGCTCGCCGCGTCCCGCGTAGCCTTTGCAAAACCACAGCTCCTTGCCCGTCGCAGGATCGTAGGCATTCACGCCCTGCTCGCCATTGAGGATCAGTTCGCGACGCGCCCCGGCATTGATCAGCACGGGCGTGGACCAGCCGCCCTTCGGCTTGTCCTCGCGCTTCGCCGTCCACGCGGGCGCGCCGGTCGTCTTGTCGAGTGCCACGAGCGATGATGCTCCCTCGGCGTCGCAGTTCTGGATCACGAGTTTGCCATCGAGGATCGGCGACGAGCCGATGCCCCAGGTGCCGGGAAACTCGCCGAGGTTGCGCTGCCACATCGGCTTTCCGTCCATGGAAAAACAATGGATGCCGCCCGGCCCGAAGAACGCGATCACGCGCTCGCCATCCGTCGCGCACGTCGGCGTCGCCCACGTGTTCATCTTGTGAATCTGCTCCGGCTTGGCGCACGCGACCTCGCGCTCCCAGAGCACCTTGCCGGTCTTGCGGTCGAGGCAGTGCACCCAGCGCTTTGCGCCCTTGTCCGTTGCGCTCGTGACGAAAAGTTTGTCGCCCCAATTCACGACGGACGACTGCCCCTCGCCCTTGAGCTTCGCCTTCCACACGACCGACGAAGCATCCCACTTCACCGCCATCGCCGTCTCCGCCGAGCGTCCGTTCCCCTCCGGTCCTCCGAAGCGCGCCCAGTTTTCTTCCGCGCGGATTTGTGTGAGCGCGCCCCATGTGGTGAAAAGTGCGAGCGTGAGTGGCAGGGAGGATTTCATGAATTGGGGAAAAAGAGTGTGACGGCTGGCAGATTGCATGACCCTGCACCGGGCGCTTTCCGAGGAGGAAAGTTGCGCTCGTCGGATTCCTCCGCATGATTTTCCGTTGCGTATGCCTGTGAATGGTGTGCATTCCCCGCCCGCAAAAAAATGCTGACCATTTCCGCCATCTCCAAGTCCTTCTCGGGACGCGTGCTTTTCGAAGGTGCCTCGCTGCAGGTGAACCGCGGGGATCGCATCGGGCTCGTCGGCGCGAATGGCGCGGGGAAGTCCACGCTGTTCTCGATCATCCTCGGCGAGGATTC
>JAYWEO010000240.1:0-4450 GCA_043779225.1 Prosthecobacter sp.
GCCGGAGCCGTAGCGCATGCTCTCGCTGCCATCGAGGAGCAGGTGCGCGACGAAGTTCGTCTCCTGCTCGTATTGCTTGATGTAGTAGCGGTCGCTGCGTCCGAGCACCTTCCAGTCGAGATGCCGCGTGTCGTCGCCGGGGACGTATTCGCGGTGCTGCGCAAACTCGACCGCGAATCCGCGGAACGGCGACTTGTGCGCGCCAGCCATGTAGCCCTCGACGATGGTCCGCGCCTGCAGGCCGAGATATTCGGTCTTCTGGATCGCCTCGGCGTCGAGGAGCGGCGAGAGCGCAGATTCTTTCCACGACGGACCGGCCATTTGGAAAATGCGCGGGCTAGTCCGTACCGAGCGTCCGGTTCGGCGCGGTCGAGGTGAGCAGCACGCGGTTGTTGCCATTCACGTGCTGGATGGCGGAGACGAGTTCGCCGGGCTTGTGCTGAGGGCGGAGGCAAATGTTGTAGCGTAGCTCGGTCATCATTCCGGCCTGGATGGATTCGACGGAGATGAGGTCGTGCCGATCGAGGAACCTCGCGAAGACCTCGTTGAACGCCTCGTCGTAGTTGATGTCATTCGTCACGCGGATGCGCAGATAGTGGCTCGCGCGATTCGGCGCGAACCAGTTGCCGCGCGAGAACCAGTAGATCATTGCGCAGATGAATGCAGTCGTCGCGGTGGCGAGGCCGTATTGCCGCGCGCCGACGGCGAGGCCGGCCGTCATGGCGAAGAAGATGAACGCCACATCGCGCGCCTCGGAGAGCGACGTGCGGAAGCGGATCATTGAGAACGCTGCGAACATCCCGAAGCCCGTAGCCATCGCCTTGCTGCCATCGCCGCCGCGGATCACCATCACGACGACGGTCACGACGATGCCGAGAATCATCAGCGTATGGACGTAGTCTTGCGAGAGCTTCGGACCGCGGAAGGTGGACTTGTAGAGAAGCGCGATAAGCGACATCAGCGCAAAGCTGAGCAGCGCGGCGAAGAATATCTCCGGCAGACCTGGCACCTCCGAGTTGAACCCGAGCGAGACATTGAAAAAATCCACGACTGGACGCAGCACCGGGGAGTTTTCCAAGGCGCGGAAAAGCGGCCCGAGCTTTTCTGGCGCGGCAGTATCGGCGACTGCGAGCAGCGGTGAGAAAGAAACAGATGGATAAAGCATGGAAAGGATCAGCCGACAGCCGGTGAAAGCAGCGGCGCAGGCAGCAATGAATCGCCTGCGGCATTTTCAACAAGACGCGCGGACTGGCGCGTGCGCCAGATCGGGGAGAACATCGCGCGCAACACAGGATCCTCGCTTTCGAGCATGCTGCAATACTTTGAATGGCTCTGCATGCGGCAGCCCGCGGCGGAGATCACGCGGCTGAGCCAGTATGGGATGCAGCCAGTCACTTTGACCTCCATGATTGCGGCACCTTCACTGCGCGCGGCGCGGCTCAGGTCAAAGCGCCGGTCATCGGGCTCCGGCGTGAGATGGTCGAGCCGTGCGCGGATTCCCTCGTCGAAAGTCACGCGCAGATCGCTCCCAGTCTCCGCACCGGCAAATGCGGTGCGGTCGTAACGCATGACCATCACGGGCCTGAAGCCGCGCCGCTCCACGAGGTCATGCACCTCGGCGACGATGCGACGGTCGGATTCGCTGAGCGTCACACCCTCGGGTTGCGCGCCGCCGCACACGCGGAGAGCCTGCGCGAGCGGGAGCATCACGCGGCGTTTCACGCCGCGTCCGTCGCACTTGTGCTTGATCTCGACGAAAGACACGGCAGGCACCGCGCCATCGCGGCTGCCATACACGCGCACGCGGAGCTTGCGGCGGCTCGGCAGGCTGCGCGCCTTGTCCCAATAGCAGTCGCGATCGGCGTTGTCGTAGTAAAGGCTCACCACGGGATAGCGCGCGCCCGCACCCGCATTTTCATCAGGCCGCAGATGCGGCCCGAGCTGCGCCATGAGCACACCGCGCTGCGCCGCCGAGATCTCGAGCTTCATCTCAAATCGATCGATGCGATGACTCACGTGTTCGGGCAGGCTCGTTTCATTCGGAAAACAACGCTGGGCTTGTGGTCGCACGCCTCCGGCAAATCAATCTGCATTTTGCCCGCGGCATCCGGTTTCCCCTCGTGAAGTGAGGATCAGCGGACGCCCGTGGACTCTCACTCTCCGCCGAAAAACCTCCTGAACGAACGCAGCATGCCCCCGCTCTTCTGCTCCGGCTTGCGCAGTCCGCCGTCCTGGTTTCCGCCGCCGTCGGCCTTCACCACGGGCGCAGGCTGCGCGTTCGGACGTTCGCCGCTGCCGCTCTTGATCGGCAGCGTCGGATATTTTTCGGCAGATGCACGCTTCATCACATCCACCCACACGGGCAGCGCGAGCGTGGCACCGTAGCCCTTCGGCACGATGGTCGCGGGCTTGTCGAGGCCGACCCAGACACCGCACGTGAGCGAATTCGTGAACCCGACAAACCATGCGTCGTGATAGCCATCCGTCGTGCCCGTCTTGCCGGCGGCAGCCTTTGTCCAGCCGAGTGATTTTGAAGACGCTGCCGTACCCCGCGTCATGATCTCGCCCATGATGCCCGCCGTCGTCGCGCTCACCCCGCGGTCCATGGCAGGCACGGAGATATGCGCTGCGCGGAAAATGATTTCTCCATCCTCGGAATCGATCCGCTCGATCAGGTAGCTCTGCCGGCGCACGCCGCCGTTTGCGAGCACCGTGTAAGCGCCGGTGACCTCCTTCGGCGACGCGCCGAAATTGCCGATGTAGCTCTGCGCGTTCACGGGGATTTCCGGGAGTCCCACCTTCGTCGCCAGCTCCGCCACACTCTCGATTCCCGCCCGATTGCCAACCCGGATGCTCACGGTGTTGCGCGAATGGATCAGCCCCTCCTCTGCCGGCATCATTCCGCCAAATCGCTCGTCGCTGTTCCCGGGATGCCAGCCGCCACCATGCGCGATCTCGCCGGGCTCGATCGGCCCATCGCTGACCGGCGTCTCAGGCGACATGCCTTTTGCAAATGCGGCGGCGTACACGAACGGCTTGAACGTCGAGCCTACCGTGCGCCGCGCATCAATCGCGCGGTTGAATTTGCTGTCACGATAGTCGCGTCCGCCGACGAGCGCGCGGATCGCGCCGGTGCGATTGTCCAGCACCACGACTGCACCTTGGAGATACTCCGTCGGCTTTTCCTCCTTCCGATCCTCGTCGCTGTAGGCCGATTTCTTCGGATGCGCGTAGCCGGGCTTTTGCTCGATCTTCGTGAGCGCGCGGTCGAGCGACTTCTGCGCCTCGTCCTGCAGTAAGGGATCGATCGTCGTGTAAATTTTCAGCCCGCCCTGGCTCTGCTGATCGTCGTCGAGCAGCACATCAAGCTCACGCATCACCATGTCCATCGCGTAATTCTCCTGCGTGCTCACGCGTTTCGCGGGCGCGATTTTCAGCGGCTGCTGCCGTGCCAGCGCGATCGCACCGGCGGAAATGAGATAGCGGCCGCGGATGGTTTGGCAGTCATCGAGCATCAGGCGGTCGAGCACCATATCGCGCTCGGCGTGCGCGCGCTTCGGGTTTGTGAAGGGCGACGCCTTCGTCGGCGCGCGGATGATGCCCGCGATCATCGCAGCCTCGCCTAGCGAGAGTTCGCTGGCGGATTTTGCAAAGTACACCTTCGCCGCCATCTCGATGCCGTACACGCCGCTGCCGAAGTAAATCCGGTTCATGTAATGGCTCAGGATTTCCTCCTTCGTGTAGTTCCGCTCCACGCGCAGCGAGACGAATGCCTCCAGTAGTTTGCGATCGAGGCTCTTGCGCTGACCGAGTTCTTCGAGGCTGTTCCGCGCGAGCTGCTGCGTGAGCGTCGAGCCACCCTGCTGCTGCCCCTGCGCCGTGCGGACGACTGCGCGCACGAGCCCCTTCGGATCGACGCCCGGATGCGAAAAGAACCGCGTATCCTCCCGCGCCAGCAGCGATGCGATGAAAAACGGCGACACATCCGCGAGCGGCACCGGCACGCGATTCTCGCCCTGCATGCGGCTCCACACCTTCCCATCCATGTCGAAGACCGTGCTCCGCTCCCGCATCCGCTCGACCTGCTTGATGTCCAGCCGCGATGCGCGCCACGCGTAGATGCCCAGCACCGCCGCGACGATCAGCACGCCGATGCACGTCCATTTCAGAAAGAAGCGCTTCCAGCGAAAGTGGGAACGCGGCTTGTTCTCTTTATTGCGCGAGCGGCTCGCGGCTTTGGACGATGGGCGGGGCAAGGAGCGGGTTGAGAGTTGAAGGTTGAGATTCGAGGCTTAGCGAGAAGTCCGCGGTGTCGGGGGACAATTGAGAGGAAAAAGAATCCCTCATCGCGATTCTCGTCCCCCACACTCTGCGCTTCCCTCCCAACTCTCAACACTCAACTCTCAACTGCGTGACCATCGACGTCCTCAGCCTCTTCCCCGCCATCGCC
>JAYWEO010000241.1:0-2428 GCA_043779225.1 Prosthecobacter sp.
CCCGCGGTGTGCGGCTTGGCGAATGCCTCGACGGCGACCTTGTTCGCGCGGTCGGCGACCGGGTAGGTGCGGATCTTCGAGAAGTCGAGCGGCGGGAAATCCATGCGTCAGTTTCCTGCCGATCCCGCGGGCGGCTCCTGCTTCCACTTGTCGCTGCGGAACGGGCTCGCGGGGAGTCCTGCGCCGTTCACGAGATTCAGATCGGGATTGTCCGCCCAGCCGTAGCGAATGGCGACGGGCTCGGGCACCTCGGGGCAGGAGACGACGATGTGGTCGTGATCAATCTCCGCCTTTGCCCAGTGGAATTTTTTGTCCGCGCCCGCGAGCGCGAAGCCTTTGATCGGCCCGCCGTCCGTCGTCTTCATATCCTGCGCGTTGCTCATGTTGAGTCGGATTTTTCCGTCCTCGATCTGCATGCCGCCGTACATCGGGCCGCTGTATTCCATCTCGTGAAAATACACCTGAGCGAGCGCGCACAGCGAGAGGCGGCGTCCGACTTCCTGCTTGTTCTTCGGATGAATGTCGGCCGCCTCGCCGACATCGATCGCGATCGCCATGCCCGTGCGCGGGACTTCGAGGGTGCCCGTCTGCGCCTCGCGGATCTGCGCCCAATGGCTGTCGGCAGGCTGCTCGCGGCGGGGAAAGTAATTCGCGAGCTGCACAAAGAGGAACGGGAACTCCGCCTCGTCGCGCGGCACGTTCTGCGCCTTCGAGAATTCGTAGCGCCACGAGAGGATCATCGTCGGGAAAAGCTGGCCGTAGAGATCCATGTTGCCGCGATTGTTCGGCCCCGCATTGCTCTCGCCCTGATACCACAGCGCGCCGCGGATCGTGTACGGCGCGACCGGTGCGATCATGCCGTTGAAAAGACCGCTCGGTGCGGAATTGAGTGCATCGGGTCCATCGGGCGCACGCGGCGGACGCGCACCTGCAGGCAAAGGCTTGCCCTCGGCTTTCGCCTTTTCCGCGGCTTCCTTGTGCGCGGTGAGCTGCTTGTCGTATTCGATTTTCGCGGCGGGATACGCGGCGAGCTTCTTCTTCCAGTGCTCGCCGAAGCGCGGGTTCGACTTCATCCCGCTCTCGGGAATCCACGTCTCGACCGGAGTGCCGCCCCACGAGGTGTGGATGAGGCCGATGGGCATTTTCAATTTCTGATGCAGCTCGCGGACGAAGAAATATCCGACCGCGCTGAAGTGGCCCGCAGTCTCCGGCGTCGCGACTTCCCACTTGCCCGAGCAGTCGTCGAGCGGCGTCGCGCTGCCTTTCTTCGTCACGGTGAAGACGCGGATGTCGGGGAACTTCGCGCCTGCGATTTCCTTCTCGGAGTTGTTCACGCCTTTCAGTCCGAACTCCATGTTCGACTGCCCGCTCGCCATCCACACTTCGCCGACGGCGACATTCTCCACGTGGAGCGTATTTTTTCCGGCGATGGTCATCTCCTTGCCGGTGCCCGGCTTGAGACCTTCGAGCTTCACGCTCCACTTGCCGTTCTCATCGGCAGATGTGGAGGCAGTTTTGCCATCGAGCGTGACGGTCACTTTTTCACCGGCATCGGCCGTGCCCCAGACGTTCGCTTTCGAGTCCTGGAGCAGCACCATGTTGTCGCTGATGAGCGCGGGGAGTTTCACATCGGCAAATGCCGCGACCGAGCAACCGAGGAATGCCGCGAGGGCAGGGGAGAGTTGTGTTTTCATAGGAGAAGGGTCGGGAGATTGGCGGAGACGCGCGTGCGCGGCAAGCACGGCGGCTATGTAGGCGGGGTTTGCAACCTGGCGCGGTGGGACGGGCGCAGGTGGTGGGGTGGTTTTGGACGCTGGGGGTGCGTGCCGCGGGCGCACCCCCGCCTCGCTTCGCTCGCCCGCGCGAGGTTGCGAACCTCGCCTACTTTGTTGCGAGCGGCAGCCGGATGCACGCCGCCTCGCGGTCGTTGCGCACGACGAGCAGGTCGCCGCTGAGCGCGATGGGATTCCACGTTTTCTCGTCGAAGACGCGGAAGCGCGCGAGTTCGTTTGCGGCTTCGGGCGTCGGGCGGAGCAGGACGAGTTCGCCGGGGATTTCCGTCATTTGCAGATAGTGTTCGCCGACGAGCAGGCCCTGTCCGTGGCCGTAGCGTCCGTCCTTCCAGCGCACGGTGCCGTCCTTCAGATCGAGGCACGCGAAGATGCCGTCGCTCACGCCATACACGAAGCCGCCGCGCTCGACGGGGTTCGAGAATTTCGCCTGAAACTTGATCTGCTTCCACACTTCGCTCGCAGCGAGCTTGCCGTCCGCGCCCGGCGCGATCTCCAGCAGTGCGCTGCCGACGCCGTAGCCGCTGGAGAAAAGCACGCGGTTCGTGCCGACGGGAATCGGGCGTGCGACGTGCGGCATTCCTTTTCCCCAGGGGTGCTCCCACAGCACTGCGCCTGTCGCAGGATCGTGCGCGGTG
>JAYWEO010000242.1:0-5110 GCA_043779225.1 Prosthecobacter sp.
CTGGGGCGGATCTGCTCGGCTTCAACACCTGGGGCGGGACGAAGCGGTTCCTGGACATCGCAAAAAACGCGGACTGGATTGCGGCCATCCCGCGACCGATCATCCGCGTCGCGCTGCTCGTGAACGCCACCCCTGATAAGACGCAGCGCATCGCAGCGTATGAATTTGTGGACGCGCTGCAATTTCACGGCGACGAGGATGCCGCGTATTGCCACTGGGCCGCGTCCTTGGGGAAGCCGATCATCAAGGCGCTCCGCGCGCGGGATCGCGGTGTCGCCGAACACGCGGGCGGATTTTCCACGACGCACATTTTGCTCGATGCCCATGTGCCCGGAGAATTCGGCGGCACTGGCGCACGGGTGGATCTGGAGCTTGCGCGTGAATTCAAACGCACCAACCCGGGGCTTTTGCTGTGGCTCGCGGGCGGCCTCACGGCGGAAAATGTCGCGGAGGCCGTGCGCGCCGTGCGGCCAGCGGTGGCGGATGTTTCAAGCGGCGTGGAATTCGAACCTGGCAGGAAGGATGCGGCAAAGATGCGTGCCTTTGCCCAGGCGGCAAAACGCGCGTGAGGCACCGCTTTTCCTGAGCCTTGAAATCTGCGGATTGCCGGATCGGCAGGGTTGGCCCGCGTCCTGCTTCAGTCGGTTTACGATCCATGAAAATCTCAGCCCTCACTCTCGCAAAAATCCAACGCACTCTCGGCGCTCTCATCATGTCCGTGAGCGCTTCCCTTGCGCAAAACGGAACCTCTCCGGCTCCCGCCGTTGCGCCGATTGACCCGCCTTCCGCCCCCATTTCTCCCATCGCTCCGCCGACAGCTTCCGGCGGCCGCTCCGTGGCACCGGCACCGATCGAGCCGCCGCTCCAGTCACCCGGCACCCTGCCTTCCGGCGCGGTTCCCGCAGCCGGTGATGCCACGACCGCAGCACCCGGCGCCGGTCTCGGCACGCTCGACCTGGGCAGTAGTTCCCACGTGAGCGAATTCCAAGGCGACGACGTCTCGCTCGTGCTCCGCACTCTCGCCCGCCAGGCCAAGATGAACGTCGTCGTGAGCCCGGCAGTGATCGGCCAGATCACGCTGCGCGTGGAAAACAAGACGCCCGCGCAGGTCATCCGCATCATCTGCCAGGCGAACGGCCTGATCATGGACGAGATGGAAAGCGTCACCTACATCAAGACCGTCGCGGAAAAGCAGAAGGAGCCGACGGAATCCCTGCAATACACCTTCAGCTACGCCAAGGCTGTCGATATCGCACCGCTGCTCAAATCACAGCTCACCAGCGCGGATGCCCCGCAGACCGATGTTCGCACAAATACGATCTTCTTCCGCGAGGGAAAGACGAATGCCGACAAGGTCATGAAATTTCTCAAGGGCGTTGATTCGCCGACCAAGCAGGTGATGATCGAAGCGCGCCTCGTGGAAGTGACCGCGAATCCGAAGCAAAGCTATGGAATCAACTGGGGCGGCGTCGTCGGCAGTTCCTCGACGCCGATGACGGTGAAATACGGCGGTTCCACCGCGGTTAAGGACGGCGATCCACTCAATGGAATCAAGGTGGATAGCAAAACAGGCAATCCGGGATTTGCAGATTTTGTCAAAAGCGGGGGAATCAACAATTTCGGCCAGGCGCTGGCTGGACAGATTGCGATCATGAGCATCCCGCAGATGTCGCTGACGATGCGGATGCTCAATGAGGACAGCAGCGCGGAATTCCTCGCCAACCCGCGCATCGTCGCCGCGAACAATCAGAAGGCGACCATCAAGATCACGCGCAACCAGCCAGTGCCGCAGTTGAACTTCAACGAGCAGACCGCCCAAGCGGTGTTCGGCGGATTCCAGGACAAGGAGTTTGGCAACACGCTCACGGTCACGCCCTCAATCAACAAGGATCAGTTTGTCTCCCTCTTGGTGCAGCCCGAGATCAGCAATAAGGTCGGCGACGCCACGTTCGCCTTCGGCGGCGCGACGGTCGCCAGCCCGATCATCGACAAGCGCACCTTTGACTCCAACGTGCTCATCCGCAGCGGTGACACGCTCGCCATCGGCGGCCTCCTGCAGGATGAAATCACCAAAGGCAGCAGCAAGGTGCCGCTCATGGGCGACATCCCGCTCTTCGGAAAGCTCTTCCAGGAGAAAAACAACACGCGCACCAAACGCAACCTCCTCGTGTTCGTGACACCGAACATCATCAACCAAGGCTACGGCACCGGGCTCGAACCGCAGATCAGCGGCCTCAAGAACACCGGCAATGAATTCGCCGACCCGAACGGCTGGAGGAACAACGCGAGTGGCGCGATCCGCCTAAAGAAGACGGCAGACCAGCCGCTCGCCGCTCAGTATGCGGCACCCAGAAGCCGCAGCATTGGCTCCAAATACAAGACAAGCGCCGCAGCCCTCGAATAAGGCGGGACTTCGCAGAGAATCCAATCACAGACGCCGGTCAGAAATGGCCGGCGTCTTTTTTTGGCGTATCCTATCCGGCGTCCGCGAGCCGTCGGAGATACGGGAAGGAATACAGGCCGGTCGCGTGGCCGTCGCCCCATGCCGGCTGCAACGCATAGCCGCCGACCATCTGCCAACCGCGCAGTGCAAAACTGGCAGGCGTGTGCCGCACCTCGGGCTTCACCACATGGCCGAGCGCATCCGGTTCGCCGCAGCACGCGGCGCACGGGCAGGACTGGCGGAGCCTTTGCAGCGGCAAAAAAGACTCGCGGCCGTCGCTCCACGCGATGGCCATTTCCTCGCCGATGATGGCGATATTCAGAGGCTGCAGGCGTTCGGTCATCTGGATTCAGTCGTCGAAATTTCCCGCGCCCGGCTGCGGCTTCCACGTCTTGCCGCTGCGCTCCCCAAAGATTGCGGTGCCCACGCGCACGAGCGTCGCACCCTCCTCGATCGCCACGGCGAAATCCCCGCTCATCCCCATCGAGAGCTGCGGCAGCGAAAGGCGGAACTCGCCTTCCAACTGATCGCGCAGTTCGCGCAACGTGACAAAAAACTTGCGCGCCATCTCCGCGCGCGGCTGCGGCGGCGGGATGCACATGAGGCCTTCGATCGTGAGCCGCCTGAGCACGAGCAGCTCCTCGATCTGCGAACGGAGCTTCTCCGGTGCAAAGCCAAACTTGCCCGCCTCGCCCGCGACGTTCACCTCGATCAGCACACGAGGCAGCGCCCCGTCCTCCGAAGCGATGCGCTCGATGTCACGCGCGATTTCGAGCGAGTCCACGCCATGAAACAATTCAAACAGCGGCAGTGCGTGGCGGATCTTATTCCGCTGAAGATGACCGATGAAATGCCAGCGCGCTCGCCCCGGCACGAGCGGGATTTTCGCCCGCGCCTCCTGCACGCGGCTCTCGCCGAATATGCCCTGCCCCGCCGCCAGCACCGCGCTCACGGATTCCGGCGGATGCGTCTTCGAGACAGCGATGAGCGTGATGTCGCCAGCATCGCGCCCCGAACGCGTGGCAGCCGCCGCGATTTCGTTTTGCACGGCCGCCAGCCGGCTCTCGATGGATGATTCGCCGGGAATTTGTTCGCCGGTGTCCGCACTCGCATTCATGGTCATCGCTTGTTGCCCAGCCAGTTTTCAAAATGCACGTAGATTCGCTCAAAGTCTTCTGCGACCTCGTCGAGACTGCCAGCTTTTCCAAGGCGGCCGCGGCGCACGGCATCACGCAGAGCGCCGTGAGCCAGCAGGTCCGCGCGCTGGAGACACGCTTCGGCTGCACGCTGCTCGAGCGCAGCCGCAGCGGCGTCTCGACGACTCCCGAGGGGAATGCCTTTCACGCGACCTGCCGCGAGATGCTCGCCGCGTGGACGGCCTTCGAAGGACGGCTCGGCGAACTCAAGCACGAGATCTCCGGCGAACTGCGCATCGCCTCCATTTTCAGCATCGGGCTGCATGAGCTTCCCGCGCGGCTTCAGGCGTTCCGGGCAAAATATCCGCACGTGGATGTGCGCGTGGATTACCGGCGTTCGGTGCAGGTGTATGAGATGGTCGAGGCGGGCGAGGCGGACATCGGACTCGTCGCATTTCCGGCAAAGCGTCCGGGCATCCTGTTCGAGATTTTCGATGAGGACACGATGGTCTTCATCTGCCATCCGCGCCATCCGCTCGCCGCAAAAAAACGCATCCCGCTCACAGCAGTCGCAGGCGAACCTTTCATCGGATTCGAGCCCGATACGCCAACGCGCAAGATGACCGACCGCTATCTGCGCAAGGCCGGGGTGAAAATCACACCGGTCAATGAATTCGACAACATCGAGACCGTGAAGCGCGCCGTGGAAATCGGCAGCGGCACCTCCATCGTCCCCGCACGCACCGTCGCCGCGGAAATCGCCAGCGGCCAGCTCGCCGCCATCGAAATCGAATCGCCACGCATGACGCGCCCGCTCGCCACCATCGTCAGCCGCAACCGCCCACGCGCGCCGGGCATGAAGGAATTCATCGCGCTGCTGAAGGAACAAAGTTGAGAGATGAGAGTTGAGGGTTGAGGGATTCGCTGCCACTCCACTTTCCACCCTCAACTCTCAACTCATGACTGAACCAGCGCACATCGGCATCATCGGCGGCAGCGGCCTCTACCAGATTGATGGCCTCACAAATATCACCCAGCACCTCGTCGAGACGCCGTATGGACTGCCATCCGATGTCATCTTCGGAGGCCAGCTTGAGGGACGTCAGGTGTTTTTCCTCCCGCGCCACGCGCGCGGCCATCGCATCCTGCCGCACGAGCTGAACCACCGCGCAAACGTCTGGGCGCTGCGCTCGCTCGGAGTGCGCTTTGTGATCTGCGTCACGGCGGTCGGATCGCTTCAGGAAAAATATGCGCCGGAGGACATCGTCATTCCGTCGCAATTCTTCGATCGCACGAGCCAGATCCACACGTTCTTCGGCGGCGGAATCGTCGCGCATGTCGCCTTCGCCGAGCCGCTGTGCGCACCGCTCCGCGAGATCCTTTTCCGCGAGGCCGCAGCCGCCGGATGCCGCGCGAACATGGGCGGCACGTACGTGAACATGGACGGCCCGCAGTTCAGCACGCGCGCCGAGAGCGAGACGAACCGCAAGCTCGGCTTCGACGTGATCGGCATGACGAATCTCGCCGAGGC
>JAYWEO010000243.1:0-8229 GCA_043779225.1 Prosthecobacter sp.
AATATCCCCATGCACGCGAACTGGCCGATCAACTCGTGGCGAGTCCCGATGCCAATTTTCCCGAACGCATCGCGCGCCTCTCCGCCCTCCGCGCGCAGAATGCCCCGGATGCGCCGCAATACCTCGAGCAGCTCCGCGACGAGTCGCTCCAGGATCCCCGGCAGCTCGCGACGCTGCTGCTCTGGATGAACAGCAATGAACTGCCGCTGCTCGTCTCCGACTGGGTCTCAGCGCTGCCCCCGGCGCTCGTCTCGCAGCCTCCGGTCTGCCTCGCCATCGCAGACGCGTACGGGCGCGACCGCGACTGGCCGAAGCTCCGTGCATTTGTCGAGAAAGCGGTGTGGAAGGACTATGAGCATATCCGCCTCGCCCATCTTTCTCATGCGCTGGAGAATTTCGGCAACGTCATCGCAGGCGAGGCCACGTGGGGCCGTGCGATCGTGGAATGCCATGAGAAGCCGGACCGCCTCGCCGCTCTCGTGCGACTTGCGCAATCGTGGAAGTCCGAGCAGCGCGAGGAGATCACGCTGCGAAAACTTTCCGCCGACGAGAGCACGCCGCTGTGGGTGCTCGATGCGCTGTGGGTCATCGCGAGAAAGGCGGGCGATTCCGAGGAGCTGCACAGGCTGAGCCGCCTGATCGTGAAGGCACGGCCGAAGAATCCCGAGGCGCGGAACAATTTCATCCGCATCTCCCTGCTCCGCCGTCAGGACGAGGGCGCCACGCATCAGCTTGCCGAGGCTTTTTTCAAGGAGAACCCGGAGGACATCAGGCGCGCGGTGACGTATGCGCTCTCTCTTTTTTTCCAAGGCAGGATCCTCAATGCCAGGGCGACCCTCGCCTCTTTCCCCGACACGGAGCTCCGCGAGCCGGAGAACGCATTCTACTACGGCATGTTCCTGCAGGCATCGGCCGATTCCAAAAATGCGCAGGAATATCTCACTCTCGCGAAGGGGAACGTGCTCCTCCATGATGAGGAGGAACTGCTGGCGCGGGTGAAACGCGAGTCCCGCTTCAATACACTCACGCCCGAACAGAAACCACCGGTTCAGCCCAAAAAAAACGGGCCGTAGGTCTTTTCAGACCAGGAGCGGGTTCCTCGCAAATTGAAATCCGGCGAGCGGCTTCCCGAGTGCGATGCCTTTTGAAAAGACAACGACCTTGAACGCAGTGCCCATGAACTGCGGATGCATGAGCGTCTGGAATGCGCGGATCTCATTTGCATTCGCACCGTCGGCGAAATGTTCCGCACCAAGTCCGACCGTGAAGTGATGCTGGTCGGTGAAGCCTTCCAGCCGCAGCCCGGCGGCCGTCGCCGCATCGATCACACCGTCAAATTCCACATGCGCCGTGAGATCGATCTCGCCGGGACGTGCGAGCGGGTCGGGCTCGCGCCGGTGCTGCGCGTAGGCGGAAAGAGTGCCGCTGATCCGGGTCGGCGCGTAGTATTCCTCGCGCAGATAGCCGTAGTCCACTGCCAGCACGAACCCGCGCACCATCGTCGCCGCGACTTCACCGATCCACACAGACGCCGCGAGATTCACCTCCGTCACATAGCCTTCCGGCAGCGGGCCGGGGATGCGCACACACGCCTCGCGCAATGCACCCGACACCACCGCGCCGTCCGCAAACACAAAACGTCCTTCCGTCTCCACGACGTTCTGCACACGCCACTCGCCTCCGACCCATTTCACCACATCCACGGGGAATGCATCCGGCAGCTCGTTGGAAAGATGCACGCCGGACTCGACACGGATCGCGTCCAATCCACCCGACCAAGTCACCTTCCCCGCAAACTCTGCGAGCCGCGCGCGCTGCCGCGCCTCGATTACTCCGAACGGCTCCACGATCGCGTAGTGCACCGCGCAGAAGCATCCCGGAAACATCGCGCGCAAACCCGCCAGCACATCCGCCGCGAGATCGCCGTTCGCCGCGCCTTGCTCGATCACTGTGAACTCCCCCGGCTCCCCAAGCCTGCCCCACATCTCCGCGATCTGTCTCGCCATCAGTCTTCCGAACAAAGGCCCCACGCTTACATTCGTGAAGAAGTCCCCGCCGCGCCCGATCGTCGCGCGACCCGATGCGTAGTAGCCGTGCTCCGCATGATACAGCGCCAGCTCCATGAAACGCCGGAACGGCATCGCGCCGCCGGTGGCGATTTCGCTGCGGATCAATTCAGTGATCGTCTCGGACATCGCGCTGCCTTTGCTCGCAGGCCGCCGGCGTGCGCAACCAAAAAGTGGCGCATCTCCCTTGCAGCCGCGCTTGTCAAAGCACGGGCCGATCGTGCCGCCATTCACGCACAGGGCAAAATCACCCCGCGCTCTCACGAGCGCGGCTACGGATCATTCCTCCCCCCATCGCAAACTAAGAACCCCCGCCCGCGCAGGCTTGTCCCACGAACACCTCCACACCAAGCTCCACGCAATGCTCATTCGCGCCCTTCTTCTCGCACTCGCCGCCCACACCGTGCTCGCCGACGACTGGCCGCAATGGCGCGGCCCGCGCAACGACGGACGCAGCACCGAGCCCGCATTCCCCACCACGTGGAGCAAGACCGAAAACGTCCTCTGGCGCACCGAACTCCCCGGCGAAGGCCACGCCTCCCCCATCGTCTTCGGCGGCAGGCTCTTCACCGTCGCCGCCATGCCCGACACGCAGGAGCGCCTCCTCCTCTGCCTCGACCGCATCACCGGCAAAGTGCTCTGGAAGCAGACCGTCGTGAAGGCCCCCGCCGAGCACATCCATCGCGAAAACAGCCACGCCTCCTCCACGCCCGCGTGCGATGGCGAGCGCGTCTTCTGCACATTCCTCGATGGCAAGGAAGTCGTCATCTCCGCCTACAGCCTCGCCGGCAAACAGCTCTGGCAAAAGCGCCCCGGCATCTTCACCAGCGTCCACGGCTTCTGCAGCACACCCCTCCCTTACAAAGACAAAGTCATCGTCAACTGCGACCACGACGGCGACGGCTACATCGTCGCCCTCGCCCGCACCGATGGCCGCGAACTCTGGCGCATTGCTCGACCGAACCACACCCGCAGCTACTGCACCCCCATCATCCGCCAGGCCGCCAGCCGCACCCAGATGGTCCTCAGCGGATCAAAATGCATCGCCAGCTACGATCCCGATACTGGCAAGCAGCTCTGGATCGTGGACGGCCCCACCGACCAGTTCGTCGCCTCGCCCGTCTATTCGGAAAAGACCGGCCTCTTCTACATCACCGGCGGCTTCCCCGATCACCACATCATGGCCATCCGGCCCGACGGCAACGGCAACGTCACCACCACGCACGTCGTCTGGCACCACCACAACGCGCAAGGCGTGAGCTACGTCCCCTCGCCCATCATCGAGGGCGACTGGTTCCTCGTCACCGACGACCGCGGCTACGCCCACGCCTTCGACGCCACCAGCGGCGACATCGTCTGGAACGAAAAGTTTGGCCGCAGCCACGCCAGCATCGTCAGCGCCGCCGGCCTCCTCTACTTCATGAACGACCTCGGCACCTGCCGCGTCGTGAAGCCCGCGGAAAAATTCACCACCGTCGCCACCAACGACCTCGGCGAATCCGCCTACGCCTCCCCCGCCCTCAGCAACGGCCAGATCTTCCTCCGCACCGACAAAGCCCTCTACTGCATCGGCCAGCAGAAAAAGACCGCCGCCACTGCGACACGCACGCAGGGCAAGCCGTAGCCCGCCTATTCCTTCTTGTTCGCCTCCACGGCCTTGATGAGCTTTTCCATCATCTCCTCCATGCGCTGCATGTGCTGTGTCCCTCGCTCCAGATACTCCTGAGCACGTTTGGCCCTCGGGGATTTGGTCTGAGCACGAAGGAACAAATACAACATCACAAGGATGATCGCGACCGGAAGGAAATTGGACAGCATCTCCTTCCATGAAGGCGGCTGGCCATCACACCGCTCTCCGGCGGCATAAGCCAGCGGGCTGAGGAGAACACTCATGGCGATTGTGAGAGAGGATAGATAGCGGCGCATAGTCAGGTTTTGGTCAATAGGATCACATTCACGCTGGCACGCCTCTTTTTGGAGGCCAGCCAAATCCGCCTTTCACACCCAGAGTGCGACATCCATTTTCGCGACACCGCTCGCAAAATGCATGGCACTCCTTATGAGCCACCCTTGTAGACGCGCGCAATTTTCAGCATCAGTGTTTCCAGTTCGCGAAAATAGTCGTCCTCCTTCATCGTGCCTTTGCGCTCGTGCAGGGCGGCGAGGTCGCGTTCAAGCGCATCGCGCTGTGAACGCTGTTCTGCGGTGAGCGCACGCTCCGCGGCGCTGCGGACGAGATGAATCTGCGCGGCACTCGGGCCGTCAGTGGCCTTGCCGTCGCGCGACTTTTTCGCGAGGCGGACTCCGGTGAAAAAGTCCGGCGGCGTGCCGAGTCCGTCGCCGTTGTCATCGAGCAGCGAGTGCTCCGTGGCGAGGCGGCCTTCGTCCTTGTAGAATTCGGCGGTCCTGCGCGCAGCGGTGAGCCACGCCTCCATGAGCGAGGTCTCGCCGTCCTTGTCGATGTCCGCGCCAAGATCACCGATGGCCTGCGCGAGATGGCCGCCGAAGCGCGCGTAGTTGTTTTCCGAGCCGTTCTTCGTGGCGGTGACAGTGATGCGGTCGGGCGCGGCGAGTGGCTTCAGCCACGCGCCGCTCGACGAGAAAGCGCAGACGACGACGGTGGTGCGCTTGAACGGCTTCAGCCACGCGGCGAGTTCGGACACGGCGAGGTCGTCGCCGCGCAGGTTGAATTTCGCGTCCTTCGCATCGGCGGTGCCGTGGCCAAGGAGGACGATCCACAGTTCGTTCGCGCCTTCACGCGGCTCCGCATCCAGCGCGGCTTTCAGACGCTCGCGATCGGACTGCGCGGGCTTGGCGTCCGGCGCGATCTTGTTGAGTCCTACAGTGAGATGCTTCGCACCGCCCGCGTCGCAGGCGCGTTCCCAGTCCGCCGCCCATTTTGCAAACGCATTGCCATATTTCTCCTCACCTCCCGCACCGACTGCGATGAGCACCGAGGCGCGTTCGCTTTCCCCATCCGCAAATGCGGGCGTGGCCATGAGGGCTGCGAGCAGGAGGATGCGGCGAATCATGCGAGTCCGGAACGGCGGCGCAGGCCCCATTCCCCGAGGAAGCAGCCGAGCGCAAACACAAACATCCACGGCGTATGCCACAGCGGCTCGGTGATCGTTTCCGTGACGGGCGCGCTGCGCTTCGGCAGATCGCGTGCGAACTTTTCCAGCCTGTCCGGCCTGATCACTTCGCCGCCGGTCTTCCGTGCGAGCTGTTCCATGAGAGCGCGGTTCGGCGCGAGCTGGCGGAATTCGTCGGCGTCGAAATTCGTGCTCCATCCGGTCTGCCCGGTGCCTGCGCTGGCACCGGCTTCATTGAGCACGGTCGCCTCCACGCGATAGCCGCCGCTCTCGCGCGGGACGTAGTTCGCCAGATAGACGCCCGCGTCCTTCGGTGACGGCTCTGCGGAAATGCTCAGCCCGGCATCGGGGCCGTGAGCACCGGCGCGGATCACCTTCACGGTGACGCGTGCATTTTCAATCGGCTCGAACTTCGCATCGCGCGCCTTCACTTCAATCCGCACGCTCTGCGCATCCGCCTGCGGCTCGGCATGGACTTCAATCGCGCCCGGAACATCCGCGACGAGCCACCGCACCATCTGCCGCCACGCGCGCCCGAGATCCTTCTGCCGCTCCTCATCACCCAGCCCGCCGTGCCAGAGATCGCCGAGCAGCAATGCGGCCGTGCGCCCGCGCCCGAAGCGCTGCGTGATGAGCGCCGGTAGCTCGCGCTTCCCGTCATTCACCGTCGCGATGACGGTCGCCGCAGGCTTCGCCGTGCCAGTGTGATTCAGGATGCCAAATGCAGGAAGTTCCGCGAGGCGCTTCCTTTCATCCTGCTCCGTCGTGCGAAGCCGCGCCCAAGGTGCGAGCCAGCCCTCGCGCGTGAGGGAAAGGCGCAGCTCACCCGGCTCCGCGAGCGTGCGGCCTTCGAGATACACCGGCAGCATTTCGCCAATCGCCGTGTGCGCGAAATTCCCATCCGCGAACGACTCCGCACCGCCGAGCATGAGGAAGCCGCCGCCGCGCTCGCCGACGAATCGCTGGATGAGCGACATCTGCGCCGCCGTGAAAAATTCAGCCTCCACCTTGTCCACAATGATCGCGCGATAGCGGAACAGTTCCTCCGCCGTCTTCGGAAAGCCGCCGACCAGCTCCTTCTCATCCTCCGTCCCGAGCCGCACCATCACCGGCTGATCGTAGCGTTCAATCTCCTCCTTCGACTGATTCGCAAATCCGCGGAACAACGGATTCGACGACTCGCCCGCGCGTCCGCGGAACTCAAACTTGGGTTCGCGTTTCGCGATCCGAATCAGCCCCACGAGCTGAGTCTGCTCCTCACCATCAAGCGCGCGACGGAGGAACTTGTATTCCCAATTCGGCCGCCCGGCCAAATACAGCACGCGATACGGCCCGCCCCCGCGGTCCACGGTCACGATCATCTCGTTGTTCGCCATCGTCATCTCCGGCGAGCCCGCATTTTTTGCACCGACGCTGAGACGATACGAAGCAACGCCCGCCTTCTCCGGCTTCAGCCGGAAATGAAACACGACCTTCGACGCATCGCGCGGCACCTTGATGATTTCCTCCGCCGCAGGCTTCGCCTTCGGGTCCGTCGCATCGGCGGTGATCGGAAAAAGGCGACCGACAATTTCCTCATTCGCAAAACCCGAGACCGCGACATCCGCCTGCACATCCACCGGCGCATCGTCGAACGACGTGAGCGTGACGGACGTATTTGTGATGGCGAGGTCACGCTCCACATTGTCGCTGCCGAAGACGACGGGATACACGGGCGGCAGTCCGTCCATCGCATTCGCATCCGCGAGATCGCCCGCATTGCCATCGGTCATCAGAATAATCCCCGCGAGCGGCTGCCCGTGATGCCGCGCAGCAACCTGCCGCAACGACTCGCCGAGCGCACTCGCACGACCATCGAAAGTCATCTCCACAAACGCATCCGTCGGCCGCAGCCGCGAATCGGCAAGGTAATTCCGCACCTCGAAATTTTCCGTGAGCGACTTGCGCCACTCACTGCGCTCGCCTGCCAGCGCCTCGCGCATGTCCTCCCCGCGCGACCGCTTCGCATCCGGTTCCTTGAGCGACAAACTGCGGCTGTTGTCGGCGATGACCGCAAACACATTCGCCCCCGGCTTCGCCTTCTCACGGCTCCACATCGGCTCCAGCAGACACGCCAGCAGCGCGGCGATGCCGAGCAGCTTCAGTGCGGCGCACCCAAGCTTCAGGGGCACCGAGGCTGCGCTGCGCAGATACGACCACGCAACGGAAAGCACCGCAACGGCACCCGCCACGAGCACGGGTATCAGCCACGTTTTCCCGGCTAGAAAAATGGCACCAAGAACCATCAGCGGCTCCTGCCGAGTTCCTCGTAATAGCGACGCACGCGGTCCGAGTATTTCACCGGCACGGGATCACGATCAATTGGCACGAGCGATTCGCGCGACTCTCTCCGCGCAAGTTCATCGTTCAGCCGGTTGCGCAATTCCGCCAGCGGCTTGCTGATCTGCGATTTCACGATGTCCCATTTTGGCTGCGCGCCTTCGCGTTTGAATTCCGAACGCATCACCTTCGCCGCTTCACGAATGTTCGCCACCTCGCGGCGCAATTCCGGCGCATCGAGCATCTCCTCCACATTCCGCAAACGGTCGGACCAATCCACAAACCCATCGCCCGTCAGCGGCGCACGCTGATCAAATTGTCGCCCGCCATCGAGCCCGCCTCCGCCATTCCCACCGCCATTGTTTGCGCCATTCCGAGCCCGTGCGGAAGACGCCAGTTGCGCAAGCCGCGACGCACCCTTTCCATTCTGCTGCGCGCCGCCCGGTGAATTGTTCGCCGCGGAATTCTGCCCACGCTCCGCGCCCGGCTGCGCAGAGGACGACTGCCCCTGTGAACCGGACTCACCTTTTCCTCCCTGTCCTTCTCCCTGCTGGCCCGGCGATCCCTCCTTGCCCTCGCCCTGACCTTTTCCTTTTCCGTTTTTCTCCATCTGCCCCTGCCCATCCTTCCCCTCCGAGCCCGCTTTGCCTCCGCCCTGCCTTCCCTTCTGTCCGTCCTCGCCCTGCGACTGTCCCTGACCTTTCTCGCCCGGTTGCTTTCCGCTCTGTGATTCGTGCTTCGATCGCTGCAGG
>JAYWEO010000244.1:0-7786 GCA_043779225.1 Prosthecobacter sp.
GGCGAGTTACGCAGCAATTCACCCGAGGTCGAGGCCGACATCCGCAGCAGTGACGGGCTCACGCGGAAATTCCTTCTGCGCCTCAGCGACGGGCAGACGATCGAGACCGTCGCGATGGGCTATCCCGGCCGCTTCACGGTCTGTGTGAGCACGCAGGCGGGCTGCGCGATGGGCTGTGTGTTTTGCGCGACGGGGCAGATGGGATTTTCGCGGCATCTGCGTCCGGGTGAAATCGTCGCGCAGGTGATGCACGCGCGCGATGCGCTCGCGAGCGACGGCAAATCGGGGCTGCGCAATCTCGTGCTCATGGGCATGGGCGAGCCGCTGCACAATTACAACTCCGTGCTTACCGCGTTGGAGATCATCAGCGACACGCGCGGACTCAGCATCGGCCCGGCGAAGATCACGATCAGCACCGTCGGCGTCGTGCCCGGCATCCTGCGGCTCGCGGAGGAAAAGCGCGGCTACAAGCTGGCCGTGAGCCTGCACGGGGCGACGGACGAGGAGCGCTCCGCACTCGTGCCCGCAGGAAGACGCTGGCCGCTCTCGGAACTCATGGATGCGTGCCGGACTTACTGTGCGAAAACACAGCGCCGCATTTTCTTTGAATGGACGCTCATCGCCGGAGCCAATGACACGCCGGCGCAGGCGCAGCGTCTCGCCACTTTGCTCGCTGGACTCAACGCACACGTGAATCTGATCCCGCTGAATCCCACGGATGGATTTGCAGGCAGCGCGACCTCGGGCGCGGCGGCCACGGAATTTCAGCGCGTGCTGAGGGCCGCGGGAATTCCGAGCACGGTGCGGCAGCGTCGCGGGATCGATGTCGCGGCTGGATGCGGACAGCTTCGCACAGAGCGCGAGAAAAAATCCGCAGCGTAGATTTCCGCAGCCTCGCACCGCACGGCGCTACTTCACCGAGGACGCGTATTCCTTGAAGCGGGCTTCCTGCTTCGCCGCGGATTCATCGCCCTGTGTGATCAGGATGCGGTACTTCAGCGTGATGCTCTGCCCAGCCTTCAGCGTGTAATCGCCCGCGCCCTTCGGCTGCGTCTTGTCCATGTCGTATTCGCAAAACGGATTTGCGGCGAAGAGGCCGTATTCGCGCGCGTGCCAGCGCGTGGGATGCCGGAGATTCGACGGATGATCCATGAACGTGATCGCATACGTCTTCCCGGCGACGGGCCCGGCCATCGTCACCCACTTGGAATGCATGCCCCAGATTTTTTCGTCGTTCACGCCCGCGTCATTCAGCAGATGCCCCTCGCCTTTCGCTTTCGGCTGCTTGAATCGCATGCTCTCGGCGATGCGCATCGCGGCGGTGCCTTCCTTCGTTTCGCCGAAGACCGCGTCCTTGTCGCCCGCGGTCAGCGTCACTTCAAAGTCGAGCATCCGCTCCGTCTCCGGGCCGGCATGGACGCGCAGCACTTGGACGGATGTCACCGGCACCGTGCCATCGGGGGCGATCCACTTTTGCGAAGTCTTCAGCGTGCCAACTTCCTTGCCCGATTCCATCGCGAGCACCTTCACGTGCTCGATCGCACCGAGCGGCTGCTTCGGAGGCTTGCCGCCGGACGACGCGGTCTCCGCCCAGAAATCCACGCCGTTCACATTGCCGTGTGAAAACCACAGCGAGCGGTGATGAGGGTGATCCTGCGCCTCGCCCTCGACCTTCTCCATCGGGTAGCTGCGCGTCATCTTTGCGCCGCCGGGCCCGATCACCGGGTAATAGTACACGTGGGACGCATCGCCGTGATGATATTCGGTGAAAAGTGAGCCGTTGATCTTCACCGATACACGGTCGGATTTTTCCTCGAAGCTCACATCGGCAAGCGAGGCGGAGACGAGGGCGGACAGCGCGCACAGCGTGGAAGGAATGGGGCGGAGCATAGGGCGGCGAGTTTCCCGAGCGCAGGAAAAGGCGCAAGCGAAATGGAGATGCGGACATTTTCAAAAACACACAGGCAACGTGCTGCCCCGTGTCATTGACAGCCCTGCGCTCACTGATAGCTTCGCCGCCCTTTTCCATGAAACGAGCCCTAGCCAGTGATCGCGCACCCAAAGCAGTCGGCCCCTATTCGCAAGCCGTGGCCTTTGGCGATCTGCTGTTTTGCGCAGGACAGATCCCGCTCGATCCTGCGACCGGCGAGATCAGCGGCAAAACGGTCACCGAGCAGACCGAGCGCGTGATCGAAAACATCAAGGCCGTGCTCGCGGTGAATTCCATGACGCTGATCGATGTGGTGAAGACGACCGTCTTCCTCACGACGATGGATGATTTTGCAGCGATGAACGAGGTGTACGCGCGGCATTTCACGCAACCCTATCCTGCACGCTCCACGGTCGCGGTGGTCGGTCTGCCGCGTGGCGCCAAGGTGGAGATCGAGGTCACGGCGGCAAAGACACGGGCGACTTCCTGAAATCATGACTGACGACGAAATCCTTTCACTTTTCCGCCAGACGAATGCGCTCCTCGAAGGGCACTTCGTCCTCCGTTCCGGGCTGCACAGCCGGCAGTTTTTCCAGTGCGCGCTGCTGCTGAAGGAGACTCCGGTCGCCGTGCGCATCTGCGCCGAACTCGCGGAGAAAGTGCGCAGTGTCGGCGCGGAAATGGTCATCTCGCCTGCGATGGGCGGCATCATCGTCGGCCACGAGATCGCACGCACTCTCGGGCTGCCGCACATTTTTGCGGAGAAGGACGAGGGCATGCTCGTGCTGCGGCGCGGCTTTGAGATCAAGCCGGGGCAGAAATTCATCATCGCCGAGGATGTCGTGACCCGCGGCGGCCGCGTGCAGGAGACGATCGACATCGTGCGCTCGCGCGGCGGCGTGGTCGCGGCGATCGCGGTCATCGTGGATCGCTCCGGCGGACAGCTTCCCGATTTCGGCGCACCGTTCTTTTCGCTCGTGAAGCTGAACGTCGAAACCTTCGAGGCCGACAATCTTCCACCTGACCTCGCGGCCACCAAGGCCATCAAGCCCGGCAGCAAATAGCACGGCACCCGCAAAACCATTTCCTTTCAAATCATGAATCCTGTCTCCTGGGTCCTCAAAAAATTCTTCGGCTCCAAAAACGCACGCATGGTGAAGGCCCTCAAGCCGGTCACCGCGCGCATCGGCCAGCTCGAACAGGAATACCGCGCGCTGAGCGATGAAGCACTGCGCGCGAAAGTCGCCAAGTGGAAGGAAGAGCTGAAGCCGCTCGACTGGGCCGCGCAGCAGAAATACCTCGACGACATCCTGCCCGAGGCATTCGCCGCGGTGAAGAACGCCGCGTGGCGCCTGACTGAGCGCAAGCACACCTTCACCGTCTGCGATCAGCCGATGACGTGGGCGATGGTTCACTTCGACACGCAGCTCATCGGCGGCTACTGCCTGCACAAGGGCTACGTCGCAGAAATGGCCACCGGCGAGGGCAAGACACTCGTGGCGACGCTGCCGCTCTTTTTGAACGGCCTCACCGGACGCGGCGTGCATCTCGTCACCACGAATGATTACCTCGCCCGTCGCGACGCGGAATGGATGGGGCAGCTCTATCAGTTCCTTGGCCTGACCGTCGGCATCATCCAGCATGATCAATCGCCGGACTTGCGCCGCGAGCAGTACGCCGCGGACATCTGCTACGGCATGAATTCGGAGTTCGGTTTCGACTATCTGCGCGACAATGGCATGGCGACGAGCAAAGAGCAGCAGGTGCAGCGGGGCCACTTTTTCGCCATTGTGGATGAGGTGGACTCCATCCTCATTGATGAGGCGCGCGTGCCTTTGATCATCAGCGGTCCCGTCACGGTCTCGACGCACCAGTTCGACAAATATAAGCCGCTCGTCGAGGCGATCGTGAAGAAGCAGGCGATGCTCTGCAATCGTCTCGCCAACGATGCCACGAAACTTTTCGACGAGGCCGTCGCCGAGCAGGCCGCGGGAACCGCCGCAAAGGCGAAGGGCGCCGAATTCACCAAGATGGAGGAGGCTGCGCGGATGATGGTGAAGGTGAAATGGGGCCAGCCGCTAAACAAAGGCTACATGCGCGCGATGGAAGATCCCGAACGTCGCAAGGCCATCGAAAAGATGGAGCTGTCGTTCTACGCCGACGTGCGCAAGGAGGAGATGTGGAAGCTGAAGGAGGAGCTGTTCTTCAACATTGATCAGCGCGCCCACGAGGCCGACCTCACCGAGCAGGGCCGCGAATTCATGAGCCCCGGCGATCCGAATGCCTTCATGCTGCCGGACCTGCCGACGCAGTTTGCGGAACTCGACGGCGACGAGACGCTCACCGAGCAGCAGAAGATCGAGAAGAAGGCGCAGGCGCAGGAAGAGATGAATGTGCAGAGCGAGCGCATCCACAATATCTCGCAGCTTCTCCGCGCGTACTGCCTTTACGAAAAGGACGTCAACTACATCGTCGCCGAGGAGAAGGTCGTCATCGTGGACGAGAATACGGGCCGCACCATGCCGGGCCGCCGCTGGAGCGATGGCCTGCATCAGGCCGTCGAGGCGAAGGAAGGCGTGCAGATCGACAAGGAGACGCAGACGCTCGCGACGATCACGGTGCAGAATTATTTCCGCCTGTACAAGAAGCTCGCAGGCATGACCGGCACCGCCGAGACGGAGGCGAACGAATTCCACGACATCTACAAACTCGACGTCGCCGTCATCCCGACAAACCGCCCGTGCATCCGCAAAGACGGGAATGATCTCATCTTCAAGACACGCCGCGAAAAGTACAGCTCCGTGGTGAAGGAAATCGGCGACGCGCACGAGAAAGGCCAGCCTGTGCTCGTCGGCACCGCGAGCGTCGAGGCGTCGGAACTCGTCTCGCGCATGCTGCAGCGCGCGAAGATTCCGCACACGGTCCTCAATGCGCGGCACAACCAGCAGGAGGCGGAAATCATCGCCCGCGCCGGGCAGTTCGGCGCCGTCACCATCTCCACGAACATGGCGGGCCGCGGCACGGACATCAAACTCGCGCCCGGCGTCGCCGAAGTCGGCGGGCTCTACGTGCTCGCCACCGAGCGCCACGAATCGCGCCGCATCGATCGCCAGCTCCGCGGACGCGGCGCGCGTCAGGGCGATCCCGGCTACTCGCGTTTTTACGTGAGCTTCGAGGACGACCTCATGCGCAACTTCGGCGCGGCCGAGCGCATGACGAAGCTCATGGAGCGCTTCGGCATGCAGGAAGGCGAGGCGCTCGAACATTCTTGGCTGAACAAATCCGTCGAGACAGCGCAGAAGCGCGTCGAGCAACGCAATTATCTCATCCGCAAACGCACGCTCGAATTCGACGACGTGATGAACAAGCAGCGTGAAGTCATCTACGGGTGGCGCAACGAGGCCATCAATACCGACGATCCGCGCGGGCTGCTTTACGATGTCATCGACGATCGCATCCCGGAGAAGATGGAGGAATTTTTTCCCGCCGGCGACATGCCGCGCACCGAGGAGCTGCTGCACTGGGCCAATGTCACTTTCCCGATCTCCGTGGACAAGGAATCCCTTGCCGGCAAGACCGAGGAGGAAGTCGCCACGCTGCTCACCGAGCGCGTGAAGAAAGCGTACGAGCTCAAGTCGCAGCACGAGGTGCCCGAGCAACTCAAGAGCCTCGAGCGCTACATCACGCTCGGCGCGATCGATCGCCTGTGGCAGGAGCACCTCTACGGCATGGACAGCCTGCGCGAGGGCGTCTATCTGCGCGCGCACGGCCAGAAAGATCCGCTCATCGAGTACAAGCAGGAGGCCTTCAAAATGTTCGAGCAGCTCATGGGCTCGGTCAAAGACGAGGTGCTGAGCAACCTGTTCCGCAGCACCTCGAACATCATGGCCTTCGAGAGGTTTCTCGCGGATCTGCCGCAGTTTCTTTCCGCGCCTGATGAAAACAGCATCGCTGGTGGAGTGCCTGAGCCCGAAGCGCAGCCGCAAGGTGAACCGGACGTGCAGATGAGTCTCCCCGTGCGTCGGGAAGAGCCGAAGGTCGGACGCAACGAACCCTGCCCTTGCGGCAGCGGACGGAAATACAAGGACTGCTGCGGGAAGAAGGCGTAGGCACTGGCGCGCGCCCGCAAGGATCGGCGGTTTTCAACCGCCGTTGCTTGACCGTCGGCCTTGCCCCACGCGGCGGTCAAAAACCGCCGGTCCTTGCTTTGGCCTCAAAGCACTCTTGCGAGACTCAGCAACCGCCGAGGATGGCCTGCGCAGCGCGCTTCGCCGCACCGCGTTCGCCGAGGCTCGCGAGGACTGCGGCCTGCGCGCGTTGCTGCTCCTCGCGTGCGGATGAATCTTCGAGCAGGCGGAAAATCTCCCCGGCGATGGCCTCAGGCTGGGCGTCGTCCTGCAAAAATTCGCGGATGATCTCGCGGCCCGCGAGGACATTTGGCAGGCCGAGCCACGGGATTTTCACGAGGCGTTTTCCGACGGCCCAAGTGAGCCACGCGACCTTGTAAATGATGACCATCGGCAGGCCGAAGAATGTGCTCTCCAGCGTCGCCGTGCCGCTGCACACCATCCCCGCGCCGGCGCGTTGCATGAGTTCGTGAGCATTGCGCAGTGTGACGGAGCAAAAGGCCGTATCGCATCCGTGTGCCTGCAGCATCGTGCGCATTTCGTCCGCAAGCGTTTCGCGCGCGGCGGCGGCCTCGAAGCGCAGCGCCGGGCGGGATTGCTTCAGCCGTTTCGCAGCCTCGATCATGACGGGGAAAATCTTCCGCACTTCCTTGCCGCGGCTGCCGGGCAGCAGCGCGACGAGCGACGCATCGCGCGGCTGATCCATTTTTTCGACCGCGAGCGAATCGAGCAGCGGATGGCCGACGCATACGGCGCGCAATCCGGCATCTGCATACAGCGGCAGCTCGAATGGAAACAGGCACAGCATGAGATCGAGGAACTTCGCCATCTTCGGAATGCGCCCGCGGTGCCATGCCCACACTTGCGGCGAGATGTAGTGGATCGTGCGCAGCTTCGGCATCCGGCGCTTGGCTTCCTTAGCGAGGCGCATATTGAAGCCGGGGTAGTCAATCGTGATGAGCGCGTCCGGTTGCGCGGCTTGGATCTCGGCGAGCATCCGGTGGAACTGGCTGCGGAAGTAGCCGTATTTTTTCAGCACGTCCCACAGGCCCACGACGGCCTCATCGGCCCAGTCGAAAATCGTATCGCCCGCGAATGCCTTCATCTCGCGTCCGCCCGCGCCGAGGAACTCGATGTCCGGGCGCAATTCGCGCAGGGCGCGCATCAGCTCCACGCCGCGCGAATCCCCGCTCGCCTCGCCTGCGACGACGTAGAACCTCATGCGGGCTTCACGTTGGCCGCTTCGATCTGCCGCGTGATTTCCAGTGCGAGTTCCAGCGCGGCAGTTGCCTCGCGGCCCGAGACTTTCGGCTGCGCACCGGCGCGTGCGCACTCGACGAAGGACACGAGTTCGCGCTTCAGCGGCTCGTCTTTGTCGATCGCGACAGGCTCACGCACGATGCGCTTGCCGGCGAACTCCGTGATGATCGTCGCATCCGTCGCGAGGCCGAAAATTTTCCCGAGGAACGAGCTCTCCTTCTCCCCTTCCCCGGCGAGTCGCAGCAGGTAGCCCTCCTGCTTTTGGTAATCGAGCGAGAGATACGCATCGGGCTGGAAGACGCGCACCTTCCGCACCTTGTCCTGGCTGATGCGGCTCGCGGTGATGTTTGCGACGCATCCATTTTCAAAACGGATGCGCACATTCGCGATGTCCTCGCGCTTGCTGAGAATCGCGACGCCGACCGCATCCACCTGCACCCACGGCGAGCGCACGAGATGCAGGATGATT
>JAYWEO010000245.1:0-6398 GCA_043779225.1 Prosthecobacter sp.
GTGGACGGCGTGGGCACGAAGCTGAAGCTCGCCTTCATGACCGGCCGCCACGACACGATGGGCCAGGACCTCGTGAACCATTGCGTGAACGACATCGCCGTCATCGGCGCGCGCCCGCTGTTCTTCCTCGACTACATCGGCGCGGAAAAGCTGGAGCCCGCGGTCTTCACGCAGTTGCTCAAGGGCTTCGCGAAAGCGTGCAAGGCCGCGGGCTGCGCCATCGTCGGCGGCGAGACCGCGCAGATGCCCGGCATGTATCAGCCCGGCGAATACGATCTCGCCGGCACCATCGTCGGCGTCGTGGATCGCCCGAAGCTCCTCGACGGCTCGCGCATCCGTGTGGGCGACGTGATCCTCGGCATGGAATCGAACGGCCTGCACACGAACGGCTACACGCTCGCGCGCAAAGTCCTCTTTGAGCAGATGGGCCTCAAGCTCACGGGCAAGCTCGACGGCGTGAAGGGCACGCTCGCCGACGAACTGCTGCGCGTTCACCGCAACTACCAGCCTGCGCTGGCCGCGCTCCCGCACGGTGTTGTGAAGGGCCTCGCGCACATCACGGGCGGCGGCCTCGTGGACAATCTCCCGCGCGTGCTCCCGAAGACGTGCGAGGCCGTGATCAAGACCGACAGTTGGAAGGTGCCCGCGATTTTCCAGCACATCGAGCGCGGCGGGAAAGTGGATCACGCCGAGATGTATCAGGTCTTCAACATGGGCATCGGCATGGCCGTCGTCGTCGCGGAGAAGGACGTCGCGAAGGTCGCGAAGCAGCTCAAGGCCCGCGTGATTGGCCGCATCATCAAGGGCAGCGGCATCGTGCGTCTTTCGTGAATCACTGCGCGGTCCAGCCGCCGTCGATGATCACATCCGTGCCGGTGATGAAGCCCGCATCCTCGGAGCAGAGATAGAGCGCGAGCTTCGCGATTTCATCGGGCTCGCCGAAGCGGCCCACTGGAATCTTCGCGAGGAATTGCGCGCGCAGTTCGGGGTTTTGCATCAGCGGCGTGTTGATCTCCGTGTCGCACACGCCGGGGCTGATTCCATTCACGGTGATCTTGTCTGGCGCGAGTTCGAGCGCGAGCGCGCGGTTGAAGCCGAGCAGCGCGGTCTTGCTCGCGGAGTATGCCGTGCGGCCAGGCAGCGAGATGTGCGACATCATCGAGGTCATGTTGATGATGCGACCGTAGCCGCGGCCTTTCATCATCGGCACGAATGCGCGACAGAGCAGGAAGACGCTCGTGAGATTCGTGGTGAGCACGCTGTTCCACTCGGCGAGCGTGAAGTCGGTGATGGGTTTGCGGATGTTGATGCCCGCGTTGTTGATGAGGATGTGCAGCGCATCGCCGAACTGCGCGGCGACGCCTTCGCGCACCTTCGCGACCTGCGCCTCGTCGGTGACATCGGCGACAAAGACGGACGCATTTCCACCGCTGCCGCGAATCTCCGCGGCGACATCCTTCAGCCGCGCCTCGTCGCGCGAGACGAGTGCGATGCTCGCGCCGGCCTTCGCCAGTGCGAGCGCCATCGCTTTGCCGAGTCCCTTGCTTGCGCCGGTGATGAGTGCGGTTTTTCCGAGGAGTGTCTGTGTCATGCCGCCGATGCTACGGGGCGGATGCGCTGTCGAACAATGCGGTTCTCTCGTCCTACTTGTCGGCGATGGGACGCCAGATGACTTCCTTCACGACACTGAGCGGGAAGTCGAGCGGCTGTCCGGCGAGGGTCTTGCATTGCACGCGGTCGCCGCCGATGCGGAGATCGTTCACGGAGAGCAGACCGCGGTCGTGGAAGCGCAGGCGCGGAAAATGATCCGCGATGGGTTCCGAGCAGTTTGGAAAATGAATCCACGCGATGCGCTTGGCGGGAAATTCGAGCGGGCCGGCGTCGGAGGTCACGGTCACGAGATCGGGAGTGATCTTGTCAATCATGCCGGAGAAATCATCGCCATTCGCGAGATAGATGACCGGTGCGGGTACCGCTTTTGCCTCTGCCTCGGGTGCAGGCGCGTTGTCTCTTTCGGGTGCCTTGTCCGCCGTTTTGTCCGCGCCGCCGGGAGTCTTTTCCGGCAATCCATTCCACGGCGCAAACCAGAGACGCTCGATGCGGCTGTGGCTGCCACTCACCGAGCTGTAGTACGAGGACGTAAGCGTCATCCCGCGGGCGTCGAGCGCTTCCCTCGCCTCATCTTCCTTGAAGGCAATCTTCCCGACTTCCTTTCCGCCGACGATGATGCGGAAGGTCTTCGCCGGGCGGTCGAATACGAGTGAGACGCGGGCCTTTCCGCTTTCATTCTTGTTGTCGATCTGGAGCTGCTTCGGCGCGGCCATCCCGGCGCGGTTCAGGCGCGAGAAGCCGGGATTGTAATAGATGTACAGCCGCGTGCCGCTCGCCTGGACGGAGAAGGTGCGCTCGTCCTTGGAGTTGAAAATCTGCGCGTTAAAATACGTCGAGCGGCCTGGCGTGGTGCTTTCAAAATTGAGCGCATACGCGCCGGAGTACGCCGGCCACTGCCGCGAGATGGTCTGCTGGCTGTTGCGCGGGATGCCCATGACCGTGTAGCCGCCGTCGAAGTATTTCCATGGCCGCTCATTTTTTGCCGAGGCATCGGCGATCTGCCTCACGCCATTCGAGCGGTTTGGATTCCAGCCCTCGCTCCACAGGTCCGGCCCGGTCGCACCGTCGGCCACAGTGGCGGCGGCATCGGCATTCAGATAGACGGCGCGCAGGCCGGAGAGCGGCACGGTGAGTCTCGCCGCGAGATCGGTCTTCATCACGAGCTGTGTGCCATCGAGCGACACGACGTCGCCGGGCAGCCAGTCGCCATTGCCGAGGCGCAGCACGCTGTCGCCTTTGAGCGGAGTGATCTTCCGCCCGCTTTCCGTACCGCGAAAAACGATGCCGGCGACTTTCTCCGACGCAAATTCCAGCGGCGCCTTCGATCCGGCGATCTTCCAGCTCATCCTGCTGTCGGCAAATGGAAGGATCGCCCGGCCTGCGATCTGGCTGCCATCGTTGAGCGTGAGGATGTCGAGATTCTTCAGCACGACCTCGGCCTGTCCTGCGCGCGGCAGATAGTCCAGGGACCGCAGCGCCGCGAATGGCAGCGTGATTTCCGGGCCGGAGCGTGTGGTGACAATGAGCACGTCGCCGGTGCCCTGCACTTTCGCGGCGCTGATCTCGCTGCCATTTCTGAGCCGGGCCATCGCCACGGTTGCGGGACTTTCCTTCGGTGCGGCAGGCTCGGCGAAGCGCAGGAAGACCGTCTTTTCCCTGCGCGTTTTCCCGTCCGGGGTCGCGAGGAAAATCTCGGTGTCCGTGATCCGTTCAATCGTCCCGCCCTTCGCCCTGCCGTCGCTCGTGAAAGTCTGGTCGCCCTTGGCGGGGGCAGGGGCCGCGTCCTGGGCAGGCTCCTTTCCGTCCCACGGCAGGATGCGCACATTGCTGAGCTGGAAGGTCACGTTGCTCATCGAGGCATGCGGCGTGATGCTGAATGCGCCGCCGCATTTCCCGAGGTCCTCGGGCTTCACCTTCGAGAGTTTCCAATCGGCGCGCTTCTGGCCGTTCACGTAGATCAGCGCGCTGCCGTTCACACGGTCCACGAGGATGCGGTAGTGCACCTTCTCGGGCTTCGAGGAAAAATCCCTCGGGCCTTTCTGCTCCTGAACTGCGCTGTACTGGTTCGAGCGCTTCCCATCGTAGTGGCTGCCGGAGATCTGATCCGGGCTGAAGTTCAGCGACAGATTTCCGGTGGCGGATTCATTCACGCCGGTGGAAAAAAGCATCACGCCGACGTGCTGCATCTGGCGTGGAAAATTCACATCGAACGACATGTCGGTAGAATCAGGGAGACGCCCGAGATTGCGGCCGATCGGACCATTGCCGGTGCAGCGGAGCTGGCCGTCCTTGTATTCCCATTGCGCCGAGGTGTAGCGCCCGCTCGTCCAGCCCGTCATCGCCGTCGGCCCCTCGTAGATCTGCGGCGACTCGCCGTCCGAGAGCGTGGCCGACTGCGCGTGCTCCCTCGGGATTTCGATGGCCTGCCCTCCGGCAGCACTCTGCCCTCCGGTTGCACTTTGCCCTCCGGGAGCGCTTTGCCCAACGGGCAAGGTGATCCGCAGCATGCCTTTCTCCATCGTGAGCGTCTCGCCGTACACGATGCTTCCGTCGCGGAGTTGCAGCACCACCTTTGGCAATGCCGTTGTCTTCACGGTGGTCGCGACCTTCGGGGCATCGTCGGTTTTCTTGGGCTCCGCAAAAGTCAGCGCACTGATTTCCTCCTCGATCAATTCCAGCGCCGCCTGCCCGTCGCGCTCCAGCGTCAGCCCTTTTGCGGGATCCATCCCGCGGATCTTTCCGAGGAAGCGATTGCCATCGCGCAGCGTCACCGAGTCCTTGTCTGCCTGTGCGCCCAGCGCCGTACTGCTCGTGCTGCGCGTCGAGGATGTCGTGTTTCGGAATGTCACCACACCCGGCACCGCCTGCGGCTCATCTCCTCCGGCGTTGATTCCGCCTATGACGATGTTCCCGTTCAGCCTGAGCATCTGCCCGCCTGCGATCTGTTCCGGCGCCGCGGCGAGCTTTGCCTTCAGCTCCATCTCCTTCCCATCGCGCCGCACGCTCAGCTTCACCTCCTGCTCCGGTTTCAGCGCGCGGATCATCTCGCGGAGCTGCGCCGAAGTCTTCGCCTCCTTGCCTTCCAGCGTCAGCACGCGGTCACCTTCCTTCAGCCCCGCCTTTTCCGCAGGCGAGTCGTTCACCACGCTCCCGATGCCCACGCTCGTGATCTTTTTTGGCGCATCATTTTTTGCGCCCTCCTCTGCAGCCTCCTGGTCCGTGTCGGTGTCGAGCACGACCCCGAGGTAGCCGGGTCTCGTGTCCCATTTTGCGAGAGGATTCGGCAGCGGAATGTACGGGATGCCTGGCAAAAGGATCACCGGCGGTGCCTGCCTCTGCATCTTTGCCGCCGACAGTCTCTCAGTCGCGTCCGCGATCTGCGCCTTCACATCATTGAGTTGAAACCGGAGCTCCTGAACATCCGGGATCGCCGGAGGTGCGCCCGCCTTGTCGAGCGGCACGGCTCTCTGCTGGATTTGCACCCGGACTTTTCCCGCAGCCGCAGCCGCAGGAACCTCGGGTTTCGCCGACTCATCTGCCGCATGCGCTGCGGAAACCGCCCATGCGAGCACGAGGAGCAAGTGGGGGAGAGGAGCTGTGCGTTTCATGGGCGGGGATGTTTTTTGCAGCCGCTCAGCCGCGCATCGGCGGCAGTGGAAAAGCTGGAGCGACATTGCGGGTCGCGCACCTGGCCCACCTGCATTCGTGTCGATTCGTGTCCATTCGTGGTTTCAAAATTGGCAGCACACCTTCATCGCGCCGTGGCCTTCTTTTTCAGCATCCGCGCGCTCGTGTCCTTCTTCACATCGAGGAACGCCACATTCGCCTTCGTATCCGCGAAGCGCCGCGCGCCCACCTTCCGGATCATCGCATCCGGCACCTTCTTCAGCGGCGTGTAGCGCGGGTGCTGCCCCTCCTTGTAGGGATCATTGCTCCGCGCATTGTAGCAGCAGATCATCGACCACCGCGGCTTGTCGGAATCATTCTTCGCCGAGGCGTGCAGCACGTTCGAGTGAAAGAAAAGCGCATCGCCCGGTTTCATCACGCAGTGAATCAGCTCGTGGCGCTTCATCGCCTCGCGCACCCGCTCCATGTCCGCACCCGCCTGCTCGCCCGAGAGCACATGATCCACGCGCCCCATGTGATGCGAACCCTTCAGAACCTGCATGCACCCATTCTCCCGCGTCGCCGCATCCACCGCGATGGACACGCTGCACAGATTCGGCGTCAGCACCCCATTTTCATACCAGTAGCCGTAGTCCTGATGCCAAGCCCACGCACCGCCCACGCGAGCGTCCTTCATGATCATCTTCGAGTGATAGTGATACGCCTCATCGCCGAGTAACTGCTCCACCGCATCCACCATTTTTTTGCACCGCGCGAACATCCCGTAGATCCCATCGCCGGGATGATTCCAAAGTGACAGCCGCACCTTCGCCCCCGTCCCATCGTCCCGGCTGAACGAATGCCGGTCCAGCACCCGGTCCTCATGCGCCGCCCGGCTCAGCAGCCCGACCTCCTCCTTGTCGAAGAACCGGCGCGCGATCAGATAGCCATCGCGGTGATACGTGGCGATTTGCTTCGCGGAGAAAATTCCCTTTTTCATGGCAGTCGGCGGATGGGGAGCGGGAGAAGGAGCAGGCGCAGTTTCTCCCACGGATTCCTCCCGTTTGGAAGCGCAATGCGCAGCAAAAAGGCGCGCCGGCTTTTCACCGGCGCGCCCTGAGGATGCTTGGAGGCTGGGCTAAGGTCAGCCTTCGGCCTTCCTCACACCACCATGAGCTGCG
>JAYWEO010000246.1:0-6454 GCA_043779225.1 Prosthecobacter sp.
GAGGGCGGTGCCGCATTCGGGGCAGATGAGCGGGGCGTCGTCGGCGATCTCGATGTCGTCGCCGTGGTACGCGAGGAGGCAGCCGGCGTGGTTCGGGCATTTGCAGATTGCTGGGCGCATCGGGCGGAGAATAAAGCGACCTCGGGGAAATCCGGCAAGTGTGCGGCGCGGATGTTTGCGCTCGGCAAAAGGGCGGCGCGCATTTTATCTCGGCCCCATGCCTTCCGCACTGGCGATCGCCGCACACCCCGATGACATCGAATTCGTGATGGCAGGGACGCTCCTGCTCCTGCGCGATGCGGGCTGGGAGATCCATTGCTGCAATCTCTCCACAGGAAATATGGGCAGCACGGTGATGACTGCGGCGCAGACGGCGCGCACGCGGCGGCGCGAGGCGCAGGCGGCGGCGAAGCTCATGGGCGCCACCTGGCACGCGCCGATCGGCGATGACCTTTCCATTTTCTACACGGAGGAAAACATCCGCAAGGTGTGCGCGGTGGTGCGCGCGGCGAAGCCGGCGGTGGTGCTCACGCATGCGGTGCAGGATTACATGGAGGATCACATGATCACGGCGCGGCTCGCGGTGACGGCGGCCTTCGTGCGCGGTGTGCCGAACTACCGCTCGATCCCGCAGCGCACGCCGCTGCTCGATCCGTGTGTCATTTACCACGCGATGCCGCACGGGCAGCGGACGCCGGTGCGGCGGCGCGTCTTTCCCGAGGCGTTCGTGGACACGGCATCCGTCCATGCGCGCAAACGCGCGGCGCTCGCGTGCCATGCCTCGCAAAAGGAGTGGCTCGACAAGACGCAGGGCATGGACAGCTATCTGCGGACGATGGATGAATTTTCGACGGCGCTCGGCAGGCAGTCGCGGCGGTTCAGCCAGGCCGAGGGCTGGGTGCGGCATCTGCACTACGGCTTTGGAAATGAGAAGGATGATCCGCTGCGCACGATGCTCGGCACGCGGCATCGGGTGAACCCCGCCTTTGTGCGGGCCAACGAACGGGGCGATGCTTAGACCGCAAAAAAAATCACCATTGGTCTGTCCTGTGTGCCACGAGGAGGTGCCGCCGAATTCCGCCGCTTGCCCTGGCTGCGGGGCGTGCCATGAATCCGGCTGGAAGCAGGATGCCGGGGTGTACGACGGCCTGGATTTTCTCGACGAGGCGCATGAGGACGACGACGGCAAGGTGCGCTGGGGCGAAAAGCCGGCGCTGCATCCCTTCTGGCGAGTCGTGGCGCTCATCGCGGTGCTCGCGCTGTTCTGGTGGTTTTGGAAATCGGTCTTCGCGGTGGGGCACTGAGACCGGCGCGGCTTCGCAAGAGAGTGTGACGGAATGCTTGCCGAGCAGCGCCGACGCCACTACCACTGCGGGAGCATGAAAAAAATCGAAGCCATCATCAAGCCGTTCAAACTTGAGGACGTGAAGGAAGCACTCGCCGAAATCGGCATCGAGGGCATGACCGTCTCCGAAGTGAAGGGCTTTGGCAGGCAGAAGGGCCACACGGAAATCTATCGCGGCAGCGAGTACACGGTGGACTTCCTGCCCAAGGTGAAATTCGACATCGTCGTGTCGGATGATCGCGTGGACACCGCGGTGAAGGCGATCATCAAGTCCGCCAAGACGGGCAAGATTGGCGACGGAAAGATTTTCGTGTCGCACGTCGAGGAAGCCATCCGCATCCGCACCGAGGAGCGCGGCGAGAACGCGGTCTGAGGCTGCGGCCCGGGCAGCGCACGATATTTCGATCCCCACGGCATCCTCATGTCCATTTGGCTCATCGCCATCATCCTCGGCATCGTCGAGGGACTGACGGAATTCATCCCCGTCTCCTCCACCGGGCATCTGCTGATCGCCGAGCAGTGGCTGCCGCGGCAGAGCGATCTTTTCAACGTCGTGATCCAGGCAGGCGCAGTGCTCGCGGTGCTGCCGCTCTTTTGGCCGCGACTGAAGATGCTCTGCCGCTGGCGCGAGCCCGCGAGCCAGGCGCTGCTGGCAAAAATCGCGGTCGCCTTTTTCATCACCTGCGCCGGGGGATTTGTGCTGGAGAAAAAGGGCTTCAAACTTCCCGAGCTGATCACGCCTGTCGCGCTTGCGCTTCTGATCGGCGGCGTGCTTTTCATCGCGGTCGAGCGGATGTTGCGCGGGAAAAAGGGCTCGGAGGAAATCTCGTGGAAGGTCGCCATCGTGATCGGTCTCGCACAGCTCCTCGCGGCGGTCTTCCCCGGTGCATCGCGCTCTGGCGCGACGATTCTTTTTGCGCTCATCCTCGGTGCGTCGCGGCCTGCGGCCACGGAATTTTCCTTCCTCGTCGGCATCCCCACGATGCTCGCCGCGAGCGGGCTGAAGATTTTCAAGGCCCTGCGGCATGCGGACGCGGGTGCGGGGCATGAAAACTGGGCTGTGCTGGCGCTGGCCTCCGTCGTGGCGGCGGCGGTTTCGTTCGTCGCGGTGAAGTGGCTGCTGCGCTACGTGCGGAGCCACACGTTCACCGGGTTCGGCTGGTACCGCATCGGCGTGGGCGTGCTCCTCCTGCTCCTGTGGGGCAGGCATTGAAGGTCGCCATTGAGGTTTTGCGTCCCGCTGCCGCAGTCCTGTAATTTGCGCACCCCCGATGCGATTCGTCCTCCCGCTCCTCAGTCTCGTGCTCCTCGCGTGTCCTGCGCCGGGGGGGGACGTGCTTGGGACGCTCTTGGCGGACGGGTTTGATTTCCCGGTCGGGAAGCCGGATGCCGAGGGCTATTATCGCGCGCGTGGCTACCGTGCGAATGGCCACCTCGGGGATGACTGGAATGGAAAGGGCGGCGGGAACACGGACCTCGGCGACCCGGTGTATGGGATCGCGCACGGGGTCGTGGTCTTTGCGCAGAATTTCGGGCACGGGTGGGGGAATGTAGTCATCGTGCGGCATGCCTACGAGGAGGGCGGGCAGACCAAGTTTGCGGATTCGCTCTACGGTCATCTGGACCAGATTCACGTGCGGGAAAATCAGCAGCTTCGCCGCGGCCAGCAGCTCGGCACCATCGGCACGGGTGGCGGGCTTTACGATGCGCATCTGCATCTGGAGATCCGCAAGGATCTCCGGGTGGGAATGGCGCGGCACCGTTTTCCCAAGGACGAGAAGGTCTATTTCAGCCCGGTGGATTTCATCAATGCGCACCGGCGATTGAAGCCGTCTGCGGGTGTGGTCGCGGTGCCGGCGAATACCTTCGTGCCCTTCGAGGTGATGACCCCGGCCGATGCGCCCGCGGAAGGCACGCAGCCAAAGCTGCCCGCCGCAGCGAAGAAGCCGCCACGCTAGCTAGCTAGCCTAGACCGGGTGCAGGACGGCGAGCACCTCGATTTCCGCAGTCTGCGGGAACATGTCGAGAGGGGTGACGGATGCGAGCCGGTACGCCGAACGCAGCGCGCCGAGATCGCGCGCGAGGGTCGCGGGGTTGCAGGACACGTAGAGGATTTCCGAGGGACGCGCGGCGGCGAGCAGATCCGCGACGTGCGGCGAAATGCCGATTGCGGGCGGATCGAGGATCACCGTGGTGCGGTCCATCGGGTGCGCGCCGAGGATTTCCGCGAGGAGCATCGCGACGTCGCCGAGGAGGTGGCGCTCGTTCGCGCCGGCCTTGCCGCGTGCGCGCTCCACGGCGTGCTCATTTTCCTCGATGCCGATGACCTGCCCGAAAAGCGGCGCGAGGCGGTGTGAGAAAAATCCCGCGCCGGCGTACGCATCGAGCAGCAGCGCTTGCTCGCGGCGGACGGTCTGCTCGACGAGTGTGAGCAGCGCGGAGGCGACTTCATCATTCGTCTGCTCGAAGAACTCGTGGCCGTCGCGTGCGAAGAGGGTGTAGTCGCCGTCGCGCGCGGGCGACCGGCGCAGGTCGCGGAGCGAGTCGTTCACGGCGGGCCGTGCGATGGCGCAGTGCGTGATCGGGATCAGGGCGTGCGAGCGGTGCGTGAAAAACCCTGCCTGCCCGTCCTGCACATGCACGCGGATGCGGTTGCGATATGCGTAGGGCTCCGGCGCGGGGACGATGGGGCGCATCGGCACCTCGGCGAATTTTCCCACGCGTCGCAGCGTCTGCTCGACCTGCTGCTGCTTCAGCGTGAGCTGCCGCGCGTACGTGATGTGCTGGTAGGCGCAGCCGCCGCAGCGGGTGAAGTATTCGCATTGCGGCTCGGTGCGATCGGGCGAGGGGGCGAGCACGGACACGAGGCTGGCCTCGGAGAATTTCTTCTGCGCGCGCGTCACCTTCACGCGGACGCTGTCGCCGGGCGCGGTGAAGGGGACGAAGTACACCTTGCCCTCGTGACGCGCGACGCCCGCGCCTCCAAATGCGACGTCGGTGATCTGCAGTTCGACAAATTCAGCCATAAAAGAAAACAGGGGCTCCCGTGAAAAAGACGAAGGCTTCCGCCAGGGATGACGGAAGCCTTCATGGGAAAGCGGAGTCCGTTCCTAGTAACGATCCATGGTGGTCGTGTAGGAGCGCTTGCTCTGGAAGCCCCACTCCGGCGGGAATTCCTCGTAGCCGCCGTGGATCCACGGGACATTCGAGCGCAGCACCGGGCGGTAGGAGCGCTTGTAAGTCGGGAAGGGATGGGTGACGAGCTCATACACGCCCGCGCCCATGCGGACGAGCATGCGGCCGAGGCCCTTGGTGAAGCCGTATGCGGCGCCGGCCGAGTCGCCCTCGAGTTCCGTCACGCGCTGCATGGTCTGCGGGATTTCCGCGGACGCGTAGAGGATGTTCGCCCAGGCACGGCCGAGCTTGCGGGTCGCATTGTGTTCATGCATCGGCGGGTCCTGAATGTCGGCCATCGCAGTGGTGGCGAGGAGGGAGGCGGTGAGGCTGAGGAGGAGGCGTTTCATCGGTGTGTTTTTCTAAACCAGCTTGCGGCGCGCATTGCAAACGCCTTTTTCTTCAAAACAGATGTTTCATCCAGTTCCAGAGGGGATCCCAGAACGAGTGCAGCCATGAGAGGATGCGCGCACCAAAGTAGATCCAGAGGGCGAGGTAGGCCCACGCGGCGATCCCGAGGAGGTGGCCGATGATCACCATGAGGCCGTCCTTGCAGAGCACTCCGACGACGAGGAAAATGATGGAGAGCGCCGGCGGGCCGTTCGTGAGCGGGATGGGCAGCGGCAGCGCGAGGAAGAAACCGCCGGAGACAATCCCGAGTCCGAACAGGCTGCTGTTGATCGGGCCTGTGATGAGGAACCGGAGCCGCGGTTTCATGTACCGCTCGAGGCGCTCCATGAGCCGGGCGACGAAAGGGATCACCTTCTGGAGCGTCGGGAACTCGATGGTCCGGCGGAGGATGAATTGCGGAAGATTGGGACGCCGCCGGAGCATGAACGCCATGCCGATGAGCAGGATCGCGATGCCGAATGGGACGGACAGGCCGGGGATGTTCGGAATCGGAAACGGTGCGGCCAGGAAAAGCACGAGCAGGGCGTAGCCGCGATCCTTCAGGTGCGCCTCGATCTGGCCGAGGGACATCGCCTGACCTTTCGCGACCTCCAGCAACGAGTGGAGATCCGCGCTGATCGGATCGAGCACCTCCTCGGCGGTCGTCGCGTGCTGGGGTTCCGGTGTCTTGCTCATTTTCCGTCGGAAGAGTCAGCGACCTCCGTGCCTGCGGGATGCCGGCTCCACCAGACGCCGAGGGCGAAGAGCATCCCTGCAAAAATCCACGGCACCCCATGCACCACCGTATGCACCCAGGGAGCCGCCGCTGCGATCCGCCGGACGACTTCGGATTCCGCCATGCCTGCCGCCGCCGGCACGCCGAGCCAGCCGAGCACGGTCGGATCCTGGAAGATGATCTTCCCCGCGACGTGGCCGAGCACGGCGCCACCGAGCCAGATCAGCCAGCGGAAGCGGCTCATGAGATACGAGATCAGCGCACTGCCGCACACCACCAGCGGGATGGAAAGCAGGAGCCCGATGACCACCAGCGTCATCTCCCCATGCGGCGAATCGCTCCCTTCCTTGGCGATGCCCGCGATGGCGATCACATTGTCCAGGCTCATCACCACATCCGCCACGATGATGAGGCGCACCGCATGCCAGAGCGAGACCGCCGTGTGCTTCCCGGCGTGCTCCGGGTGCGCCGCCGCGTCCAGCGCATCCTCCTGCGGGCACACCAGCCTCCAGGCGACCCACAGGAGCAGCAGCCCGGCGACGAGCTGGAGGATCGGGATCTTGATCAGGAACGTGATGGCAAAGACAAACAGCACCCGCAGCCCCACGGCTCCGCCCGCGCCGAAGATGCGCCCCCAGAACTGCTGCCTCGGCGGCAGCCCCCGCGTCGCCAGCGCGATCACGAGGGCATTGTCCCCCGCGAGCACGAGATCGGTCAGCACGATCTTCGCGAACTTGGCGATGGTCTCCGGGTCAGTCCAGTTCATGCGGGTGGCGCACAGCGTCGGCCTTGCCTCACTCGAAATCGTA
>JAYWEO010000247.1:0-10037 GCA_043779225.1 Prosthecobacter sp.
CGGCTTCCTGCCGTCGAAATACCAGGGCGTGAAATTCCGCGGCGGCGGCGACCCCGTGCTCTATCTCTCGAATCCCGACGGCGTGTCGCGCGAGGTGCGCCGCGGCCTGCTCGACGATCTCGCGAAGCTCAACCAGCGGCACTTCGAGGAATACGGCGACCCGGAGATCGTCACGCGCATCGCGCAATACGAGATGGCCTACAAGATGCAGGCCAGCGTGCCGGAACTGACGGATTTTTCGAAGGAGCCCGCGAGCGTGCTGGAGATGTACGGTCCGGATGTGAAGCGTCCCGGATCGTTCGCCTACAACTGCCTCATGGCACGCCGCCTCGCCGAGCGCGGCTGCCGCTTCACGCAGCTTCTGCACGCGGGTTGGGATCATCATCGCAATCTTTCCACGCAATTTGAAATCCAGTGCCGTGACACCGACCAGCCCGCCGCCGCGCTCGTGAAGGATCTCAAGTCGCGCGGTATGCTTGATGACACGCTGGTGATCTGGGGCGGCGAATTCGGACGCACGCCATTCATCCAGGGCGACATCGCGAACCGCGCGCAGTGGGGCCGCGATCACCATCCGTATGCGTTCACGATCTGGATGGCCGGCGGTGGCATCAAGCCCGGCATCAGCTACGGCGGGAGCGACGAGTTTGCGTTCAATGCGGTGGAGAATCCGGTGCATGTCCACGACTTCCAGGCGACGGTGCTGCACCAGCTTGGGATCGATCACGAACGCCTCACGTTCCGCTTCCAAGGCCGGCAATACCGGCTCACGGATGTGCATGGGAAAGTCGTGAAGGGCGTGCTGGCTTGAGGCTGGAACTGAGGGAGAACGAAATCTTGCTCAGAGGATGTACTGGAAGTCTGGCTTGTCCTGAGCGCTAAAGTCGCAACCCGTGCCAGCCTGAGGCAGCGCCTCAGGGAACCGCAGGCAAAAGAGTCAGAGGGCTGAAAGCCCGATCCATTACGGCGCGATGGTGCGGGATGGATCGGGCTTTCAGCCCTTGGGTACCCGGGTGCCGGTTTCCCAGGGCGTTGCCCTGGGCTGGTATGGATGCGGGCCTTTGGCCCTCCGTGAAATCCGGTACGCTTTCCAGGGCAAAAAATTTCCTAGAGGAGCGCTCCTCTGCGGCTTTGCTGCCATGTCCGCCGGGTGCGGGCGGGATGCGATGAACTGCGGTTCCTTGCTCTCCGGAGCGTCCGCAGCGCGAGGCTACTTCTTCTTTTTCGCCGCGGCGGCCTTCGCGTCGAGCGCCTGCTTCTGCTTCTGAACGGCGCTGCTTTGCAGGGCCTGCTTCTGGGAGGATTTCTTCTGATTAGACTTCGGGGATTTGTCGCCCATGGTTTTTTTTCTTTTGCGGGTTGGTTTGCCTGCGGAATGTTGGTTTCTCCGAAGGGAGCGCAACGTGTGCGGCGGTGCGGGCAATGTAAATGGCGTAGAGTGACTCAATCTGAACCGCGAAGGGCGCGAAGAACTCAAAGAGGAAGCCATTCGAGACGAGCCACCTCTGATGGTTCGTCTTTGTGCCCTTCGTGCCCTTTGTAATAAAATCCAAAGGAGGACACCACGGTGCTTACTTTTCCTCGCGCTCATCGAGCACGCGCTCGATGCGACGGTCGGGGATGAGCCAGAGCAGTGCTACGAAGACATACAGGCCGCCCGCGATCCACGAACTGACAAACGCCAGCGGGATGGCGCAGACGTAGCATGCGGTCGAGAGTTTTTCCTTCCAGCCATCGCCAATCGCCGCCGCGAGGATCGAGTCGCGACCCTGATGGGCCATGATTTTGCGCTGCAAAATGGAGAAGGCGACGGCGGCCATGAGCAGCACGAAGCCATACGTGGCGGTGGGCACAGGGGCGTAGTGGTTTTGGCCCATCCATCCGGTCGTGAACGGAAAGAGCGAGAGCCAGAAAAGCAGGTGGAGATTTGCCCACAGGATGCCGCCGGTGACACGCTTGGTGGACTGGAAAAGATGGTGGTGGTTGTTCCAATAGATGCCGACGTAGAGGAAGCTGAGGATGTAGCTGAGGAACACGGGCAGAAGCGGCTCCAGATCGGCAAATTGCTTTGCGTGCTGCGGCACCTTCAGCTCCAGCACCATGATGGTGATGATGATCGCGAGGACGCCGTCGCTGAATGCCTCAAGGCGGTTTTTTTCCATGTGGAGACGCTTGCCGGAAAATCCACAGGATCGCAATTGCGGATGGCATCGAGCCGGTCGTGCCATTCGTCCGATGGGCGAGTTCGCGCTTGCGGCGATGGATGCGGCATCGCAATTCTCGCGGGATGAAATCCCTCCGCTCGTTCCGCATCCCGTTCGTCACCACCGCCCTCGCACTGTCCGCGCTTTTCCTCGCGCGCGCCGAGGATTGGAAACCCGAGCCGGGCTTTGTCTCACTTTACAACGGCAAGGATCTCACGGGCTGGGGCTATCGCGACAAGGAGCAGAAGGTGCTGGAGACTTTCGACGGCAAGGCCGAGGCGAGCGACGGGCGCTTCACGGCGAAGCCGGATGGCATCCTCGTCGTGAATCCGCACAACGAGGCGAAGGGGCCGCGTCGGCGCGACCTGTGGACGACGCAGGTGTTCCCAAAGAATTTCATTTTGAAAATCGAGTTCCGCGCTGCGGTGAATGCGGACAGCGGCATCTTCCTGCGCAAGCCGCAGCTCCAGTGCCGCGACTATCTCGTGGCTGGGCCTTATAAGGAGCTGAAGAAATACAAGCCGCAGGAGTGGAACACGATCATCGTGACGGTGAAGGACAACGTCGCGCACTGCGAATGCAACGGCGAGGTGCTGGAGGACGCGCTGAAGCTGCCAGAGTCCGGCCCGATCGGGCTGGAAGCGGACCGCGACCAGATGGAATACCGGCACATCCAGATCAAGGAACTGCCGTAGTCCTGTTTCGCGAATGTCGTCAAAGTTCCCAGACCGACGCGGGTCTTCGAGCAGGGACAGACGCTCCCATTTTCAAATCCAACCAACGACATCACATCCATGAAGAAATCCATCCTCGCACTCATCGCCGCCACCGCGCTCGCCAATTTTGCGAGCGCTGAAACCACCGCCAAAATTTCCGGCGTTCATCTTTGCTGCAAGGGCTGCGTCGTCGGCGCCGAAAAGGCTGTCGCGAAGGCCAAGGGCGTGACCGCTGCCGTGGACAAGGATGCGGGCACCGTGACGCTGACCGGCGCGGACAAGGCATCCGTGCAGGCCGCCGCGGATGCGCTGGTGGCCGCGGGCTACTTCGGCAGGAGCGAAAGCGCTGATGTCACGCTCAAGGACACCAGCGGCGCGAAGGAGGGGAAGGTCACTTCGATGAAAGTCGATGATGTGCATCTCTGCTGCGACAAGTGCGCGACTGCCGCGAAGAAGGCGCTCTCGAAAGTGAAGGGCGTCACCGGCGACACCGCCGAGAAGAAGGTCACCTCCTTTGAAGTCACGGGTGATTTCAGTCCGAAGGAAGTCATGGCCGCGCTGCAGTCCGCGGGCCTCACGGGCAAGGCGAAGTAAGTCCCTGCGCAGCTCGCACGTACTGGGCGTGCATCCATTTCTGGCCGGGAAGCGGGACGGACTCCTGCTTCCCGGCTTTTGTTTTTATGCACGGCATGCGTTGGCGAATTTGCCTAATTGCGCCATCGTTGGTGCATAGAACACCGCACATGACCGGACTCCGCCTTTTCATCTCGTGCAGCCTCCTCGCCACACTCTGCGGCGCGGGCAGACTGACTGCCGAGCCGCCGGCCAATCCTCAGCTGATCACGGCACCGCAGATGAAGCAGTTCGGCGAGCGATACTGCTTTTCCTGCCACGGCGCGGAGAAGCAGAAGGGCGACTTTGATTTCCGTCCGTATGCCGAGAAGGGCTTCATGGCTGGCGAGCGCAAGGCGTGGGAGAAAATCGCGGAGGTGCTCGAATCCCACGAGATGCCACCGCCGAAAGGAAAAATCCAGCCCCCGGCCGGTGCGCGCGATGCGATCGTGCAGTGGATTGATGGGCAGCTCACCGGCAGTGAAGCGGGGCAAAAAAATCCCGGACGCGTGACGCTCCGCCGCCTGAACCGCGCGGAGTATCGCAACACGATCCGCGATCTGTTTGCAGTGGATTTCGAACCGTCGGAATTTCCCAGCGATGAGACGGCGTACGGTTTCGATACGATTGCGGACGTGCTCACGATCCAGCCGCTGCTCATGGAGCGATACCTCTCGGCGGCGGATCAGATCGTGACGAAGATTCTCGCGGGGCAGAAAATGGCGGCACCGTCGGAGTCATTCCGTGGCGATCGGATGAAGGCGTCGAAGGGCGTGGAATGGATTCATCCGGTGGCGAATGGCGTGCTCGGTTTTTATCGCGAGGCGGATGCGGGCATCGAGGTGAAGTTCCGCAGCGACGGTGAATACGTGCTGCAGTTCCGCGCGTACGGCGATCAGGCCGGGCCCGAGGCGCCGAAGCTCGCGGTGTCGCTGGATGACACGCTGGTCGCGACCTTTGACGTGAAGAACAGCGGCAGGCCCGCGCCGTATGAAGTGAAGATCCGCGTGAAGTCCGGCAGCCATCGCGTGCGGGTGGAGTATCTGAACAACTACAACGAATCGAATCACCCGGACCCGAAGATGCGCGGCGACCGGAACGTGTATGTCGCGGGATTCAGTGCGACCGGGCCGGTGGATGTGCCGAGCGAGCCGAGCGAAAGTTTTCGCCGAATTTTTGCGCGCATGCCGGAGCCGGGTGCGGAGTCGAAGACGGTGCGCGAACTCATCACGTCGCTCGTCCCTCGAGTATATCGCCGGCCGGTCGCCGCGGCAGAAGTGGAGCGGCTCGCACGACTCGCGGATGCGGCGCTGGCGGACAAGGCGCCATTCACCGAGGCGATGGGCGTTGCCGTGCAGGCGATGCTGTGCTCGCCGAATTTCCTCTTCCGCTGGGAGCTCGATCCCGACGCGCTGAAGCCCGGCGCGGTGCGGAATCTGAACGACTACGAGGTGGCGTCGCGGCTCTCCTATTTCCTGTGGTCCTCGATGCCGGATGCGCGGCTGATGGAGCTGTCGTCGAAGGGCGAACTGCTCAAGGGCGACATGCTGCGCGGCGAAGTGAAGCGCATGCTCGCCGACTGGCGCGCGCAGGAATTTGTGCGGAATTTTTCCAGCCAATGGCTGCAAATCCGCGCCGTGGATGAGGTGGAGATTGACGAGAAGAAGTTCCCCAAATTCAGTGTGAAGCTACGCGATGCGATGAAGGAGGAGACGCGGCTTTTCTTCGGCGCGATCGTGAAGGAGGACCGCAGCATCTACGATCTCATCGAGACGGATTTCACCTTCGCGAACCAGCAGCTCGCCGAGCACTACGGGCTGCCAGCGGTGCAGGGAAATGAGTTTCAGCGCGTGAAAATCCCGGCGGGTTCGCCTCGCGGCGGAGTGCTCTCGCAGGGCAGTGTGCTGATCGCGACCTCGATGCCGACGCGCACTTCGCCTGTCGTCCGGGGCAAGTGGGTGCTCGAGCAGATCCTCGGAACGCCGCCGCCGCCACCGCCAGCAAATGTGCCGCCACTCGAGGAGACCAAGGTGGACAAGGATGCGCCGCTGCGCCTCCGGCTGGAGCAGCATCGCGCGAATCCCGACTGCTCCGTCTGCCACGACAAGATCGATCCGGTCGGCTTCACGCTGGAGAATTTTGACGCCATCGGGACATGGCGCACGCAGGACGGGAACAACCGGATCGATGCATCCGGGAAATTTTCGGACGGCTCGAAGGTGGACGGTTTCGCGGGGCTGAAGAAATATCTGAAGGGCGAGAAATTCGCGCGTGCGTTTGCGCAGAAAATAATGACCTACGCGCTCGGTCGCGGTATCGAGCGGGGCGACAAGCAGGCGATCGATGCCGTGCAGCGGCAGATGGCGGCTGGCGAATACAGGATGTCCGCGCTGATCAGCGCAGTGGTTACGAGCGATCCTTTCCTCAAGCGCAAGCGCGACGTCGTCGCGCGCTGAGTCACGCCACCTCGCCCGCGGCGTGGCCGCTCGACCAGGCCCATTGGAAATTGTAGCCGCCGAGCCAGCCGGTCACGTCCACGACTTCGCCGATGAAGAACAGTCCGGGCACGCGGCGCGACTCCATGGTCTTTGAGGAGATTTCCGCGGTGTCCACGCCGCCGAGTGTGACCTCCGCCTTCGGATAGCCTTCGGTCCCGGCGGGCCGAAACGGCCACGCGCGCAGCAGGCGCAGCGTGTCGTCGAATTCGCGCTGCTTGAAATGCACGAGCGGCTTCGCAGGCGCGTGCAGCGCGCACCATGCTTCGGCGAAGCGGCGCGGCATCCAGTCGGCGAGCACTGAGGGAAGATCACGTCCGGTGGCGCGTGCGCGCATCAGCGTTTCGCTGGCACGCGGATCGGGAAGGAGATCAATTTCCAACGGCACGCCTTCGTGCCAGTAGCTCGAAATCTGCAGAATCGCCGGGCCGCTCAGCCCACGATGTGTGACGAGCATCGCCTCCTCGAAGGCGGTCTTCCCGCAGCGCGTGATGACGGGCAGCGCGAGTCCGCTCAGTTCGTGGAGCGATTCGTCGGATTTTGAAAATGTGAACGGCACGAGTCCGGGGCGCAGCGGTGTGATGCGATGGCCGAACTGCTTCGCGATCTCGTAGCCGAAGGGCGTCGCACCAAGTTTTGCAAATGAAAGTCCACCCGTGGCGATGACGAGCGAGTCGCATGTGAACTCGCCGCGCGACGTGGTGATGCGAAAGCGGTCTGCCTTTTCCACGCCCTGCACGCGGCAGTTTGTGAATGTCTCCACGTTTGCCTCGGCGCACTCGGTCTCCAGCATCGCGATGATCTCGCGCGAGCTGCCGTCGCAGAACTGCTGCGCGAGTTTTTTTTCGTGATAGGCGATGCCGTGCTTCTCGACGAGTGCGATGAAATCCCACGCGGTGTAGCGCGCGAGTGCGGAGCGGCTGAAGTCGGGACGCTCGGAGAGATGGCAGCCGGGCTCGATGCCGGTGTTGGTGAAGTTGCACCGCCCGCCGCCGCTGATGGCGATCTTTTTGCCGACGCGATCGTTGTGCTCGATGAGCGCGACATTCCGCCCGCGCTGCCCGGCGGTGATTGCGCACATCATTCCCGCCGCGCCGCCGCCGATGACGATGACGTCGAAGTGCGGCCCGTTCACGCGATGAGTCCGATCTGTGGCGGTTTCGCGGGGCTCCACGGATTTGCCGCAAAGCCCGACTTTTCGATGTCGTGCGCGAGCGATTCGCAGAGCGCGCAGACGGCGGTGACATCGAGCTGGAGATGCACGGGGCCGTAAGGCAAGAGGTGTTGCATGCCGCGCTGCAGGAGGCGCGCGGCGGGGCGCATGCGCGTCGCATGCTTGGCGTGCGAAGGATGCTCGGACTGCTTGCGCAGATGCACGAATGCGCCAGCAAGCTGGATGAGGCCTTTGAAAAAATCACGGTCTGCGCCGTGCGTGCGGAGCCAGAGCACTTCGAGGATGTCGTGCGCCTCGTAGTATCCGCAGGCGTTGAAATGCGTGAACCATCCGAGGTAGTGCGGGTCCAGCACCGGGCCGGGCAGGGGATCGCCGGGGCCGGGTGAAGTTTTTTTCATCGCGTGAATTTCTCCGGCCACTATTCTTCGCAGGCCTGTGCAAGACACGCGGACGCTGACTCAACTTCGCGGGATTTTCCCGATGCCGGACGAAAGGATGGCCTGATGCCCCCGGCCCTTGCCGTCCCATTTGCCGTCGGGCTCATCGTGCTTGCGGTGCTGTCGGCGGTGATCTCCGCACTCGAGACCGGATTTTTTGCGCTGCCACGATCGCGCATGGAGGCGTTGCAGAAGCAGCGCGGCGAACTGGGCGACGGGCTTTCGCGCATCATGGAAAATCCGCGGCGGCTGATGAATGCGATCCTCATCGCGGATGCGCTGGCAAATGCGCCGCTGATGATCGGCAGCCTGGCGCTGATCGAGGGCCAGCGCGGATTCGACATTCCGTTCTGGGCTTCCGCGCTGCTGATTTTTGCCCTCATCGTATTCGCGTGCGACCTGGTGCCAAAGCTGATCGGGCTCGGTGCGCCGATGCTCGTGGTGCGCTTCGGCACGCGTCTGCTCGGGCGGCTGCTTCCGCTGGTGGACCCGCTGTCCCGAGCGATGGAACGCAGCAGCGAGCGCGTTGCGGATGCGATTCTGCCGGAGAATATGCGCGTGCAGCAGCAGCTCACCGATGAGGAGCTCGGCACGCTCGTGGAGATGAGCGCGGCGCAGGGCACGTTGCAGGAGACGGAGACGGAGATGATTTCCGAAATCATCAAGCTCGGCGACAAGACCGCGAAGGACTGCATGACGCCACGCGTGGAGATGTTTTCGCTGCCGGATGATCTGACGAATGAGGAGGTCATCCGCCTCGTGCGTCAGCGCCGGCTGCGACGCGTGCCGGTGCATGGCGAGACGCCGGATGATATCGAGGGCGTGCTCGATGTCCCTTCGCTGCTGCGCGATCCGGGTGTGCATTATTCGGAGCGGCTCGATGTTCCGTCCTTTGTGCCCGAGACGATGAAGGTGCTCGCGCTGCTGAAGAGCTTTCTCTCCCATCCGCAGGGCATGGCATTCGTGGTGGACGAGCATGGCGGCGTGGAGGGCATCGTGACGCTCCGCGATCTCGTGGAGGAAATCATCGGCGATGCCGTTCCGCAGACGGATGCGAAATTTTACATCGAGGAAATCGGCGATGGCCGCGTGCTCGCAAGTGGCGCTGCGCGGCTGGAGGACATCACCGAGGCGCTGGATGTGCCGTTCGAGGAGGAGGGGATTGATACGATTGGCGGGCTGATTTTCACGCAGCTCGGGCAGTTGCCGAAAAAGGGGCAGGTGCTGCAAATCGGCCGGCTACGGGTGACGGTGCGCCGTGTCTCGCGCAAGCGCGTGGATGAAGTGCTGCTCGTGCGCGAGGCCGCGGCAGAAGAGGAGGAAGGCGCATGATCTCGGGAATCATCATCGTGCTGTGCCTGTTGGTGTCGTTTGTCTTCAGCGGGATCGAGGCCGGGATTTTCTCCGTGAACCGCGTGCGGCTCGCGCATCGCGCAAAGCAGCGGGATCGGGCAGCGCTAGTGCTGCAGGGTCTGCTCGGAAATCCTGATCGCATGCTCGTCACCGTGCTCATCGTGACGAATCTCGCGAACATCTTCGCGCTCGTGCTGGGCACGCGCCTGCTCGTGACGACGATGGGGCGCTACGGCTATCTCGTGGCGCTCGCGATTTATCTGCCGCTGTATCTTTACGGTCTGGAGCTGCTGCCGAAGTCGCTCTTCCGCCGCTTTCCTTACCGTGCGCTCGCGCTGCTTTCCGGGCCGCTGCGATTTTTGGATCTGGTGCTCACGCCGGTGCATTGGATCGGCATGGGCGCGCAACGGCTGCTGTTTGGTTCGCGCAGTCCGGCGCAGCAGCGGCTTTTTCTCGGGCGCGAGGATTTCAAATACATCACCACCGAGAGCGAGCGGAGCGGTTCGATTTCCACGACGGAGCGCAAGATGATCCACAACGTCGTGGACTTCCGCGCGCTGACCGCGAAGGACGTGATGGTGCCGATCGATCCGAGTGAGGTGATCCGTGCGAGCGAGCCGATCAGCCGTCTGCTCGCATCCGATCTGAAACGCGGCCCGGTGCGATGGCTCGTCTCCGATGAAAATGAGGCGATCACGGGGGTCGTGGATGCATTCGAGGTGTTGCTCGAAGGCCGTCGCGATGTGGACGCGGGCACGTGCCAGCGCAGAGCCGTGACCGTCGGGCCGAATGAACCGGCCTTCAGCGTGCTGTGGAAAATGCGCGCGGCACGCAGCACCGTCGCCGTGGTGCGCGGGCCGGGTGTGCCACCGCTCGGACGCGTGTCGTGGGAGAATCTGATCCGGCGGCTCGTGAGCGTGGCGGAGAGCCAGCCGAATCCGTCTCATACCACTTCGCACAAACAACCCGACGCATGAAGGAGCAGAAAGGCGTGCATCGGGTAGCGCGGGCGTCCCGCCTGCCGTGCGGCGCGTCCCGCGCAGCAC
>JAYWEO010000248.1:0-4715 GCA_043779225.1 Prosthecobacter sp.
CGGCGCGAAAGTGTGCGTGTGCTTCGAGTGCCGCTGGTCCTCGCAGTTCCTCGCGACGAAGGCGGTGATCGATCAGAAGCTCGTCGGCAAGCTGCACTATGGCGAGGTGGACTACTACCACGGCATCGGCCCGTGGTACGGCCAGTATCGCTGGAATACGAAGAAAAAGCTCGGCGGCAGCGCGCTGCTCACCGCGGGCTGCCACGCGCTCGATGCGCTGCTGCTTTGCATGGGAAGCGAAGTCACCGAGGTGAGCAGCTTTTCCACGCAGAGCAGCAATCCCGTCTTCGCCGCGTACGAATATCCGACGACCTCGACGAGCATCGTGCGTTTCAAAAGTGGCGCGGTCGGAAAATGTGCGGCGGTGGTGGACTGCCTCCAGCCGTACTACTTTCACACGCACCTCGTCGGCAGCGAGGGCAGCATCCTCGACAATAAATTTCACAGCCAGAAACTCGGCGGCCTGAACAAGCACACGTGGTCGCAGCTCTCGATGAAGATGCTCGATTCCGGCGACGTGAGCGACCATCCGTATCAGACGCAGTTCCAGGCGTTTTTCGACGCGCTGGAGGAGTGCAAGGACATGCCGCTCACGAGCTTTGCGGATGCGTTCAAGTCGCACCGCGTCATCGCCGCCGCGGACAAGAGCGCCACGGAAGGACGCATGGTGAAGCTGAGTGAAATCCCGGAAAAATAGCGTCGCCTTTAACATCTGCGCCGCGCTTGCGAGAGAGCCTTTCTTTTTCAGCGGGGCCATCCTAGGCTGCGCAAAGCTGTGATAGAGAAATCCGAGTCCGCAACCGCCGAGCCCGTTTCCCCGAGGCCACGGCAGAAAAAGAAACGAGGCGTCCTGGCGTGCCTTCGCCTGGCGGTGCTTTGCGCCGTGCTGCTCCTGTGCATCGCTGTGCAGGCACCGGTGTTTCCGCATGTGGTGCGCGCGGTGCTGAAGTTCCGCGCGTGGCAGAGTGGCGCGGTGCTTTCGATGGGCGCCATCGAGGGGAATCTTTTTGAGCCGGTGGTCATTCACAGCCTGCTCTGGACCTATCGCGCCGATACCGGAGCGGTGACGCGCGTGGAGATCCGGCGCACGCGTGCGTGGCTCGCATGGAGCAATATTTTCCCCGCGCCGGTCGCCGGCTGGGTGCGCGCCTGTGCGCGCAAGCTGGGGTTTTTTCCCATCGGTGAAAATGGCCATTGGTTCCGCGAATTGGAGATGGACGACGTGGCCGCGCGTCTTTCACTGCCGCACGGTGCTGATGCTGCACCCGCGGGTGAACCTCCGAGCCGGTGGTTGCGCCGTGCATTGGAGGCGGAAGGCGCGCAGCCCGGGATCTACACGGTGCGAAATGCGGATCTGATCCTCGATCGCGGCGACGACTGGCTGCGCGTGAGCGGCGCGCATTTTTCGCTGAGCGAGACGGCGGCGGGCGTCCTGCGTGCCTCGCAGATCGCGATGAGGACGGAGTCGGGCCGCAAGACCTTTGCCGGCGTGCGAGCGCGCACTTCGCTGGAAGGATCGCGCGCGACGATCACAGGCATGACGCTCGCGCCGGATGTGACGCTGGCGAGCATGGGCGTGTCGCTCAAGGATTTTGCCAAGGGGAAGCTGATGCTTTCTTCCGAGTTCGCCGCATTCGGAGGCAAGATCGAAGCCGACGCAGAGGTCGCGTTTCACGACAGGCGGCTGCGCTTCGATGGCAACGGGAACCTTTCAAAAATCAACGTGGGCGGGCTCGCCTCATTCCTCGGCCTGAGCGATGCCGCGGGCGGTGTGCTGAACTCGGGGAACTTCACCTTTCACGGAATGCCCAGCGACGTCGCGAAGTCCGAGGCGACGCTGCGTTTCGATGCCGGTGCCTTCCAGTGGGAATCGCGCCAGTGGGATTCGCTTGTGCTCGGCCTTTCACTCGTCGAGCAGCGGCTGCAGATTCACGAGTTCAAGCTTCGGCAGGGGCAGAATCAGCTCGCGATCAAGGGCACGATGGCGCTGCCGCAGCCGGGCGTGCAGTGGTGGGACCGGCAGTTCGACTTCAAGGTGGATGCGGACATCCGCAACCTTACGGAGCTGTCGGCGCTCATGCTGCCGGAGTTCAAATACACCGCCGGGCAGTTGTTCTTCCGCGGCGCGGTGAGCGGCAGCGGTGCACAGCCGGAAAGCCCCGCAAAATACGAGGGCCAGATGATCGTGAGTGGCAGCGGTCTGCAGTGGCGCACGGCACCGATCGACAACCTGAACGCCGCGCTGCTTTTCCACGAACGCGAGCTGCAGATCATCAATGCGCAACTGCTCCATGCCGACGACATCCTGCGCGGCAGCGGACGCATCAGCCTCGGCGACGGAAGCTACTCCGGCGAATGGCGTCTCTCCGCGCGCGATCTCGGAGTGTATCGCACGGTCCTCACGCCCTACATTCTGCCGGCTCCGCTCGGCGGCGGCATCGAGGCCACGTGGTCCGGCAAAGGCACGGGCATGAATCACGAGGGAAATTTTTCCGCGAAGCTGAATCGCTTCCGGCTGCTCGGACCCGGTGGCACGCTGCCGCTCGATGCGGAGGCCGCCGGCATCTACCGTCCCGGCGAGGTGCAGTGCGAAAAATTCCGCCTTGCGGAAAATGGCACGGTGCTCACCGCGGGAATCAGCGTCGGGCCGAGTGCGGTGAATCTCCGCGGCCTGCGCGTGCTGCATCGCGACCGAGTGTGCCTGCAGGGCGATGCATTTCTCCCGCTCGATCTCTGGCAGCGCTGGCCGGATGTGAATTTCGCGCGGCTGCTCAACGACGATACGGTGGGCCGCGTGCATCTTGAGGCAAGCGAGATGGACATCCGCGCCGTCTCACGCCTCACGGGGGTGGACTGGCCGCTCGGTGGCACACTCACCGGGACGGTGGATGCCGACGGTCCGCTCACTGCGCTGAAGCTTGCGGGCAGCATGCAGCTATCGCACGGGATGCTGCCGCTCGATTGGAACGGCGGCACAGTGCGCGAGGTAGGCGCGCAATTCATCCTCGATGGAAATGCGATCCGCATCGATCCGGCGACAGGACGCTACGTGAATGGTGATTTCGGAATCGGCGGCCGCCTCGACCTCGCGAAGCCGCGAACGCCATCCATCGAAGCCGCGGGCACCGGAACGTATCAGTCGCAGCCGTTCACTTTCAGTGTGAAAGGCGATGCGGTGAAGCCGGTCATCAGGACCGAGGGACATGCGCCATTTTCCGGGGACCAGCCGGTGGTCCCGCTGCCACCTTCAAGTGCGCCCGGTGCTCCCGCTTCCGCTCCCGTACCTCCGCCGGCGACACTGCCGAAGTAATACCAACTTCCAGAATTATGGGGACGCATGGAGGCGCGCTGGGCACCTTGGAGTGCGGCGGGAAGCGTAAGCGCCACGCCGCCTTTGGAGGGGATTTCGGGTGGGAACAGGTGAGGCATTCGCACTGGCGTCGCTGCTCGCACGCGCGTCGCAAAGGCGGTGTCGCGCTTACGCTTGCCACCGCACTCCAAGGGGCCTGGTCTGCGGTTCATGCACGGTCCCAAGGCTCGTCGTTTTTGTGGAAGAGTGTATTTGCCCGCGCTTTCACAAGCGCGGCTACAAAGCACGGTTACAAAGCACGGTTACAAAGCACGGTTACAAAGCACGGTTACAGCTTGCCGAGCATATCGAGGATCGCGTCGAAATTCGCCGCCGCCTTTTCCTGCGTCACGGGCTTTTTGAGGAGTTCGCCACCGTCGAAGCGCTCGACGAGATCGGGATCGAGCTCCTTCAGAAAGCTGCTCGGCGCGCAGGAGACCACGCTGCCGTATTTCGTGCGGTTGCGGCACCAGGTGATCGCGAGCGTCTGCTTCGCGCGCGTGATGCCGACGTAGAGCAGCCGGCGCTCCTCGTCCACGGTGCCCTCGAGCTTTGAGCGTTCGTGCGGCAGCACTCCCTCCTCGCAGCCGACGAGGTGGACGTGCGGAAATTCGAGACCCTTCGACGCGTGCAGCGTGATGAGCGTGACGCCACTCACCTCCTCCTCCTTTTCCTCCTCGCGCTCATGGCGGAGCAGCATCGCATCGAGCCACTCGCGCAGACCCTTGCCTTTGCCGTCGTGGTAGGACTGAAAGTCATCGAGCAAGTACTTGATGTTCTGCTCCCGTTTCAGCCATTCCTCCGGCGTCTTGCAGGTGCGCTGGAGGTCGGCGAGGTAGCCGCTGTCGGTCAGCAGCGCGCGGAGGACGCCCGGCTGGTTCGCGAGCGGCTCGTGCATTTTCAAATCCATGTCGTCGAGGAAGGAGATGAATTTTTCCACCGCGCCGCGCGTGCGTGCAGTGAGCGTCGCGAGGAATTCCTCGTCGCGCAGGATCGCAAAGATCGAGCACCGCGCGTGGATGCTCGCGGTCGTCGCCTTTTCCACCGTGCCGTCGCTGATGCCGCGCGCGGGCGTGTTCACGATGCGCAGAAGCGAAACGTCGTCGTCCGCATTCATCAGGCACGCGGCGTAGGCGAGCACGTCCTTGATTTCCCGGCTGTCGAAAAAGCTGTTCCCGCCAACGACACGATACGGGATTTTCAAGTCGCGGAGTGTCGTTTCGAAAAGCCGCGACTGCGCATTCATGCGGAAGAGCACAGCGAAGTCCTCCCACTTCAGCCCCTCCGTGATCTTGCGGCTGTGAATCTCGCCGACGATCAGCGCGGCTTCCTGTTGGTCGTCCGGCATCGCGAGGATGCGCACCTT
>JAYWEO010000249.1:0-4329 GCA_043779225.1 Prosthecobacter sp.
GTGCTCGACGAGCGAAATGTGATCGGCACGACGGATTTCTTCGTCAGCGCGGGATCGAGCGGCTCCGATCTGCTCACCGCCGACTCGGCGCAGGATGAGCGCCAGGCGATGCCGCTCGCCGTCGAGGATCTCGCCACGCGCATCTCCAGCCTCATCAGCGAAGGCTGGTGATGGGCCGGGGGCGAAGTTGAGAGTTGAGAGTTGAGAGTTGAGCGGAGAAGAATCGAGCGCCTGCGCTTCAACCGACATTTGACTGCGAGAGAAACGCCGTGGCTCGCCGACTCGCGCAAGGCTTTGCTTTTCCTCTCAACTCTCAACTCTCAACTGCCGACCAATGCTTTTCCTAGTCCCCACGCCCATCGGCAATCTCGGCGACATCACGCTGCGCGCGCTCGAAGTGCTGAAGGATGCCGACCTCATCGCCTGCGAGGACACGCGGCACAGCATCCACCTGCTCCGGCATTTCGGGATCGCCAAGCCGCTCGTGAGCTACCACGAGCACAATGAGGCGCGGCGCACCGCGGAGTTCATCGAGCAGCTTGCGGCGGGAAAAAAGATCGCCATCATCACCGACGCGGGAATGCCCGGCATCAGCGATCCCGGCCACCGCATCCTGCGCGCGTGCCGTGAGCGCGGCGTCCCGTTCACTGTGCTGCCGGGCGCGAGCGCCGTCATCACCGGATTGATCGGATCGGGTTTCGACGCGGAGAAATTTTACTACGCGGGATTTCTCCCGGTGAAAAGTGGAGGCCGCGAGCGCGACCTGCGCGCCGCGGGTGAACGCACGGAGACGACCGTTTTTTTTGAATCGCCGCATCGTCTCGTGAAGACGCTCACCGCCGCCGTGACGCTGATGCCAGAGCGCCTGCTCTGCGTGGCGCGCGAACTCACGAAGACCTTCGAGGAATATCGCCGCGGCACTCCTGCCGAACTCCTCGCCCACTACACCGCGCATCCGCCGAAGGGTGAGATCGTGCTGCTCGTCGCCGGACTCGACTGATGAACGCAAACCCCACGTCACTCCTGCGTCTGATGCTCCTCCTCGCCATGCTGCCGCTCGCCGCATGCACGGACCCGCGGACAAATTCGCTCTCGCGTCTCCGGTCCGCCGATGCCGCGGAGCTTCGCAGCGAGGCCGGGCGGCTGTACACGCGGTTTTTCCCTGCGGCGGGGCCGATGTTCATTGCTGTGCAACCGGAGGCGTGGCCTGCGCCGCTCCTGAAGCTCCGCCCGCTCCGCATGAACATTTACCGGGACGGTCTCGCCATCTCGCTCCAGACGCAGCCGGGTTATGAATATGGCCTCCACGTCATTCCGGTCGGCGTCACCGATGATCTGAAGTCCACGGAGCGCACGCAGTACGAGAAGCTGCAGGACGGCATCTACTACTTCACGCAGAAGCGCTGAGGCAGGCGCTCGGTCAATTATTCGTCCGGCGCGCGAGGCATTCGCGGGCAAAACAAAAAGCCCCGGCCACTTTCGCAGCCGGGGCTTTTGTAAAACTGGATGTGCGACTAGCTCGCCGAGGCGACGGGGTCCACGTTGATGCGGCGACCGCCCTTGTCGAAGCGAACCTTGCCATCAATCAGCGCCCAGATCGTGAAGTCACGGCCGAGGCCGACATTCTTGCCCGGCTGGAATTTCGTCCCGCGCTGGCGGACGATGATGTTGCCAGCGATGACAACTTCGCTGCCGTATTTTTTGACGCCAAGTCGCTTGCTGACGCTATCGCGACCGTTCTTGACGCTTCCTTGACCTTTCTTATGAGCCATAAAAGTAGAGTGGTGAGTGTTTGAGTGAAAACTTCGGTCTTAGCCGTTGATGCCCGTGACCTTCACCTTCGTGAGGCGCTGGCGATGGCCGACGGTGCGGTGGTAGCCCTTGCGGCGCTTATAGCGATACGCGAGGAGCTTCGGGCCCTTTTCCTGCGCGAGGATTTCGCCGGTCACGGAGACACCCTTCGTGTCGCCGCCGACCTTGATGTCGGCACCTGTACCGGTGAGGAGCACCTCGCTGAACGTGACGGAAGATCCGACTTCGCCCTCGAGTTTTTCGATGGTGAGAGTGTCGCCTTTGGCGACCCGGTATTGTTTACCACCGGTTTTGATGACTGCGTAAGACATAGCGTTGTTTCTTTGGAAAATGGGCGCGGAATCTGGCAGCGACGCCCCGCTCTGGCAAGGGATAAATCATGGCATTGCGCAGTTTCATTTTCTCAGTGCCATTCACGAGGCTCCCGCTGCTTGCTTGCGCTGCTTCCGGGAGAGGTCCAGCTTTTCACGCATGAACACTCCCTTGCTCCCCGCGCAGTGCCCCGATTGCGAAACGCCCCGCATTTTTGTCGTGAATGAACCGCTGCCGCAGATGCGGATCGAGCGTCGCGCATTTTTGAAAAAGACGATGGGCGCACTCGCCGCCACCGCCATCGCGCCGTTCGCGCAGGCTGCGAAGAGTGGCAAAAGCGAGACGCTCGTGCAGCAGTTCGCCAAGACACTCACCGAGGCGCAGCGCGCGAAGGTCTGGTTCCCGTTCGACGACCGCAAGCGCACGCTCGTGGACAATAACTGGCACATCGTGGACGAGAAGCTCGGCAGCTTTTTCACGAAGGATCAGCAGGCGATGGTGCGCGAGATTTTCCTCGGCCTGCACTCGCCGGAGTACGCGGAGAAAGTGATGCAGCAGGTCGTGCATGACAGCGGCAAGGCAGGCTTCGAGGACTCGTCCGTCGCACTCTTCGGCGAGCCGGCGTCGGGCAAGTTCGAGTTCGTCCTCACGGGCCGTCACTGCACGCGGCGCTGCGACGGCGACAGCGTGGAAGGCGCGGCATTCGGCGGGCCGATTTTCTACGGCCACGCGGCGAAGAGTTTCAACGAGGAGGCCGACCACGCGGGCAATGTCTATTGGTATCAGGCCAAGCGCGCGAATGCCGTCTTCCAGATGCTCGACGGCAAGCAGCGCGAGAAGGCGCTCCTCGCGCGCGGACGCGAAGAGACCGGCAACGACACCGTGAAGCTCCAGGGCAAGAATGCCAACATCGAGGGACTCGCCGTCGCCGACATGACGAAGGATCAGCGTGAAGGCGTGCACGGAGTGATGCGGGACCTGCTCGCGCCCTTCCGCAAGGAGGACACCGACGAAGCGATGAAGTTCATCGAGGCCACCGGCTTCGAGAAGCTCCACATGGCATTCTACAAGTCCGGCGACATCGGCAACGACGGCGTGTGGGACGTATGGCAGATCGAAGGCCCGAACATGGTCTGGTATTTCCGCGGCGCCCCGCACGTCCACGTGTGGGTGAACATCGCGGCCAGCGCGTAGGGCATACTCTTTGCACGCGTTTGAAAAGCGGGGCGGGTTTGAAAAAACGGAAGGCGGATTTTTCCGACTGAAAATAGCCCGGCGATTCATCGCTGGGATCCGTCGTGAGTGAGGGGCAAGTCCCGTCAGGGACGGCAGAACGATTCTTTCGTCCCTGGCGGGACTTTGTCTTGTCAACAACCGCCAACCCAGTGCTGAAGCACTGGGCTATTTTCAAAGACTCTCCGGTATTGGTGCGCTGAACATCGCTTCACACCGCGAGCTTGCTGAGCGTCGGCGGCAACACCTCCGCGCCAAAGGCGAGCTCACCGAACAGTGGCACGTCGACCAGTTCGCCGAGCACTCCGGCATTCGTCACCACCGCCGCATCGCCGTCCGCAGGCAGTTGTACTTGATTCAAAATCACGCCCGCGCAGCGCAGCCCGCGCGCGCGGATGGCCGCGACGGTGAGCAGCGTGTGATTGATCACCCCGAGCCGATTCGCCGCCACGACGAGCACCGGCAGCGCGAACTCCGCCGCGAGATCCGCCATCGAAAAATCCCGCGCCACCGGCACGAGCCAGCCGCCCGCGCCCTCGACGATCACCGTCGAGTGCGCCGCGCTCAATTGCGCAAATTTCTCCCGCACCAGAGCGAGGTCCACCATGCGCCCCTCAATCATCGCCGCCGCGTACGGCGCCGCCGGCGGACGCAGCCACACGGGGTTCACATCATTCAGCGCCACCGCGCCGCCCGACGCCTCCGCGAGTAGTTCCGCATCTTCGCGCCCGCCGCAGCAAATCGGCTTGAAGCCCACCGCATCCACCCCCGCCGCGCGCAATGCCCGCACGAGCATCGCCGCCACGCGAGTCTTGCCCACGCCCGTGTCCGTGCCGGTGATGAAAATTCCGGCCACGGCGCTATTCGACGGTTACGCTCTTTGCCAAGTTCCGCGGCTTGTCCACGTCGCAGCCGAGGGCGACGGCGGTGTGGTAGGCGAGGAGTTGCAGCGGGATCGAAGTGAGGATGGGT
>JAYWEO010000250.1:0-3044 GCA_043779225.1 Prosthecobacter sp.
GCGTATGAACTGTTGAAAGGCGCAGCAGCCGCCCCCGCCTCAAAAACATCCGCGACCGCGGCAGCCGCCGGTGCGCCATTCGATGCCGTCGCAGCCGCACGCGCACGCGCCGCAGCACGACAGAACGCAACGAATCCCGACGCCCCTGTGACAACCACCGCCCCATCACCCGTGAGCAACCCTCGCGCCGAGATGGCCGCCGCGGAAGCCGAGGCCCGGCTCGCAAAGCTCCGCGCGGAAACCGCCGAGCGTGAAGCCAAGGCCCGCGCAGCCGACGCCCTTGCGGAAAAGCGCAGCGCCACACCGCAGAAGCCCGGAATGATCGACAAGATCATGCAGAGCGTCGCGCGCAACGCCGCCGGCCAGGCCACGCGCTCGCTCATGCGCGGGCTGCTCGGCAGCATCTTCGGCGGACGCAAGTAGCGCGGGCCGGCGAATCGCCGGCACCGCATCGCGCAATCGCTCGACAGGCCCGCGCACACGCGTAACGTCCGCGACCCTATGCCCGGAATCATCATCAGACCACGCTCTCGCATCCTGCACGGGCACGACTGGGTCTATGCGACCGAGGTGCTGAAGACGTGGGGCAATCCCGAGCCTGGCAGCGTCATCGCGGTGAAGGATGGCAAGGATCGCCTGCTCGGCAGCGCGATCTACAATCCGAAATCACAGATCATCGCGCGGCGTTTCTCGCGGCAGCGGCAGGAGCTCGATGCCGATTTTTTCCTGCGCCGCATCACGCAGGCGGTGAAGTATCGCGAGCAGCGCGGCGTCTCCGGCACGGCCTGCCGCCTCGTGTGGAGCGAAAGCGACGGCCTGCCCGGCCTCATCGTGGACCGCTACGGCGACCACCTTGTGCTGCAGACGCTCACGCTCGCGATGGACATGCGCCGCGATCTCATCGTCGCCGCGCTCGTCGAGATTGCAAAGCCCGCGAGCATCATCGAGCGCAACGACGCGCCGGTGCGCATCGCCGAAGGCATGGAGCCGCGCACCGGTGTGCTGCATGGCGAAGCACCCGAGCCTTTCGTGATCCGCATCGGCGGGATGGATTTTCAAGTGGACCTCATGCGCGGGCAGAAGACCGGCTTTTACCTCGACCAGGTGGACAGCTACGGCACCGTCGCCGCGCATGCGAAAGGCCGGCGTGTGCTCGACTGTTTCGCCAATCAAGGAGCCTTCGCACTCGCCTGCGCGAAGGCTGGCGCAGCCAGCGTGACCGCCGTCGAGATCAGCGAGGATGCGTGCGGCCACATCCGCAGCAATGCGACTCGCAACGGCCTCACGGTGGATGTGCGCGCGGAAAACGTCTTTGATTTCCTCAAGGCCGCGGACGACGACAACGGTCGCACGCAATATGATCTGATCATCCTCGATCCACCGTCCTTCACGCGCACGAAGGGCAAGCTCGAAGACGCGCTGCGCGGCTACAAGGAGATCCACCTCCGCGCTCTGAAGCTTCTCGCGCCGCATGGAGTCCTCGCGACCTTCTGCTGCTCGCACCACGTCAGCCGCGGTGATTTCCTCGGAATGATCCGCGAAGCGACCGTGGATGCGAAGCGCACGCTGCGGCAGATCGCGAACTTCTCGCAGGCGGCGGATCATCCGATCATCCTCACGCTGCCCGAGACGGAATACCTCAAGGGCTTCCTCTTTGAACTCGCGCCGGGAAGGTGAGCGCCGTGCGCAGGAATTGCTGCTGAAGCATCCGTGATGCACAGTGCAGCCATGTCCACCGAAGCCACCCCGCACCCGAGCACCGGACGGCTGCTCCGGCTCTTCGTCTGGCTGCGGTGGACCAGCCTGCGTGCGCAGTTTGCGAAGTCGCGGAGGGATTCCCCGCTGCTCATCTTCATCCTCGCCGCGTTTGTCGTATGCTACCTCGTGTTTGGCTTCGTGCTGTTCCGCGCGGGGCTCGGATACCTCTACCGCTTCCCGCTCGTCGGCCCGCTGCTCGCGCAGCGCATCCTGTTTCTCATCTTCGGGTTCTTCTTCCTCATGCTCGTGGTGTCGAATCTCATCATCGGCTACTCGACCCTGTTCCGAAATCGCGAGGCGCAATGGTTCCTCTCGCTGCCGATGCGGCACCGCGATGTGTACCGCTGGAAATTCATCGAAGCCATCGGCATCTCATCGTGGGCGCTCGTATTCCTCAGCGCGCCGATGCTCGCGGCGTATGGCGTGGTGCATAATGTGCCATGGATTTTTTATGTACAGGTCACATTAGGCTACGTGCCGTTTGTGATCATCCCGGCAGTCCTCGGCTCGTGGCTCATCATCGCAGTCGTACGCGTGCTCTCGACGCGCTGGGCGAAGCCCGTGCTGATCGCGCTCGCGGGGCTGATGCTCGCCTATGTCTTCCTCGGGAAAAAGCCGGTCACGGAGACGGATGTCACGAATGCCGGCGAGCTGATGATGTTTCCCAAGCTCATGGAAGGCTCGCGCGCCGCGACAAACCACTTCCTGCCAAGTTCCTGGCTCGCCATGGCCGTGCGCAATTGGAGCACCGAGGGCATGGGCGCGGATGGGCGGTTCTATTTTCTGCTCCTGCTCAGCTATGCGCTCTTCGGGCTGATGCTGGCGTTTGATGTCGCCGGGCGTTGCTATTATGGGAGTTGGTCCGCCGCATTAGGTTCCCAGGCAGAGCGGCAGCAGCGCGACAGCGCGGCAAAAAAGCAACGCGTCCAGCGCACGACTTTCCTAGGCTGGCTGCAGGCAAGGCTGCGCCCGCTCTCGCCGCGCATGGTCGCGCTCATCTTCAAGGACATCCGCGTCTTCTGGCGCGACCCAGTGCAGTGGACGCAGTTCATGATTTTCTTCGGCCTGCTCTGCCTCTACGTGGCGAACCTGCGCAACGTGACGCTCGAATTCCGGCAGGGATATTGGGAGACGCTCATTAGCTATCTGAATCTCGCCGCGAGCGCACTCACGCTGAGCACACTCACCACGCGATTTGTCTTCCCGATGTTCAGCCTCGAAGGCCGGCGCGTGTGGATCCTCGGGCTGTCGCCGCTCGGGCTGCGCGGTGTCGTGCTGCAAAAATT